>CANQPS010000001.1 GCA_947625785.1 uncultured Clostridia bacterium
GGATATTGATTTTGTGGATAGTTGTTATTAGGTTGTTGATTGTAGTCGTTTTGTGGATATTGATTTTGTGGATAGTTAGTATTAGGTTGTTTTTTAGGTCTATTTTTTATTATTTTTGGAGCAAAAACACTCAATAATCCAAATATTGCAAATACAATAGTTAAAATCAAAAATAATATAAATAATGTTTTATATCTGCCATAGCTATTAAATTGATTTATGGCATTATCAATAGATTTTTCATATTCAGTTATAAAACTGTCGCTTGATACAATCTTATTATATTTAAAAAATCCTGTCGCAAATATTACATCAAGTACAAAACTAATCCCTGCAATTCCAAAGGAACATATAGTTATTAACTTTGATATTGATACTTTTATCTTTGGCAATTTATCCTTAATATTTTTGCCATCATTTTTAGAAGTGGTTGTTTTGTTGTCATTCTTATTGTTTTTCAATAAAATGACAATTAAAACTGCAACTATAATGCCAGCCAATAATGATACAATAAACGGTAAATATTCTTTCCAATTAATACTTCCGCCTACAAATAACGCATTGCTGTTATAAATCAATGTTATAGTTCTTGTAGTTTTATTGCCAGCCTTGTCAGAAGCGGCTAATTCTATGACATTATCACCATTTTTAAGTGATACTGGTATATTAAATGTTCCGTCTTCGAGTAATTCTATATTTTCACCGTTGTATGTAAGAGCTGCCCCTGCCTCTGTTTCGCCTACGATAAAAACTTCTGCCTCATTGAATTTTTTCCCGTCTATGTTCTCATAGAGTTCAATTAATGGCGCATTAAAATCTCCGAATATCGTCTTTTTTGTGACAAACGAAATATTATCACTATTTGTATATGAAACTTCAATATCATTGCTTCCATCTGCGATACTTGCGGAAAATGTACCGTTTCCGTTTTTCTTTAATTCGTCTGTAACACCATTTACGGATAGCTTTATATTTTTTTCATCTTGAAAATTATAACTAATAACAGCTTGATATGAATTTGTTAATTCCGGTGTTGTAATTTCAAGACTTTCATTACTATCCAATATAATTGTTTTTTCTAATGGTTTAGATAAAATACTGTTTTGAACTTTATAAATTTGAATTTTGATTTTCTTATATGTATCATCATAATAAATTTTATCAATGGCTGCTCCGTCTGTTATTTCTGATACATAAAAAGGTTCGGTGTTGTCGTCTGCAAATGCAAGAATATTGTACTCGTTTGACCTGTCATAATTCGACCAATCAAGATTTATTTGCAGGTCAGACTTTATTACTGATATATCAATATCACTTATAGCTTCCGGAGTGTTAGGGTTTACATAGCTAAATACATCGGTTTGTGCTTCGTCAAACAATACTGCACCATTTTGTTCAAGTTCAACATTGAGTTTAAAACGGTATTTATCATAGCTTGATATTTTTGATAAATTTATATCTATTGATTTATCTTCGCCGGTGTCAGAGTACCCGCTTGCCAAAACTTCCCCCGAATAACTTTCGTCATTATCCGTTATAATAGAAATTTCATATTTATAGGATACCTTTTTATCTGCTAACGCAGCATTAAAGGTAACTTTTGCAGTTTCGTCTTTAATTTCGTTTATTTTGAATGACTGAATCCAAATATTCTCGGTGGATTGCATAACATTAATATTTATGCCATCATTGCTTAACTTATCGTATTCTATTTTCCAAGTACCAGCCTCAGCGTTTACGATTTTATATGTAACCCAACCATCATCAGATGCTCTTTGTAATTCTTCTTCGGTGCTTGTTTCTTCCGAATAAGTCTTATTACTTGGCGAAATAAACCTTATAAGAGGCTTTTCTTTTTCGTAAGTTATCATAATGGTAATATCTGTCGGACTATCTATTTTTATAAGTTCACTTGAAGTATAATCTGCAAAAACCGTCATTAAACTAACAGAAAATATAGTTATTATAATAGCTATTACAGATAAAATTGATATTGATTTTTTTATTGCTTTTCTCATAGCTAACCTCCTATTAGTCTAAATAATTGCTGACCCATTCCGAACCTTTGGAAGAAATGTAAAGCATATCACCTGATACTTTGCCTTTGTCATCTACAATTCTGGTTCTGATTGTGAATTGTGTAACATCATTATCCGGGAAATAGAATCCTACTAAAATACTGCCGCTTTTATCGATTTTCTTATTAAACAGCCACCATTTTATATCAATTTGGGCTGTTCCGGTGTACTTACAGCCAATAAACTTTGAGTGGAAATTAAATTCTCCTGTTCCGGAAATATCAACATTACAATTAGGAATTTCCCACATTAAACCTTGTTTTAATTTTGCGTATAAACCAAACACATTTTCTCCGGAATTTTCAAAAAGTAAAGGTTCATAATATCCCTCTATTGTACCGAGTTCAATTTCGGCTTCGGATAATTTAATTTCATCAAGGAATTTCAGTTCTGCATTAGCTGATAATAAAAGTTGATCCAATCCGATTTGTACTTCTGTATCAGGCATTGTAAATAGTTCAACATCATCAATATACTTTTTGAGCGGAGGACAAATTTCGCCTATATTAGCTATGTCAATTTCAAATCGACCGACTAATTTTGTGCTGATAATATCTTTTGAACTGCCTATTTTCTTAGAACTTGCCATATCAGCTGCACCTAATTGGAAATCTTTGAATGTTACAGGTACTCCATATATTAATTTTGTTATAGGATAATCTGCACACAACATTAATGTATCCAGATCCAAATCAATCCAACTTACTTCTAATCCAACACTTTCTAAATTTACAAATGGCAATCCTACTCCGACTTTAAAACCTAATTCACCTTCAAGAGTGTTTATATGTATTTCTAAATCGCTTAAATTTACAGGTAATGTTCTATTAAATACTTTCATTTTTTTGGAAATATCACTGTCATCTTCTCTTTCAAAGTCGACTATAAGTCCTATATTATTTTTTGAAATAACGCCGCTGAACTGACCATCGAATGTCATAGCACTATCGCCGGATAATGACTGTATTATAACATCTTGGAATGGGATTATTGTGTTTGCCGATGAGAATGAAATTTTAAATCTATCAGGATATAGTCTTGCATCAACATTTATTAAATTAATGAAATTTTTAATTTTGAGTGATTGAATAGCATTTCTATCAACAGGGTATTCATCTTCTGTATAATCATCACCTGTATTATACAGTGATATAGTACCCATAGCAGGAAAATCTACCGACCAACCTTTTTCGGCGAATGTTTTTGTAATGCCTTGTGCTGTTTTTTCGTCAAATACAACATAAGAACCGCCATTATCAGTCATTTGAACTTTTGTATTTTCAAGATTACCACTAATTGTTACATCACTCTTAAAATTAAGCCAATGATTAAGATTTACTCCACCTGACAGTGTATATGTATCATCTTTGTGGCTAATATTTACTGCATAGAATACATAATCACCAAACTCTATTTTATCGAGTTCTCCGTCAACTATTAATAAGGCATTTTGTATATATGCCTTTCTGCCGTTAAGTATAAATGTTGCATTATAGCTGCCCTCAGGCATACCCGCTTTTAATGTTACTTCAAAGGTTTCAGCGTCAACAAATTTAGGGTATAGCGTATATGACAGACTTCCATCTAATTTTATAATCAAATTATCCGCAGATTTAAAACCCGTACCCTTTATTTGAATTATACGGTCTTTTTCGTTAGCGTCTTTATAGATTGTTCTTGGCACTAAACCTGTAACGGATAATCCATCTGCATAGAACGAATTGTAATTCTCCAAATTTTCTTCGCTTAAAGAATAATACTTTATTGTTGATACACTCTCGTCAGGAATTTTAACTTCTAAACTTCTGTTAAAGCTTGTTAATGTATCAATAGCTGTATATTTTATTGTGTATTGATTTTTAATTTGTTGATGTATTAAATCGTAGAATGTTGATAAAGTTGCGATATCATTTACATATACAAAAGAACCGCCTGTTGATTCGGCAATAGTGGTTAAATATTCTGTATCAACACTACTTCCTATACCTAATGTATATATAATAATATTTTTATTATTGGCTTGTTCTCCTATATTTTCAAAAATTTCTGTGTAACTTGCCGGAGAATTGTCCTCACCGTCTGTTAAAAGAATAATTATATTATTTTTGTTTTTATCGCTTGGAAAATCATTTAATAGACTTACTAATGTACCATAAATATCAGTACCGCCAAGGTCATCAAACTTTGATATTGCTTCTTGTAGTTCATCAATTGAACTTCCGAAACCATAAGTAAACAATATATCATCATCAAATGCTACAATAGATATATCTTCATCATCAAGTTTATAATTTATATATTCTTCAACAGCTTCTTTTAATTTTGAAACGGAGCCGCTCATACTTCCGGAGTTATCACAAACAAGCTGTACATTAGAGCCTTCAAGAACAACTTTTTCTATGCTGTAATTATCTATTTTTATACCGCAATCGTAAATTTCTAATATACTTTTTAAATCTGTATCTTCTGTTATGTAATCGCCGGAAATTTGGATTCTTGCTTCAATTTGAGGGAATTTAGAATAATCTATTTCACCTATATTGATGGCAGATTTAGTTTTACTTACATAGTCAGTGATAGCATTGTTAAAATCTTTTTGTTGTTCATTTCCGTCGCTGCTTCCCTCAACATAAATAGGCATTGAATTTTCTTCAATTATATCAATATAATCTGATACATTCTTAATATTCTCGCTTGAATTCTCGCCTTTCATTATATTTACTATTTCATATACAGGTTCTGCAAAACTGAAATCATCACAATTTCCTACGGCATCAAATGATTTTGACAAATTTTCTTCGGCTGATGCTTCATTTCCTAAATAATTATCAATTTTTGCTGCTTGATAATATAACTTTGAGGCGGCAGACAAGTTATTTGTATCCTCTGCAAATTCCGCTATTTCACTTTTTAAGGAGAGGAGAGGCATATTATTTACTATATTATCGAAAGTTTTTATGCTTTCCTTTAATTTATCGTTATCCCTTGCCGAACGGTTTCCTATTCCTTTTTGATAAAGCTCCTGCATATGATTTCTGATTTTTTGTAAATCGTTATAATCATAAACTCTTAAATAATCAGAAAAATCTTCTTCTTTAATAAAACCGTTAATATATAATTGAGATACTACCATTAATTCATTATATCCGGAATTTTTATCTATTTGTTTTGCAATCTTATCGTAGTCCGAGTTGAGAATATTTACCTTTAATCTTGCTTCTCTGTAATATTTTAAAGAAGAAAGAGATGGCATTTTACTCAAAATATTGTCTATTGAGAATGTAACTCTTTTAAGTTCTTCCTCATCTGTATAACCGTTATTTTTATAATCGTCATAGCACTTATTTACCATACCTATGAGATTACCTACCGAATACATTGTATCTTGCTTTATATCGCCGTATTTTTTTGTTATACTTTCACTTATAGCCGTAAAAATTTTATTATTTTCCAATATATCCTTAGCTTCCGATAAAATAGCGTTGTTATTACTGTTGTCTGTCGAATTACCAGTTTGTTCGAGCATATTTTGGATAGCGGTATCCACTTTTTGAGCAAGTACGACCTTATCAATATATTCTTTTTCCTGACTTACATCATCTGATGATATATTAAGAAATATCATCTTAGATGCTTTAAAATCATTTGTTAAAGCCTTAATTCTTGCTCTTATTAAAGAACATTCTTTTGTATAGCCAAAGGCATCTGCGGTTTGTTCCAAAAGATTATCAGCCATATCATAAGAACCGTTCTCAACCAATCCGTAAATCATTTTGTACATATCTTCTTCCGGAACCTGCAAACCCGTATTTTTCTTATCATTCAGGGTAGTTACGATTCCGCTTACAAGACAAAGTACACACAGACCTGCTATTGTACAAGTTGGTGCAACATTCTTAATTTTAAAATTTTTTCTTACTAATGTAGTTATTACCACTATTAATGTTGCCGGTATTAACCCTATTCCTATTTGTAAAAGCATATTCAATGTATATCCCTCCTTAAAAATTTAAAAAATTACTTTATTTTCATTTTATCATTTTAGAGTTACATTGTCAATTTATATTAATAACTAATCAATCGTAAAATATATTTAAAAACTTAGTAAAAATCAAAATTTTCATCATTTTGATTTTATCTTGCACCCGAAAATGAGATATATGGTTTAATAATGAATTTTTCTTATTGGGAAAAACTGCAAATTGATTAGTATTGTTATTCCTTGCAAAACAAATAATATGATGTTATAATAAATTTGTAATTAAACAAGAGTTAGTGTTTTATAGAGGTAAAAATGAAATTTAAAGATTTTGTGGGAAATGACAAAGTAATGTCAGAAATAAAAAGTCTTATGCAGCAAAACAGATTTCCTCATTCCATAATTATTGAGGGAGAAGACGGTGTTGGCAAAACAACACTTGCTATGCTAATTGCAAAATGGGCTGTATGTTCTTCCGAGAATGATGATAAGCCGTGTGAAGTGTGTAATAATTGTTATAAAGCTGAAAATAATATTCATCCCGATATAATTACCATAACTAAACCTAAGGATAAGGCTTTAATTCCTGTTGATATGATAAGAGTTATAAGGTCAGATGCATATGTATTGCCTAATGATGCAGAAAAAAAAGTATATATTATAGATGACAGTGATAAAATGGATGCCTACTCACAAAATACGATACTGAAAATATTGGAAGAACCGCCTAAAACTGCTATGTTTATAATGACTTGTGTTTCTGCATACTCAATGCTTGAAACAGTACGCTCAAGAAGCAGCATATTTTCGTTATTACCTGTTGACGAAAATACGGCAGTTGACTTTTTGTCAGAACATTGTCCGTCATATTCAAGAGATAATATAATTAGTGCCGTTAAATCAACAAATGGCAATATTGGTAAATCAATTCTTGCATTAGATGACAGTTATTTTAGTAATGTAAATGAAACGGCAGAAATGATTGCTTTGGCAATAGGAGATATTTATGAATTTAGTTTATTGGCGTCTTTATATACACTTGTATCAGATAAAAATTTCGCATACGATGTAATGAAGGCACTTATAAAAATCATTAGAGATAGTATAGTTTTTTCAGATAAGATTAAATCTTTGTCTATGTCAAGTAAATCCGTTGAATATTTAGCAGGACGACTGTCAAAAAGAAAATTATTAAAATTAATTGAAGTTCTATATAATTCCCAAAAGGCATTAGATTCTAATATAAATTTGAATTTATTTGTAACTTGGCTTTGTATTAAAATTCGTGAAAGTTTACAGTAGATGATATTATTTTATAAAATATAATTAGGGGGAAACCTTTGTGATAGAAATAGTAGGAATTCGTTTTAAAGATGTGGGAAAAATTTATTATTTTGACCCTGATAATCATTTATTAAAAAAAGGCGATAAAGTAATAGTGGAAACTACAAGAGGCGTAGAATGTGGCGAGGTCGCTATGGAAAATCGCAGCCTTGATAATAAAGAAATTATCTATCCGTTGAAAAAAATTATAAGAATTGCAACAGATGCAGATTTGCAAAAAGTTGCCGAAAATAAAGAAAAAGAAAAAAAGGCTTTTGAATTATGTATGGAAAAAATTAACCAGCATAATTTGGTTATGAAACTCGTTGATGTCGAATATACTTTTGATAATAGCAAAATACTTTTTTATTTTACGGCGGACGGCAGAGTGGATTTTAGAGATTTAGTAAAAGATCTTGCATATATATTTAAAACAAGAATAGAATTAAGACAAATTGGTGTACGAGATGAATCTAAAATGATAGGTGGTTTGGGTGTATGTGGCAGACCGTTCTGCTGTAATTCCTTTTTAGGAGAATTTCAGCCTGTATCAATAAAAATGGCTAAGGAACAGGGTATGTCATTAAATCCTGTTAAAATTTCAGGAACTTGCGGCAGACTTATGTGCTGCTTAAAATATGAACAAGATGCGTACACCGAATTACTGAAAAATACTCCAAAAATTGGTGCGATAGTCAATACGCCGGATGGTAAGGGAACTGTTGTTGACCAAAATTTAATAACAGGGATACTCAGAGTATCATTAAGTAAATCACCGGAGGCATCACCTAAAAATTATAATGTTTCTCAGGTTAAGGTCATAAAAGATGCACAAATTCACCTCGATAAAAAAGAAATAGAGGCTTTAAAGGACCTTGAAGATAAATAAAAATTTTTGTGGTAAGCTATATATAACTCGTAAAAATTCTTGGCAAGCAATATTAATTTCGCTTAAAACCTTAGATATTATGGGCTTTTTAAAAAATTTGATATTTTGCATAAATTCCATTAATTACACTTGACTTTTAATGTAATATTTGATAATATATACACATAGATTAAAAAGTAAACTTACATATTATAAATCGTATTTTTTACTTTATATTCTTTTGTTGTTAATATATAAATAGGAGGTATATTTATGGCTTATAAAATTTCTGATGATTGTATTATGTGTGGTGCTTGTGCAGGTGAATGTCCTGTGGGAGCTATTTCTGAGGGCGAAGGCAAGTATGTAATTGATGCAGATACTTGTATCGATTGCGGCAGTTGTGCATCTACTTGTCCGGTAGGAGCTCCAAACGCATAATATTTGTTTTTTTGTTTGATAGTATAGAACGCATCTGACAAATGGTTTAGATGCGTTTTTTATTTATGTTCAAGACAATTATTTTACGGGAAAGAGTTGACAAATAAGGGTATTTATTGATAAAATTATAATAATCTATAAAATGCCTATTTGTGCGTTTCTGCGTAAGAATTGAGATGATTAAAAATGATAAAAAGTATGACGGGCTTCGGAAGATATGAAGAAAAATTTGATGGAAGAAGTATTTATGTTGAATTGAAGTCTGTAAATCATAGATATTTGGAGTTTTCTTGTCATACCACAAGAGGTTACTCGTTTTTGGAAGATAAATTAAAATCCCTGATACAAAATCGTGTATCAAGGGGCAAAGTCGATATGCTTGTTTCAATAGAGGCGGATACATCAAAAGAATGTGAAATAGAAGTTAACCATTCGGTTGCAAGCGGATATGTTAACGCTATGAAAGAACTTATAAAAGTTTATCATCTGCCTGATGATATATCGGTTTCGTCATTAACAAGATATAGCGATATATTTTCAGTGCATAAGGTTAATGAGAATGAAGAAGAACTTTGGCAAATGGTTCAGTCTGTCGCAAATAAAGCCATAGACAATTTTGTTGCTATGCGTGAAATTGAAGGTAAGCGTATGGAATATGATATCAGAAGTCATTCTGATATTATTTTGGATATTATAAGTAAAATCGAAAAGCGTTCTCCAATAACCGTACAAGAATACAGCATTAAACTTAAAAATAGAATTCAGGAGCTTATAGGTGACTATAAATTAGATGAACAAAGACTTATTACTGAGGTGGCAATATTCGCTGATAAAGTTGCCGTTGCTGAGGAAACTGTAAGATTAAGAAGTCATTTTATGCAGCTCGATGAATTTTTAAGGAGTGATTGTCCTGTTGGCAGAAAAATAGATTTTATTATCCAAGAAATGAATAGAGAAGCCAATACTATTGGCTCAAAAGTTGCAGACGCTGAAATTGCACATTTAGTTGTTGACTTAAAATCAGAAATAGAAAAAATTCGTGAACAAATTCAAAATATTGAATAAATAAGGTGATTTTGTAATGAAGCTTATTAATATAGGTTTTGGAAATATGGTTTTGGCAAGTCGTGTAGTTGCTGTTGTAAGTCCTGATTCTGCACCAATAAAGCGAATTGTTCAGAATTCCAAAGAAAACGGTAGTTTGATAGATGCCTCTTATGGCAGAAAAACAAAATCTGTTATTATTACTGATAGTAATCATATAGTTTTATCGGCTCTTCACCCTGAAACTATCGCAAGCAGGTTGAATGGTAAAGATGATAATACTATTTTAGAGGGGGAAAACTAAGCGGTATGATTAATAGAAAAGGTCTGTTATTTGTGATTTCGGGACCATCAGGCGTTGGAAAAGGTACTGTTGTAAAGAAAATATTAGAGATTGATAAAAATATTAAATTATCTGTATCTGCAACAACAAGAAGTCCACGAAATGGTGAAGTAGATGGTGTGGATTACCACTTTATCAGCAAAAACGATTTTGAAAAACTTATAAAAGAAAATGGTATTGTGGAATATACTCAATATTGTAATAATTATTATGGTACACCAAGAAAACAGGCAGAAGATTGGATTAATAACTGTAATGATGTAATTTTTGAAATCGAAATTGATGGGAAACAACAGGTAGAAAAAAATATGGATAAGATAATAAGTATATTTGTTATGCCCCCATCTCTGGAAGTACTCGAACACAGACTTAAAAAAAGAGGAACGGAAAGTCAGGAAGTTATATCACAAAGATTACAAACTGCCATAAATGAAATGAAACAAGCCCATACTTATGATTACATAGTTATAAACGGTGCTCTTGAAGATTGTGTTCAAGATATACTGTCTATTATAAAAACAGAAAAACTAAAATCTGAATTGATGAATGATTTTGTAGAAGGAGTGCTTAGTAATGTATAGACCGTCAATAGATGATATGTTTGAAGGCAAGGAAAGCAGGTACGCATTAGTTATAGGTGTTGCAAAAAGGGCAAGGGAGATTGCTGATAATATGATTAGGAATAAAGAAAAATTTAATACAAAGCCTGTTATACTTGCCATTGATGATTTTAAAAATCATAAGTACAATATAATTGAACCGGAAGTAAATGATTAATTTAAATCTGAATATTGCAAAAATTGCTGTTGATAATGTTAAGTATCATTTTGATAAATTATACGATTATATTATTCCTGATGATATGATTAATAAAGCGTTAATCGGTTGTCGTGTAATGATAAATTTTAGAAACAGTATAAGACAGGGCATTATTATTGAAACAGTAAAAGCTGATACAACAAATCAAAATTTAAAGCCTTTAATGGCAATCATAGACAAAGCTCCTCTACTCAATAATGAGATGTTGGGGCTTGCCCTGTTTATAAAGGACAGATATTTTTGTACACTTTATGATGCGGTAAAGTCTATGCTGCCAATAGGATTGTTTTTAAAGAAAAAAACTAATTATACAGTTAATCATAACTTTAAAGATGATAGTATAATCTTGTCGTTTGAGGAGCAGCAAATTGTTGATTATATTATTAATAATCCTAAAAAGAACGAAGAAGATTACATTCTCAAAGCAATGGGATACAACAACAATCATATATTGCTTAAACTTGTTGAAAAGAATGTTCTGCTCAGAGAGTATTCTATGAAAAGAACTATCGAAGATAAAACAATGAGAATGGTTGCTCTCAATGAAGATAATTTTAACAGCGACGATAAGCTCTCTCCAAAGCAAAAAGAAGTATATAAAGTTTTATGTGACTGTGGTTGTGCATCTGTAAAAGAACTTTGTTATTTTGTTGGTGTTACGCTAACCGTTGTTGATGGACTTGTAAAAAAGGGAAAAGCGTTTTATTATGACGCTGAACCTCCCGAAAAACAATTTAGTGATAGTACTATAAAAACAAACGAAATAATCCTGACGCCTGAACAAAATAAAGTGTATAAAAATCTATTATTACAAAGTAATATGGGTAAAGGCTCTGTTGCGTTGCTATACGGCATAACGGGCAGTGGAAAAACATCTGTCTTTATGAAATTAATTGATGATACCATTTCTAAAAATAAAAATGTTATAGTTATGGTGCCTGAAATTGCCTTGACACCGCAGCTTTTAAAATTATTTGTTAATAGATATGGTGAAAATATTGCTGTATTTCATAGCAGATTAACTTTATCTAAAAGACTTGATGAATGGAAAAAAGTTAAAAATGGTAAAACTCGGATTGCAATAGGTACTCGTTCTGCAATATTTGCTCCTATGGAAAATATAGGTCTTATAGTTATGGACGAGGAACAGGAGAGTTCTTATAAATCGTCTTCTTCTCCGAGATTTCACGCAAGAGAACTTGCAAAATACAGGTGTAATTATAATAATTGTATGCTTTTATTAGCGTCAGCAACACCATCTGTCGAGAGTTTTTATTATGCAAACAATAATGTATATTCTTTAAACAGATTATCTAAAAGATATGGTAAAGCAATTTTGCCCTATGTTAAGATTGCTGATATGAACCAAGAACTTGACACAGGTAATACAACGGAGTTTAGCGAAAGTCTTTTAAAAGCAATAGATAAAAATTTAAAGAATAAGAAACAATCTATAATTTTATTAAATAGACGAGGATATAATACATTTGTTTCCTGCAGAGAATGCGGAGAAGTTTACAGTTGTCCAAATTGCAGTATATCTATGACATATCATTCTGCAAATAATAGACTTATGTGTCATTACTGTAATTTTTCGATTCCCTTTACAAATGAATGTCCAAATTGTCATAGCAAAAAATTAAGATATTCAGGTACGGGAACTCAAAGGGCTGAAACAGATTTACAGGAGATTTTTCCTAATGCCAAAATTTTGCGTTTAGATGCAGACGCCACTATGGCAAAATATGCTCACGAAAAATTGTTGGGTGATTTTGCCGATGGAAAATATGATATTATGATTGGTACGCAAATGGTAGCGAAAGGTCTTGATTTTCCTAAGGTAACGCTTGTGGGAGTTCTGTCGGCAGATAATATATTATTCGGTGATGATTTCAGAAGTTATGAAAGGGCTTTTTCCCTTATGACGCAGGTTGTAGGCCGTTCAGGCCGTGGAAGTGAAAAAGGTATTGCAATAATTCAAACATATACACCTGAAAACGATATTATAACTCTTGCGTCTAACCAAGATTATGACAGCTTCTATAATAATGAAATAAAATTACGAAAATCGTTATTATATCCACCGTTTGTAGATATATGTCTTGTAGGCTTTATCGGACAAAAACAGGATTTAACAAAAAAAGCATCTGAATATTTTCTTAAAACGATGATAGATTTGGCAAAAAATAAATATTCTGATTTACCTATGAGGGTGCTTGGTGTATCTTCCGCAGCCGTTGCTAAGATAAACAATAAATATAGATATAAAATTATATTAAAAATTAAAAATACAAAAAAAATGCGTTTAATGTTGTCCGAATTATTGGCAAATTTTGAACAAAATAAATTTTTTGGCAGTATTAGTGCGTATATTGACATAAATCCAGATAGTATATTATAGTATAAAGAAAATAGGAGGCAATTTTTTATGGCTATAAGAAATATTGTAAAAGAAGGCGACGAAATCTTAACTAAGGTTTGCCGAAAAGTAGAAAAATTTGATGCTAAACTTCATACTTTACTTGATGATATGTATGAAACTATGAATATGGCTAATGGAATAGGTATTGCTGCCCCGCAAGTTGGAATTTTGCGTAGAGTTGTTGTTATAGACACTGGAGAAAAAAAGTTAGAACTTGTTAATCCTGAAATTATTTCTCAATCGGGCGAACAAAGAGAAAATGAAGGCTGTTTGTCTTGTCCCGGCGAATATGGTATAACTGTAAGACCATATAAAGTAACTGTTAAAGCTCAAGATAGAAACGGTAATGAGTTTAAGGTGAGCGGTGAGGCATTACTTGCAAGAGCATTATGTCACGAAATAGACCACTTAGACGGAATATTATTCAAGAAACACACTATAAGAATGTTGACAGAAGAAGATTTAAAAAATATGAGATGAGGCGATTTATATATGAATATCGTTTTTATGGGGACGCCGGATTTTGCTGTTCCGTGCCTTGAAAGTATTATAAATGCAGGTCATACGGTATCCGCCGTATTCAGCCAGCCTGATAAACCAAAAGGTCGTGGATATACATTAACTCCGCCGCCTGTTAAAGTTTGTGCCTTATCACATAATATAAGTGTATATCAGCCAAATACCCTGAAAGATGATGAAACTTTTAATATTATTAAAAGTTTATCTCCTGATGTTATTGTAGTTGTAGCTTACGGCAAAATCTTGCCGAAAAACATACTTGATTTGCCGAAATATGCTTGTGTAAATGTTCACGCATCGCTATTGCCTAAGTATAGAGGTGCTGCACCTATACATTGGAGCATTATTAATGGTGAGGAAGTAACAGGTGTTACTACTATGCTTATGGATATTGGTCTTGATACGGGGGATATACTCCTAAAAAAAAGCGTTGCTATCGGTCAAAATGAAACCACCGGCGAATTGCACGATAGACTTGCGAAATGTGGGTCAGAATTAATCGTTGAAACCCTTGAAAAACTTGAAAATGGGGATTGTCCAAGGGAAAAACAAGATAATAGTCTATCTTGTTATTCTCCTATGATAACTAAGCAATTAGGAAATATTAATTGGAATAAATCGGCTAAGGAAATAAATGCTCTTGTAAGAGGTTTAAATCCGACACCATCAGCATATACAAAGATTAATAATAAAATGCTTAAAATACATTCTTGTAAAATTGTAAACTATAATGGTAATGCCGGTGAAGTTATATCAGTAAACCCTTTTATAGTTGCCTGCGGCGAAAATGCTCTCGAAATAACAGAATTACAGATTGAGGGTAAAAAAAGAATGAAAACAGAAGATTTTTTAAGAGGATATAATATTGAAAAAGGTATAGTTTTAGGCTAATAAATAAAAAATACAAGGATTTGATATAAAATGAAGGCAAGGACAATAGCGTTTAAGGCACTTTTAAGAGTTGAAAAAGACAATTCCTATTCAAATATAGTTATCGACTCTATGATTAAAAAAAGCTCTATTGATAAAAAAGAAACGGCTTTTGCAACAATGCTTTTTTATGGGGTTTTAGAAAGAAAATTAACACTTGATTATATAATAAGTCAATTTTCTAAGATACCTCTAAAAAAATTACAAACAGAAATCTTGATAATACTCAGATTAGGTGTATATCAAATTATGTATGCTGATAAAATACCTGATTCTGCCGCTGTAAATGAAAGCGTTAATCTTGCTAAAAAAAATAAACTGATAAGTGCATCAGGTTTTATAAATGGTGTTTTGCGTTCGATTATAAGAGAAAAAAATAATATTATTTTCCCTAAAACTGACAATAATATTATTGAGTATTTATCAATAAAATACTCTTGTCCTGTGAATATAATTAAACTTTGGCTGTCTGCTTATGGAAGAAATATTACGGAAAGTATTCTTGATTTTTCATTTGGCAGAGCGGATATTTCTGCAAGGGTAAATAATACAAAGATTGATATTAATAGTTTGAAACAATTATTAGACAATAAAAACATATCTTTATATGAATTTGATGGATTGGAAAATGCTGTTTTTCTTGAAAATACAGGTTCAATAGAAGATTTGGACGAATATCAGAATGGTTATTTTCATATTCAGGATATATCTTCACAAATTTGTTGTAATATATTAAATCCACAGCCCTATGAAACGGTTATAGATGTTTGTGCAGCACCCGGCGGAAAAAGTTTTACAATAGCTGAACTTATGAACAATAAAGGCAAAGTTATTTCTATGGATTTGTATAGGTCAAGATTAAATTTAGTTGAAAGTGGTGCAAAAAGGCTTGGACTTGATATAATAAAAACAATATGTAATGACGCAGCAAAAGATATAGTCAATGGAGATTTGCCTCTATGTGATAAATTATTATGTGATGTTCCTTGCTCCGGACTTGGAATAATAAGACGCAAGGCTGAACTAAAATACAAAAATGATTTAGGGACAGATACTTTACCGGATATACAATATAAAATTTTAAGTAATTATTCAAAATTATTAAAAAAAGACGGAATACTTGTATATTCAACCTGCACCCTAAATCCAAAAGAAAATAATATGGTTGCAGACAGATTTTTGAGCGAAAATAAAGATTTTTCACCATTTACAATAAAGTTGCCAAAGAGTATAATAAGAGGTATAGATGAGCCTTGCAATCAATTAACATTATTTCCTCATCTTAACAGGACAGACGGTTTTTTTGTGAGTGCTTTTATAAAAAATTCCTAATTCATTCAGGTTGAGGGAAGTGTTTTTATGGTAGATATAAAATCTATGTATCTTCAAGAATTACAAGATGATTTTGCAGAACTCGGATTTCAAAAATTTAATGCAATTCAAGTATATAAATGGCTGCATCAAAAATATGTAGTAAGTTTTGATGAAATGACAAATATTTCAAACAGTATGAGAAAAAAATTAGCCGAAAAATATTACATCTGTGTAGCAACTATTGAAAAAAAACTTGTTTCTGATTATGATAATACTGTAAAGTATCTTTTCAGATTTAACGATGGTGAGTGTGTTGAAAGTGTAATTATGAAATATCATCACGGATATACAATTTGTTTGTCAACACAAGTGGGCTGTAAAATGGGTTGTACATTTTGTGCAACAGGTATGAGCGGATTTTCGAGGAACCTTACTGCATCAGAAATATTATCACAGATTTATTCATCACAGGCAGATTTAGGTATAAAAATATCAAATATAGTTCTTATGGGTATGGGTGAACCACTTGATAATTATGATAATGTTGTAAGGTTTTTAAAGTTAGTTTCTGATGAGAACGGAATTAATATCGGTATGCGACATATATCTTTATCAACCTGCGGTTTGGTGGACAGAATATATGACCTCGCCGAACTTAATTTGCAGTTGACTTTATCCGTATCATTACACGCCCCTAATGATGAAATAAGAAATAAAACTATGCCTGTTAATAAACGATATAATATCGAAAAACTTTTAAAGGCGTGCAAGTATTACGCTGATAAAACCAAAAGAAGAATATCTTTTGAATATGCTATGATAGACGGAGTAAATGACAGTGATGAATGTGCCTTGCAACTTGCAAGGCGATTAAAGGGAATGTTGTGTCATATAAATTTAATACCCGTTAACGCCGTAAAAAATGGTATGAATTATAAAAAAAGTAAAATTGAAAGGCAAAAGGCTTTTATAAAAATACTCGCTAACAGTGGTATTACTGCCACTGTTAGAAGAACGCTTGGTTCTGATATAAATGCATCTTGTGGACAATTAAGAAGAAGTATTGTTCAAAGGGGGGAATAGTTTAAAATGGAGGTTTATGGCAAAACAAATATTGGTCTTGTAAGAAAATTAAATGAAGATAACTTTTTTATTAAAAAAATAGATGAAGATGATTTATTAGCAGTTGTTTGTGATGGTATGGGCGGAGTCAACGGAGGAGATGTTGCGAGCAAAATGGCTGTTGATATAATATCCTCTGAGATATTGCAAGGATATTCTGAAAATTTATCTGAAAAAAATATCAGAGATTTAATATCAAATGCTATTGTACTTGCTAACAGTGATATTTTTACTTATGCAGAAGCTAATTCCTTAATTGGTATGGGTACAACGGCTGTTGTCGTTTTGGTATGTCACGATATCGTATATATTGCAAATGTGGGCGATAGCAGATGCTATTTATTGAAAAAAGGCAACGCTATACAAGTTACAGAAGACCACTCTGTTGTACAGGAGCTTGTTAAAATGGGAAAAATAACTAAGGAGGAAGCAAGGGTTCACCCAAATAAAAACTTTATTACGAGGGCTGTTGGTGCGGAAAGCAAAATGATAGTTGACCTTATTGAAATAGATTTTGTTAAAGGTGATATTTTAGTATTATGTTCAGACGGCTTGTCGAATTATATTGACGATAAATCTCTTGGTGAGTTATCCCTTAAATATAGGGGTAATGCTCTTTTAGATAATTATATAAAAATTGCACTTGACGGCGGCGGCAAAGATAATATAACTGTTGTTACCGTTGAAAAATAGGTTTTTATTTAATTTTTGTTCTTTTAAATTTGATAGGAGTTGATGTAAATGGATAATAAATACACCGGAAAAAGACTTGACGGTAGATACGAAATCCGTGAGTTAATAGGTGTAGGTGGTATGGCAACTGTTTATAAGGCTTATGATACAGTAGATGATTGTACGGTTGCTATTAAAATACTCAAAGAAGAATTTTCCAGTAATGAAGAATTTGTTCGCAGATTTCAAAATGAATCGAAAGCAATAGCCGTACTTTCTCACCCGAATATAGTAAAAGTTTTTGATGTTAGTTTTGGTGATAAAATACAATATATTGTTATGGAGTATATAGATGGAATTACCTTAAAAGAATATATAAATCAACAAAAGGTAATCCAATGGAGTGAAGCAGTACATTTTACTGTTCAAATACTTAAAGCCTTGCAGCACGCCCACGATAAAGGGATTATTCATAGAGATATAAAGCCACAAAATATTATGTTGTTACAGGACGGAAGAATAAAAGTTACTGATTTTGGTATAGCAAGATTTTCCAATAAAGAAACAAGAACTATGACCGATAAGGCAATAGGTTCTGTACATTATATAGCACCGGAACAGGCGAGAGGTGATGTGACAGACGGCAAAACAGATATTTATTCTGTTGGCGTAATGCTTTATGAAATGATTACAGGTAAATTGCCGTTTGAAGCGGATAATGCCGTCTCGGTTGCTATTATGCAGCTGCAAACAGACCCGCAAACCCCTAAGTCTATAAATCCTTCTATACCCGATGGTCTTGAAGAAATCACACTTAAAGCTATGCAGAAAGAACCAAGGCAAAGATATGCAAGTGCTGATGAAATGTTAAACGCTATTGAAATGTTCAGACAAAATCCTACAATGAGATTTCAATATAGATATTTTGCAGACGATACGCCAACAAAATATGTCAGTAATTCCGGTATAACAAGTCATAGTGATAATACAAATCAGCTTTATGATAATAGCTATGATGATAATTATGCAAATGATGTAAATGCTAAACCAAGATTTCCCGCAACAAAAATTGCTGTTGGTGTTACCATTGCGTTTTTAATAACGGTTATTGTTTTTGGTTTTATAATATTGCTCAAAGGCTGCGAGAGTGCCGGCGTAGATGATGTTGATGTGCCTAATTTGATAGGATTTAAATATACAGATGTTATATCAAATGGCAGTTATTCATTTGATTTTGAACCTGTATTTAAATATGACGGCAGCAAACCTGACGGTGTAATTCTTGACCAAAGTCCGACGGCTGATTCCGGAAAACAAATTAAGGCTACAAGTACTATTACATTAACGGTAAACAGTATTTCCGCAACTGTAAAAGTTCCTAATATAGTAGGATTAACTGAGAGTGCTGCAATAACAAAATTAGGAAACGAAAATTTAATCTATGTTGTTGAGAGAGTTTACAGTGACGATGTTCCAAAGGGAAATGTTATGAATTGTGCTCCGCAGGAAGGCGAAACCGTTCAGGTTGGTACAACCATAGCTATTAGAGTAAGCGATGGTCCAAAACCAAAAGATGTTTTAATTCCGAATGACTTGATAGGTAAAGAGTATAATATTGTTGAAGCTCGATTGAATGACTTAAATTTGACAGTTGTAAGAGAAGATGTAGAAAATAACGATTATGATGAAGGTTTAGTAGTTGGAATAGACCCTGTTCAAGGGGCTTTGGTAAAAGAGGGTTATGTTGTAACCGTAAAAGTAAGCAAGGGCGGTATGAAAGAAAGAACAGCCTATATTGATATTGATATGCCAACGGAAATAACGGATTTTGTCGAAATGACAATAGAAGTTGATGGTATCTTGGTTGAAACAAAAACTATAAGACCTGTTTATTCGGAAAATTATACATTTGAGCTAACAGGCAGAAAAGGCAGCAATATAGTTTATGTATATCTTGACGGTTCAGAGTATAGAAGATATAAAGTGAATTTTGATACACCTACGCCTACTAAGAGTGTGTTAGTCAGAAATGAATATGTTCCTCCTGTAACAAGCGACCCGGATAATCCAGACGACCCTGATAATCCTGATGACCCGGATAATCCTGATGACCCGGATAATCCTGATGACCCAGACAATCCAGACAACCCTGATAACCCTGATAATCCAGACGACCCAGACAATCCAGATAATCCAGATAATCCTGATGAACCAGATAATTCTGATAATCCTGATAACTCTGATGACTCTGATTATTAAATAATATTATTATAGAAAATATTTAAGGTGTAAATTTTGTTATCAGAAGCGTTAGTTGTAAAAGGTATCGGTGGTTTCTATTATGCTGAAACCGCCGATACTTCAATATATGAGTGTAAGGCAAGAGGGGTTTTCAGGAAAAAAGGATTATCACCTAATGTCGGGGATAGGGTGAAAATTTCAGTCCAAAAGGATGGATATGCTGCAATAGAAGAAATTTGTACAAGAAAAAATACTCTTACAAGACCGCCTATGTCTAATATAGATAATCTTGTAATCGTTGTATCTGTCGCACAGCCAAATTACAATACTCTTATAATTGATAAAATGATTGCGGCGGCAGAACTTAAAAAGATTGAGCCTATAATTGTTATCAGTAAATCAGATTTGGGTGATACTAAACAGGTTAAAGAGATTTATGAAAATATAGGCATTAAAATATTTGAATTTTCTAAATATGATACCGGCAATATCCACGATATAAAAAAATTATTTAAAAATAAGATAACAGCATTTACGGGTAATACAGGTGTTGGCAAATCAACTCTTTTAAATATATTGTATCCCGAATTTAACCTTGAAACAGGTGAAATAAGTCAAAAACTTGGTCGTGGCCGTCATACCACAAGACATATTGAACTTTATAAAATTGAAGGTGGATATGTTGCAGATACACCGGGATTTTCCACCGTTGATATAGAGAGATATGAGTTAATTAAAAAAGATGAAATTCAATACTGTTTCAGAGAGTTTAGTGATTATATAGGTAAATGTAAGTTTTCGTCTTGTATGCATATTTGTGAAAAGGGCTGTGCGGTGTTGGAAGCATTATCAGAAAATAAAATTAATAAATCGAGGCATAATAGCTATGTATCAATGTATAACGAGGTTAAAGATATTAAAGAATGGAATTTAAAATGAACAGATGTATTATTTTGGGTGCATCTCCGATATATGACTATGATTATATAAATAAATATATAAAAAAAGAAGATTTTATAGTTTGTGCAGACGGCGGTGTAAATCTTGCGGAAAAACTAAATAAATCTCCAAATTTAATAATTGGAGATTTTGATTCTTATAAAGATAATATTAACTGCGATTGCGAAATTATAAACCTGCCAACCGAAAAAGATGATACAGACCTGATGTATTGTATTAAAGAGTGTATTTATAGGGGATATAAAGATTTTTTAATTTTCGGGGCATTGGGAGGACGGATTGACCATATATACGGAAATTTATGTGTATTGAATTTTTGCTTTGAACATTGTTGTAATGCCGTTCTTATTGATAATAAAAATATTGTCAAAATTCTATCTAATGGTATTAATAGATTTGATAATATGGTTAAAAGTCAAATATCATTTTTTCCATTTGGTTGTAGTGAATGTATTGTTAATTATAGTGGCTTCAAATATGGGGGAAATAATATTAGGCTTAGTATAGATTATCCTATGGGTATAAGTAATGAGATAGTCAGTAGTTATGCCTGTTTAGAAGTACTTCAAGGAAAAGTAATTTCAATTATTTCTTATGATTAAGTAACAAAAAATCAATGTTTGTATATTATGTAATATAGGTGTTTTGATAAGACCGTCTATACTTAATTACTGAACTTTTGGTGGTGTTACTCTTATGTCTAAACATAAAAATTCAAGCAGCGGCAAATGTTGTCTTGCTTTTGGGGCGGGTCTTATTATATCTTGCCTTTTGACCGAGAAGGTTATAATTATAATAACAGCAATTATAATTATACTTCTTGCAATTGCTGTATGTAAGTAGAATAGGAGGTAGTTGATATGAAATTTGTTGTAGTAGATAATCCTAAGTTTTGGAGCTTTTTTCTTAGAAAATGGTTTAAAATCAAAAAACTTAATCTTACACAACAATAAATACAATAATAGCCCAATCTCCGTAAACGAGATTGGGCTATTATTATATAACATAATCATTTGCATATAAATTTTTTTGTTGATTTATAAGGTCTTGTAATGTTATATTATCAAGATATTCACATATTACACGATTAAGACCTTGCCAGAGTGGAAGAGTTATACATTCATCTTTTCTTTCGCAGGTATTTGGTTCATAGTCTAAGCAAGCAACAGGAGCAAGACTGCCTTCTGTAATTCTTAATATATGTCCAACGGTATATTTATCGGGGGTTTGAGAAAGCATATATCCTCCTTGAAATCCTCTGTTTGTTTTTAAAATATCTGTCTTATTTAGTATAGAAACAATCTGTTCAAGATATTTTTTTGAAATACCTTGCCTCTCGGCAATATCCTTTAAAGCTATATACCCATCGTTACTATGTTCTGCAAGGTCTAAAAGCATACGCAGGGCATAGCGTCCACGAGTTGATATTTTCATTTACAGCACCTACTTTAATTTTTATTGAGATAACTAATACATATAATAACATATATTTAGTAGGTTTTCAAGTATAAAATTTATTTTGAATTTATTTTAAAGTTGCAAAAAATTTCTCGTGACAAAAGTGCTAAAAGATTGTATAATTAAAGATATTAGCATATAAATAGGTTCATTATACTTGGTATGTTTATTTTAATAAATTAAAACAGGAGTGGTTTATTTTGCAAAAAAAAGCCTTTGGTATTATTAATGATAAAGTGGGCAAGACTTTAACTGAAAGAGGTTTTATTTCTCAAAAGGTAAAAAGTGAAAATACTGACGAACTTGTATCTTTATATACAAGCGAACACGCAGCTTACAGCGTTATATACTATACAAAAAGAAAAAGAGTAGATTTGCGTCTTTGTCAAATGACCGAAGATGGTCCCGATAACGATTGGAAAACTTTGGCGGATTGGATGTTCGATGCCGAACTTGACGGAGAAAAAGAAGCTAATAGTATAGGAAATGATTTCGTTGATATTATAGTAGGTCCGTCTAAGCTGGTCAATTCCTTTGCCAAAAAGAAAAAAGGCAATAACGAAACAAATGTAACTTCTCTTTTTCTGGCAAACAGATTTGCAAATATGTTTCCTGAAATTAAATCTGAAATTCAGTTTGAAAAGGAACATTATTCCGATTTCAGAGCAGTTACCTTTACAAAAGAAAAAATTTTGCCGAGAGTTCAAGCTATGATTAAAACTGCTAATAAAAACGATTTGTTAAAGTTTGGTAAGTTTATTAACGATATGTATGATGGTGCAGATGCTGATTCAAGAGCCTTAATTATGATGCTGATTATGAACTCGATAGATGATGTACAGGTCAGAGAAAATATATATGAAGGCTTAACACCAAATATACTGA
Organism: uncultured Clostridia bacterium; assembly: GCA_947625785.1. Classification (GTDB taxonomy): domain Bacteria; phylum Bacillota; class Clostridia; order Oscillospirales; family Acutalibacteraceae; genus CANQPS01. Next base: position 23,419 of record CANQPS010000001.1, read on the forward strand.
AAATAGCCAAAGAATCTTATAAATTAAAAAATAAAAAGTTTAAACCTGAAAAGAAAAAGAAACAACCAAGATATGTAGCCGATACTTTGAATGCTAAAAGATAACAGATTAAATAAACAAAAATTTGGCCTCTAAAGCTAAAAATATACAAAAAAACACTTGACGAAATATACTATATTATGGTATAGTAATATTACCTCAAAAAGAGGCCTATTTTTTTGTGCCATTTTAGAGGGAGGCTAAAATAATTCCGCATTATCGGGAGGTGCCGTCATTATGAGAATTAAAATTACACTAGCCTGCACAGAGTGCAAACAACGCAATTTCAACACTATGAAAAACAAAAAAAATGACCCAGACAGACTTGAGATGAATAAGTATTGCAGATTTTGCAAAAAACATACTCTTCACAAGGAAACAAAGTAATCTATACGGGAGGGAAAATTTATGGCTGAAAAAGTTTCAGATAAAAAAACAAATGTTTTCTCACGCATAGGTAAATTCTTTCGTGATACTAAAAGCGAAATCAAAAAAATTGTATGGCCTACACCAAAGGCTACTACAAAAAATTTGGGCATAGTACTTGCTATGATTGTTATAATCGGTTTGATTGTATACGGTCTTGATTCAGGTTTGTATGCCTTGCTCGGTCTGATAATGGCAATGTAGCTAATTTTAAAGGAGGAAAATTATGTCGGACAATGTTGAAGCACTATATGAAGAAGTGTTAGAACCGATGTGGTATGTTGTCCATACTTATTCAGGATATGAAAATAAAGTGGCATCTAACCTCGAAACAACTGTAAGAAACCGTAACTTAGGTCACCTTATACAAGAGGTAAGAGTTCCTACTGAAAAAGTAACTGAAATTAAGGATAATAAATCACACGAAGTTGAAAGAAAAATTTTCCCTGGTTACGTTTTTGTCAAAATGGTGATGAATGACGATTCTTGGTATGTAGTCCGTAATATAAGGGGCTGTACGGGTTTCGTCGGACCAGAATCTAAGCCGGAACCACTCTCAGAAAGTGAGGCTCTGAGTTTAGGTATCGAAACAAAATCAGTAGAGGTTACTTACAAAGTCGGAGATGTTGTACGAATTAATGAAGGTATCTTTGAAGACCGTGAGGGAGTCGTACGAGAAATCAACTTTGAAGAAAATCGTGTTCGTGTAACAGTATCAATGTTCGGACGCGAAACACCGGTTGAACTTGAACTAAATCAAGTTGAACCGTTTGAGTAATTAACAGACAACAAGGAATATTACTTGCTGTCATTTAAGGGAATTTTTCCCGTGTGGGAGGAATGAAAAATAAATTTTATAATTGTCATTCCGTATTACCACAAATTTTGGAGGTGCAAATAAAATGGCTCAAAAGGTTACAGGCTATATTAAGCTACAAATACCTGCTGGAAAAGCTACACCAGCACCACCTGTTGGCCCGGCTCTTGGTCAGCACGGTGTAAATATTATGGCTTTTACAAAGGAATTTAACGAGCGTACAAAAAATGATGTAGGTCTTATAATTCCGGTCGTAATAACAGTTTATGCAGACCGTTCTTTCACATTTGTTACAAAGACACCACCTGCAGCTGTATTGCTTAAAAAGGCTTGCGGAATCGAAAGCGGTTCCGGAGTACCTAATAAAACTAAGGTTGCTCAGGTTACTAAGGAACAAATCAGAAAGATTGCAGAACAAAAAATGCCCGACCTTAATGCGTCAAGCGTAGAAACTGCTATGAGTATGGTTGCAGGAACAGCTCGTAGTATGGGTATAACAGTTATTGATTGATTAACCCGAGTGGGAGGATAACTCCGATTTTACCACTTAACAGGGAGGAAAAACCATTGAAACACGGTAAAAAATATGTTGATAATTCAAAACTTATCGACAAGTCAAAAGTATATGACACAAATGAAGCTCTTGCTCTTTGTGTGAAAACATCAACTGCTAAGTTTGATGAAACAGTAGAAGTACACATTAAATTGGGCGTAGATAGCCGTCACGCAGACCAACAAGTTCGTGGCGCTATTGTACTTCCTAATGGTACAGGTAAAAATGTCAGAGTTCTTGCTATTTGTAAGGGCGATAATGTAAAGCTCGCCCAAGAAGCAGGCGCTGAATTTGTAGGTGCTGAGGAATTTACAACAAAAATTCAATCAGAAGGTTGGATGGATTTTGATGTGCTTATAACAACACCAGATATGATGGGACTTGTTGGTCGTCTTGGTAAGGTGCTTGGCCCTCGTGGACTTATGCCAAACCCAAAAGCCGGTACAGTTACACCTGATATTGCTAAGGCTGTTAAAGATGCTAAGGCAGGTAAGATTGAATACCGTCTTGATAAGACTAATATTATTCACTGTCCAATCGGTAAGGCTTCATTCGGCGTTGAAAAGTTACAAGAAAATTTTGACACACTTTTAGGTGCTGTTATTAAGGCTAAACCTGCTGCTGCAAAGGGTCAATATATTAAATCCTGTGCCGTAGCATCAACAATGGGACCAAGTGTTCGTATTAATCCGGCTAAATTCGGTGCTTAATTAAAGATTATTAAAAGGCTTTTGAGATGCTGTCTTAAAAGCCTTATTTTATTATTTATAAAAGAAAAATTTAAAATTTTGTAAAAAATACTTGACTTTTAAATTAAAATATGATAACATATAAGAGCTGAGCTTTCTAAGACAGTGGGTGCATAGTTTAAAGGGTTTTCCGCCTACCGAGAGGATATAGCGTTTTGTAATGTGAATAATATTGCTTTTTTTGCAATATGATTATGTTTGTATTTATGCTTTTCCTGCGGTTTTGTAGGAAAGGCTTTTTTGATGTGTCTGAGGGTAATTCCTTTTAAATTTCAAGGAGGTGAATCGCTTTGCCAAGTGAGAAAGTTTTAGAACAAAAGAAACAGGTTGTTGCTGAACTCACTCAAAGACTTAAGGATTCTTGTGCTGGTGTTGTTGTTAATTACAGTGGTATTACTGTTGCTGATGATACAAAACTCCGTAAGGAGCTTCGTGAGGCCGGTGTAGAATATACTGTTGTTAAAAATACACTTTTAAGACGCGCAGCAAGTGAAGCTGGTCTTGAAGGTATGAATGTAGTACTCGAAGGTTCTACTGCTATTGCTACAAGTAAAGATGATTATGTTGCTGCTGCTCGTATTCTTTGCAAGTATGCAGAAACAAATAAGAAGTTTACGGTAAAAACAGGCTATCTTGATAATGATATTATTTCTCTTGAAAAGATTGATAGTCTTGCTAAATTACCATCTCGTGAAGTTCTTCTTGCAAATGTTTTGGGTGCATTCCAAGCTCCTATCGCATCATTTGCACGCGCCGTTCAAGCTATTGTTGATAAAAACGGCGAGGGAGCAGTTGAAGAAGCTGCTGCTGAATAATTTAAAACATAAAATTTTTTGGAGGTTACAATTATTATGTCAGAGAAAATTACTTCTATTATAGAAACATTAAAGACACTTACAGTTCTTGAACTCTCAGAGCTTGTTCACGCTGTTGAGGATGAGTTCGGTGTATCAGCTGCTGCTGCTGTTGCTGCTGCTCCTGTTGCCGCTGCTGCCGTTGTTGAAGAAAAAACTGAATTTGATGTAATTCTTAAAGCTGTTGGCGCTGAGAAGATTAAGGTTATCAAAGTTGTTCGTGAAGTTACAGGTCTTGGTCTTAAAGAGGCTAAGGAAATCGTTGATAATGCTCCTAAGACTCTCAAAGAGGCTGTATCTAAGGACGATGCAGAGGCTATTGCTAAGAAGTTCACAGAAGTTGGTGCTGAGGTAGAAATTAAGTAATTTTTACTTAAAAAGTACACTTTATTAAGAAATTATAAGTTCCTTATAACTATTTGTTATAGGGAACTTTTTTGTTTTGCACTTTACAAGTTTAATAATATAATATATAATTTAGATGTACTTGTGAATGGTATAAGTATAATCAAAATCAAGTTTTTAAAAAGCCTTATTTTGACTATATAGAAAATAATTTAAAATAACTTAATTTTAGAAATAGAGAGATTTAATATGATTTTATCGGACAGAACAATTAATAAAATGTTGAAAGACAGAACATTGGTTATAGAGCCAATTACAGAAGCACAAATTCAACCTGCAAGTGTTGATATAAGACTTGGTGATACATTTAGTATAGTTGAAGATTCGTCAAGCGGTATAATTACAATGCAGAATAAAATTAATTATAAAATTATAAAAACAAATAAATATGTTCTTTTGCCGGGTCAATTTATTTTGGCAACAACAATGGAATATTTTGAATTGCCGGATAATATTACAGCGTTTGTTGAAGGCAGAAGTTCATTGGGAAGAATGGGACTTTTTATTCAAAATGCGGGTTGGGTTGACCCGGGATTTAAGGGAGAAATAACACTTGAACTATTCAATGCAAATCGTTGTGCAATAGAGTTACAGTCCGGCAGGAGAGTTGGCCAGCTTGTATTCGCTAAAATGGACGACAAAGCATTAAATATCTATAATGGTAAATATCAGGGACAAAGAGGTGCAACAGGTTCAAAAGTATTTATGGATAATGATATAAAAAATTAATAAAATTAGTTACATAATTTCAAAAAATAATAAAATTATAATTATAAATATATTTTTTGAATATGGGGTTGATATTATGATTATTGATATGCATACACATATAGGCAAATGTATGAATTTTAATATGCCAAGCGAAAATTTAATAAAATCTATGGATAAATATAATATAGATTTTTCAATATGCTCGGATTGCGAAGCAACAGAATTTGACCATAATGCAAATCCTTTGCCGAAAGAAATGCAAAAATCACAAGTGCAATCATATAAACAAGCAATAACTTTTGCAAGAAAATACACTAATCGCATAGCAATTATGCCTTGGGTGAAGGTTCATACGGAAGGAATTACAAGTGAGTTTGTTAAGGTTTTGGAAGATAATCTTGATATAACTGTTGGAATAAAAATACACCCTGTACATTCATATATTAATTTTAATTCTCAAAAAGTAGAAGATTATATTAAGCTGGCAGAAAAATTTGATTTACCTATTTTAACACATACAGGAAATTCAAATGAATCTTGTTGTCAAAGTGTATATAAAATGGCTGTAAAATATCCGAATGTTAAATTTATAATGGGACATATGGGACTTGGTACGGATAATCAGGAAGCTATTAAATTAATAAAAAAGCAAAAAAATTTATACGGTGATACAGCGTGGGTGCAGATAAAAAGTACAGTACAGGCTATCAAGGAATGTGGTGCAGATAAAATTATGTTTGGTACAGATAATACCATTGACGGATTGGATACATTATCTGTAAATCCATCTGGTGAACGCTCGCTTTATCAACAGTATTTTAATGAATTAAAAAGTTTAATAAGCAGTGAAGAATATCAAATGCTTATGTATAAAAATTCAATGGAAGTTTTTAAATTAAAGAGGTTTTTTGAGTGATATGTCAGCAGAGGAAATAGCAATAAAGGCATTGTCTTACAAGCCTATATATTTATAAAATCGAGGGAGAATATTAGATTATGACACAGTTAAGCAGAAGGGAAATAATAGCATTAATTTTAGAGTTAAGAAAGGACGATATACCAGACGAAGTTGAGAATAATATTATTGAACTTTTTGAGGAAATGATAAGCGATAAAAATATACTTGATTATGTGTATTGGAGTAATATGACCGCTGAGGAAATAGCAGACAAGGTTTTATCAGAAGAGAATAGTGATTAAAATTTATTCGCAATTTACATTTTCTATAATTTCCTCCAATGAAATTGGTGTATAATTGATACGCTCAGCAGATACACGAAAATGGTGATTACTGTAATCTTTAAATAGTGGTGAATTATGTATATGACCAAATAAATTTGCATATGGCATATTATAGTCCATTTCGGATATATTTTGAAACGGTCTGTTTTCATAATTAATTATATTTTTATCACTAAAATGTGTATCAGCAATAAAAAATACTTTATTCATAAAAAATCACCTTTTAATAAGAATATGGGAACTGTAATTTATAAAAATTAATTATAAATAATACAGTTCCCAATTTATTTTAATTATAAAGCCTCAACAATGTTTTTAGTATCTCTTGCAATAACAAGTTCTTCATTTGTAGGTATTACGAATACATCAATTTTTGAATTTGGTGTGGAAATTTTTCCCTCTTTGCCTAATATCGTTTCATTATTAATTTTTTCATCTATCTCAACGCCAAGATACTTAAAGTAATTACAAACACCTGCTCTATGACTTGCCTGATTTTCGCCTATACCGGCAGTAAAGATAATAGCATCACAACCACCGAGTGCTGCCATATATCCACCAATAAATTTACTGATTTCATATTCAAGCATTTCGTGAGTTAATTTAGCTCTTTCGTTACCTTGTTGGGCAGCGGCTGAAACATCTCTGTCATCGCTTGAAATTCCGGAAACACCAAGCATACCTGATTTTTTATTTAATAAATCGCTCATTTGTGAAGGGGTAAGACCTTCTTTTTCTGCTATAAAAGTGACTACCGAAGGGTCGAGAGTACCTGTACGAGTACCCATCATAAAGCCATCAAGTGGAGTAAGTCCCATACTTGTATCTATTACTTTTCCGCCATCAACAGCAGTTATAGACGAGCCGTTGCCAAGATGACAAGAAATAATTTTCATATCTTTAATATCTTTTCCTAATAATTCGGCACATCTTGCGGTTACATATCTGTGGGAAGTTCCGTGGAAACCATAACGGCGAATTTTATATTTTTCGTAGTATTCATAAGGAATAGGGAACATATATGCTTTTGGCGGCATTGTCGAATGGAATGCTGTATCGAATACGGCAACCTGCGGGACATTTTTGCCAAATACTGATATACAAGCCCTGATTGCTTGTATATGAGCTTTATTATGTAGAGGTGCAAGTGGTATAAGTTCCTCGATACCTTGTATTACTTTATCATCTATAAGTACAGATTTACTGAACAAAGCACCGCCCTGTACTATTCTGTGACCGATAGCACTAACCTCATCAAGACTATTTACAACTCCGTGTTCGCTGTCTGTAAGAGCATTTTTAACTTGCATAAAAGCGTCTGTATGGTCTGACATAGGGGTTGTAAGCTCAAATTTTTTACCGTCAGTGGTTTTGTGTTTTATACAACTGCCTTCCATACCAATTCTTTCACAATTACCTTTTGCCATTACATTTTCATTTTCCATATCAATGAGTTGATATTTAAGAGATGAACTACCAGCGTTAATAACAAGAATTTTCATAATATTATTTATCCTCCTGCATATAATATTGCAAATTAGTTTTAAATCAACTATCATAATAATTATAGTACTTTTAGTCAATAATTTCAACTATATTTAGATTAATTTATATAAAAGGTGTGTAATATATGTATATTTTGTCAGTTGTCTGCGAATATAATCCGTTTCATAATGGGCATAAATACCTGTCCGATAAGATGGATAGTTTAGGAGCTACACATAAAGTTGCTGTTATGAGTGGTAATTTTACCCAAAGAGGAGATGCCGCTGTTATTTCAAAATGGGATAGAGCAAAATGTGCTGTTTTAAATGGAATTAATCTTGTTATAGAATTACCGTTGCCTTATGCAACAGCGACTGCTGAAAAATTTGCTGAGGGAAGTATATATATTCTTGATAAAATAAATTGTGTGGACGGGATAGTATTTGGGAGTGAGTGTGGCAATATATTAGCTTTAAAAACTGCCGCAAAAGAGTTAGTAAGTGATAATTTTTCTTTATTATTGAAAAAGTATATATCGCAGGGCATTACATTTGCAAAGGCAAGAGAATTAACCATAAATGAAATAAATCCCGATATATCGGATATAATTAAAACACCGAATAATATTTTAGGTATAGAGTACATAAAAGCGTTAAATAAGTACAATTCAGACATAGATACCTATACAATAAAAAGAGAAAGCGTTAAACACGACAGCAAGAAAGTTGTTGATAATTATGCAAGTGCTTCTCATATAAGGGAATTAATATTAAAAGGGGATACATCTTTTTTCGATTATATACCACAACAATGTTATGATATAATAAAAAACGCCTTATCTGATAAAACAGCACCTGTATCAATTTATAATATTGAAAGGACAATATTATATAAATTAAGAAATATGTCCCTAAATGAAATAGCAGTACTTCCGGATATAAGCGAAGGGATAGAAAACAGAATTTATAAATCTATTAAGAGTGCTAAATCACTTAATGAACTTTACGATTTAATAAAAACCAAAAGATACAGTCACGCAAGAATCAGGCGTATAATATTATCTGCATTTTTAGGAATACTAAAAGAATATACACAATTTTTACCACAATATATAAGGGTACTTGCTTTTGACAAAAAAGGTGCTGAGATACTTAAAATTATATCCCAAAAAAGTACTTTGCCGATAATAACTAAACCAAGTAATTTTAAAGGCAGTGATATAGCAAATAAATTTCTTGCATTAGAAAATAAAGCAGATGATATTTATTCACTATGTATGCCGCAAATTCAAAGCTGTGGATTATCGTTTCGTAGGGGTGTTATAACTGTAAAATGAGGTGTTTTTTTTATGTCAATTTCCATAAAAGAGGTTAATGATATTAATTATGGCAGATGTATAGATATATCGAACGGAATTGTAGATGTAAGTGTAACGATTGATTATGGACCGAGAATTATAAGGTATTGTCCCAAAAATATGAAAAATCTATTTTATTATGACCGTACAGGTGAATATACATTTCCTCAAAATTTGGTTAATACAAATGAATTATTTTATCTGTATGGCGGACATAGAATGTGGATTAGTACTGAAAGCGGAGAAAAAAGTAATTATCCTGATAATGTTCCGATAGTTTATTCGCCTATAACGGAAGGTGTAAAGCTGTCTATCCCAAGAGATATTAAACAGGGAATTGCTTTATATATGGATATTATACTTACACAAGAAACTACAAATATTATGGTTGTTCATAGCGTCCAAAATATATCAAAAGTTCCTATGGAAATATCTATAAATGCGGATACGGCATTATGTAAAAGCGGTTTTGTTTACTCAATGCAAAGTGAAAAAAATAAAATTATACAATTATATAATTCATCAAAATGGCAGGATAAAAGACTGTTTATATCTGATGATTATATCACCGCAGACGCAAGCAACGGAGATGAGTTTTATATTGGCATAAAAAATACTGTTGGCTGTTGTGGATATGTGGATAATAATGTTATTTTTAATAAAAGATATATTCACAATACAAATTTAGAATATCCTAATGGTGATATATCAACAAAAATAAAGATACTCAACGGATATATTTCACTTGATACCATAAGTCCATTATATGTTGTAGAAAGCGGCGAAATTGTAAGGCACGTTGAAAGTTGGAGTTATGAAAGACATAATTATAATGTAAATGATATAGATAGAAGTAATTTTATAAAATATTTTAGTAGTGAAGGAGTGTAGAGGCAAGTTTTGTTTAGTAAAGGTGATAAAATAGCACTGGTGGCTTGTTCAAACGGATTAAATATTAATTACTATAATAAACTGCAAGAACTTATAAGTACTCTCAATAATATGGGACTTGAGGTTATTTTAAGTAGACATATATTTGCAGAAAATGGTATTTTTCAGGCAAATGAAAAGGAGCGAGCTGATGTATTAATAAATTTTTATAAAGATAAATCTATAAAAGCTATATTCGATATATCAGGCGGTGATATTGCTAATGGCATTTTAAATTTTATTGATTTTGACATAATAAAAAATAATAATAAACCATTTTTTGCATATAGCGATTTGACAACAATTATAAACTCTATATATACCAAAACGAATAATATATCATATTTATATCAAATAAAAAATCTTATAGGTGATTTTTCTGATATACAGAAAAAGAGATTTTATAGCAGTTTGTTTTATGACACAAACGAATTATTTGATTTTAAATATAAATTTATCAGAGGAAATAAAATGGAGGGGGAAGTAGTAGGTGGTAATATCCGTTGCTTGCTGAAACTTGCCGGAACGCAATTTATGCCGGATTTCAATAACAAAATATTATTTTTAGAAAGTATGAGTGGCGGAATAGGAATTACATATACAAATTTGTGGCAATTACAACAAATTGGAGTTTTTAATAAAATCAATGGTATTATATTAGGAACTTTTACAAAGATAAATAACAATAATCTTAAACCTACTGAAAAAGAAATGCTTATAAATATACTTGATTTAACAAATAAAAATAATATTCCTATTGCAGTTACAAAAGATATAGGTCATAATCAAAATTCAAAATGTCTTGCGATAGGCAAAAATATTTTTATAAAAGACTAAATATTACAAAAACTTGATTTATTACAGTAATATATAGTATAATAAATCATAATAATATCAAATTGTTTTTGGAGAGCTTATATGAAATATTTAGTTCTTGTAACAGCCCCACCTGCTTGTGGAAAAACTTTTATTTCAAAGAGAATAGCTGAATTATTGAATAATCCGGTTTATCTTGATAAAGATGCACTTACAGTTCTTTCATCTCAGATATTTGAGGTCGCAAAGCAAGAGGTAAATCGCAGTTCGGACTTCTTTGAAAAAAATATAAGAGATTTTGAATATTACGCTATTATGAATATAGCTTTTGAGGCATTAAGATATAATAGCTGCGTTATAGTCAATGCACCGTTTTCAAAGGAAATTCGTGATAGGGATTATATATTTAAGCTAAAACAAAAACTAAATAAAATGGGTACTCGTCTTGTAATTGTATGGGTATATTCAGACCCAAAAACCTCTTATGAACGAATGGTTAAACGAAATTCATCAAGGGATACTTGGAAATTACAGCACTGGGACGAATACATATCCGAAAGAAATTACCAAAAACCTAATATAGATGGTCTTATTGTTGTTAATAATTCAAATGATAAACTCTATAAAAATGGTGTGAAAAGAGTAGTAAGTTTAATAAACAGCAATAAATAGAAAAGAGTTAGATTAAGAAAGTTCTTAATCTAACTCTTTTAATTTATGATTTAATGATAATTATTCATTATCATCTTCATATTCCCAGTTATGCCATACATTTTGGACATCGTCATTATCATCGAGAACATCAAGTAATCTTTGCATTTTAATAATTTGTTCTTCATTTGTTAAAGTCGTATAGGTACTTGGAACCATCTCAATTTCGGCAGATATAAATTCATATCCCTTAGCCTGCAAGTCATCTCTTACATTACTGAAATCTTCCGGTTCTGTATATATTTCAAATACATCACTATCAGCTTGGAAATCAGATGCACCTACTTCAAGCGAATCCTCCATAACTTTATCTTCATCAAGTCCTTCACGCTCAATAACAAGTAATCCCTTTTTTGAGAACATAAACGATACGCAACCAGGTGTTCCTAAATTACCGCCGAATTTATCAAAATAATGACGGATTTCGCCGGCTGTACGGTTTCTGTTATCTGTCAGAGTTTCAACGATAACGGCTATTCCGCCAATTCCGTAACCCTCATAAGTGATTGCTTCATAGTTGTCGTTTTCACTATTACCCGCAGCTTTTTTAATAATTCTTTCAATGTTTTCATTAGGCACATTGTTAGCCTTTGCCTTAGCAATACAATCTTTAAGTTTAGCATTTACATTTGGGTCAGCACTTCCGCCTTCTTTTACCGCAACGGCAAGTTCTCTGCCTATTTTTGTGAATACCTTAGCTCTTGCACCATCAGTTTTTTCTTTTTTACGCTTGATGGTACTCCATTTTGAGTGTCCTGACATATATTTTAACCTCTCTTTTTTAAAGTTATAATATTCATTCTATCATAATAATGAATTTTGTTCAAGTTTTTAAAAGTAATTTTATATAGCTTTTTTATGAATAAAAAATAAAAAGATGTCAAATATATTAATAGGTGTTGAAAATGATAATTTCTGTAATCAGAACAATAATATTATATGTTTTAATAATTCTTGCAATGCGAATTATGGGAAAGCGACAAATAGGCGAACTTCAAACAAGTGAACTTGTTATAACATTGTTAGTATCAGATATAGCAGCGTTGCCTATGCAGGATACAGGTCAACCATTAACGAGCGGAGTTGTACCTATATTGATATTGATTTTTTGCGAGGTTTTGTTGTCAGTAGGAATGTTAAGACGCAGTAAGTTCAGACAAATTATATGTGGTAAGCCTATAATAATTATAAGCGATGGAAAAATTCTGCAAAAAGAAATGAAAAGACTGCGTATGAGTACGGAAGATTTGTCCGAGCAATTAAGACAACAGAATGTTTTTAATATTGAAAATGTTGCCTATGCGATAGTAGAAACTAATGGTAAACTCAGTGTTTTGAAAAAACCGGATTATCAAACTGTCACAGCTAAAATGCTAAATAAACCACAAAAAGATAACGGATTACAAACAGTTGTTGTAAGTGACGGGGAAGTGTGTCATTACTCTCTTAGCGTACATTCATTGTCTGAACAATGGGTTTATGACAGATTAAAAGAAAGAAATATAAAATTAAAAGATGTATTTATTATGACAGTTGATAAAAGTAAAACTATAAATATTATTAAGAAAACTAAATAAATGGTGATATACTATGAAAAGATTATGGTTTGTATTGTTAATTATTTTAATAGTATCCGGTATATGTGTGCTTGAAGTAATTACAACGAATAAATTTGTATCATCTATACAGGGAGAAATTGACAAAGCTATTGAGTTCGTTAATAAAGACGATATTGAGCAAGCTAAAAAATATTCTAATTATAGTTTGGATAAATGGAACGAATATAAAAATGCAGCCGCTATTTTTATGGTTCATAATAAGATAGAAGAAATAGGTTCTACTTTGACATTGGCAAATAGAAATATATTGGAAGAAAAAAAAGAAGAATTTTTAGTTGAAGCGGATAAAGTTCTTTTGCAATTAGATTATATAAAGTCATCAGAAATACCGTATTGGGAAAATATCCTATAATCTATGTTAAAATGTTATATTTTGTGGTATGATATATAGGAAGTATTGATATAATAATGAGGTGGATAAGGTGAGTGATATTTATTATCTTGCCGTTATAGGTGCGGGGGCATCAGGATTAGTTGCCGCCGCAGTATGCAGCAAAGAACTTTTAAAGTCTAAAAGTAACGAAAAAATAGTATTGCTCGAAAAAGAAAATAAAATAGGGAAAAAAATTCTTGCAACAGGCAACGGTAAATGTAATATGACGAATATTAATGCATCAGCAAATAATTATTACGGTGATATTGAATTTGCAGAAAATGCTTTGCAAAAATTTTCTCCCTATGATACAATAAAGTATTTTAATAACCTTGGTATTTTAACAAGGGAAATTTCGCAGGGAAGAATATATCCTTATACAAATCAAGCTGTTACAATCAGAGATATTTTATGCAAAGATGTTCAAAGAGAAAATATTGATATAATATGCGATACTTGTGTAATTGATATAAACTATAATAAATTAGATAAGTTATACACAATAATCACCAATAATATTAATATAAAAGCTAAAAAAATTTTGTTTGCGACAGGGGGCAGACCTAACAATCAAAAAAATTCAAATAATAGCATATATAGCATTATTCAAAATTTAGGGCATAAAGTTACTGATTTATTTCCGGGGTTGTGTCCTGTATTGGTTAAATCGCCCTACATAAAAAATCTTAAAGGTATCAGACATACCGGAAAAGTGACATTGATAGCAGATAACAAACCATTAAAAATTGAGTTTGGTGAAATTCAATTTAATGAGAATAATTTGTCGGGTATATGTGTATTTAATATTTCAAGACTTGTCAATGAGTATATAACTTATAAAACTATAAATAATACATCTTATAAAAGGCTTAAAATTTCACTTGATTTATGTGCAGATTACTCTTTTGAGGATTTATATGATTTTCTTTTTAATTTTCAAAGTAAAACTGATATTATGGGTTCTGAATTATTAGAGGGTTTATTAGGTAAAAATTTATCACAGGCTGTTTATAAAAGTGCTTTTGGTAATGATATTGCATATAAGAAACTTTCACAATCTGAAATCAAAACGCTTACAAGTAAAATTAAAAATTTTGTTTTTGATATAAACAGCGAATATGTATGGAAAAATAATCAAATTACTTGTGGAGGAGTTTCGATAAAATCAGTTAATCCTAATAATTTTAAGTCTAAATGCAGCAAAGACATATATTTTTGTGGTGAAGTATTGAATGTTGACGGGGATTGTGGCGGATATAATTTGCAGTTTGCGTTTAGCAGTGGAATATTGGTAGGAAGGGAAATAGCAAATGATAAGAATAAATGAAGTGAATTTGCCGCTTGATTATGATAATGATTTCTTATATAATATTGCGGTTAAAAAACTTAATGTGTCACGAAAAGACATAAAAGGCGTATCATTATTTAGGAGAGCAATAGACGCAAGAAAAAAACAAAATATTCATTTTACAGCTGCAATAGATGTATTGCTTAAATCAAACGAAAATAGAGTTGCTGCAAAATGTAAAGATAATAAAATTAACATAGTCCAACAATATCGCTACATATTACCGGAATATAAAAAATTAGACCAAAGACCGATTGTAGTAGGTTTTGGTCCGGCGGGAATGTTTTCAGCACTAATACTTGCTATGAGTGGTCAAAATCCAATAGTTATAGAGCGTGGAAGCTGTATAGAACAGCGCTGTAAAGATGTATCGGATTTTTGGAATAACAGAAATCTTAATATTAAATCAAATGTCCAGTTTGGAGAAGGCGGAGCAGGTACATTTTCAGATGGTAAACTCAATACGGGTACAAAGGATATAAGGGGCAGAATGGTTCTTGAAGAATTTGTTGCAAATGGTGCACCGGAAGAAATCTTGTATAATGCCAAGCCACATATCGGTACTGATATGCTTAGAAATACCGTAATAAATTTAAGAAATAAGATTATATCATTGGGCGGAGAAATAAAATTTGATACACAATTAACAGATATTATCTCAAAAGATAATAGGGTGGTGGCTGTGAAAGTTCAAAATCATAATACAACTGAAATAATCGAAACTAATAATATTATTTTAGCAATAGGTCATAGTGCAAGAGATACTTTTGAAATGATTTATAATAAAAATATAGCTATTGAGCCTAAACCGTTTTCCGTTGGTGCAAGAATTGAACACCCACAAGAATTAATAAATAAATCTCAATATGGCAGTTTTTATAATAATAAGTATTTAAAATCTGCTGATTATAAACTTGCAGAACATTTAAAGAATGGCAGAGGTGTATATACATTTTGTATGTGTCCGGGCGGTGTGGTTGTATCCGCATCGAGTGAGAAAAATATGGTGGTTACAAATGGTATGAGTGAATTTGCAAGAAATAATTGTAATGCAAATTCAGCACTTTTAGTTAGTGTTGCACCGGAGGATTTTGGAAGCAGCCATATTCTGGCGGGTATGCAGTTTCAAAGGTCATTGGAAAAAAATGCGTTTGAAATTGCAGGCAATAATTATAATGCACCGATTCAGAGGGTAGAAGATTTTCTTAATAATAAGGCAAGTTCAAAAGTAGGTGATGTTATACCATCTTATAAACCTGATGTAACACCTTGTAATTTAAGTGAATGTTTGCCGGATTTTGTAACTGAAAGTATGCGTGAAGGAATAAAACTTTTTAACAATAAGATAAAGGGCTTTTCTTATGGAGATGCTGTTTTAACCGGAGTAGAAACAAGAAGTTCGTCACCTATACGAATAATAAGAAATGATAATTTACAATCAATATCCTTAAATGGCTTATATCCTTGCGGAGAAGGTGCCGGATATGCAGGGGGCATAGTTTCGGCAGGCGTTGATGGAATAAAATGTGCCGAAAAACTTATATCAAAATAAGGGAAGTGTAAATTTTGAGTAAAATAATATATAAAATTCGAGATTTTTTTAAAAAAGAAACAGTTTTGACAATAGCATTTATTTTAGCGATAATTTCTATGTTTTTTGTAAAACCAAGCGTTAGTTATATAAATTATATAGATTTTAGGGTGTTAGGAATATTATTGAGTTTAATGATAGTTATGTCGTCATTGCAAAGAGTTGGCATATTTGATAAAATAGGAATATATCTTTTAAGACATACAAAAAATATCAGACAATTATGTATGGTGCTTGTAATTATTTGTTTTTTTTCGAGTATGTTTATAACAAACGATGTTGCTTTGATAACATTCGTTCCTTTTGCGATATTTACGCTTAAAAAAGTCAACAGAGAAGATAAACTTATTTTTGTCATCGTATTGCAAACTATATCTGCTAATTTAGGCAGTATGCTAATGCCGACGGGAAATCCACAAAATCTATATTTATATAATATATCGTCTATGTCGTTTTTTGGCTTTATAAAAATTATGCTGCCATATACAATTTTGTCATTTATATTTATTGTAATATCGGTTATAATTTTCTGCAAGGGCGACAGCATAAATATAAATCAGATATTAACTTTTCGTTCTGATAAAGAATTTACTGAAAAAGAAAAGTTACATACTATTGTTTATATAATTTTATTCGTCTGTGGTATATTATCGGTTTGCAGAATTTTGCCATATTATATTTTATTAGGTATAGTGTTAATTTCCGTTATTATATGCGATGTAAAAGCACTTGTAAATGTCGATTATTGTTTGATTTTTACATTTATATGCTTTTTTGTGTTTATCGGAAATATGGGTAATATTGAATTTATTAAAAACACATTAGAAAATGCCGTTCAGGGGAATGAATTATTAATTGGTGTACTATCAAGTCAATTTATAAGTAATGTTCCGGCAGCATTAATGTTATCAGGATTTACAAGTAATTATGAAACATTATTAATTGGTGTGAATATTGGCGGACTTGGAACTATAATAGCCTCTATGGCAAGTCTCATTTCATATAAGGCTTATGCCCATAATTATAATAATAAAAAAGATAAATATTTATTATTTTTTACCGCTGCAAATATAGTATTTCTTGTATTATTATACCTGCTGAATTTTATAATTGATATTTGACATATACTATAAAGTGTGATATTATAGTATTGTAAAAATTATATATGCAAATATGCTATGAAAAGGACGGTTAAATCATTTAGCAAAATTACAGAGATTGATAAGCATTAGGCTGAAACTTATCATAATTAAGGCTGATTTATACTTACCACCTTTGAGCATTGTAATGAATAACTTTTATAATAGTTTAAATTACAACGCACCTGACAGCGTTAAAAGTCAATATGTTTATTATTAGAATAGACATTATGAGATAACGGAATAATTATAATATATTTCGTTAATTCAGGTGGAACCGTGAAGTTATAGTACTTCGCCCTGTATTATATGATATGGGGTGAAGTTTTTTTATTTGCATAAAAATATCAGGGAGATGAGTTTTCAATGATTAAGGTAGAACTTAAAGACGGAATTATTAAAGAATTTGAAAATGGTATTAAAGCCGGCGAAATAGCTAAGAGTTTAGGTATGGGATTGTATAAAGCTGCTTGTGTTTGTAAAATTAATAACCAGCTTTCGGATTTAAGAACGGTTATAAATGAGGATTGTTCAATTCAATTTATCACATTTGATGACATCGAGGGTAAAAAGACTTTTTGGCATACAACAGCCCACATTCTTGCACAAGCTGTAAAAAGACTTTATCCTAATGCTAAATGTGCAATAGGTCCGGCTATTGATAATGGCTTTTATTATGATTTCGATGTCGAAAAGCCATTTTCAAGTGAGGACCTCGAAAAAATTGAAAATGAAATGAAAAAAATTGTTAAATCCGGTGTCGAACTTGAAAAGTTTGAGTTGTCACCGAGTGATGCTATTTCTAAACTTGAAGAAATGAACGAGCCTTATAAGGTTGAACTTGCTAAGGAACACGCAGATAAAAATGAACCATTAAGTTTCTTTAAACAAGATGAATTTATAGATCTTTGTGCAGGTCCGCATCTTATGAATGTATCACCAATTAAGGCAATTAAATTAACAAATTGTACTGGTGCTTATTGGAGAGGAGATGCAAAAAATAATCAGCTTTGCAGAGTTTATGGAATATCATTTCCTAAGGCTCAAATGTTGGAGGAATATCTGACAAAAGTTGAAGAAGCTAAAACTCGTGACCATAATAAAATAGGCAGAGAACTTGAATATTTTACAACGGTGGATTATGTAGGTCAAGGTTTGCCTGTGCTTTTGCCAAAAGGTGCAAGAGTTGTCCAATTACTTCAAAGATGGGTTGAAGATGTTGAACAATCAAAAGGTTGTCAATTAACTAAAACTCCACTTTTTGCTAAGAGAGAACTTTATAAAATTTCAGGACATTGGGACCACTATCTTGATGGTATGTTTGTTTTGGGTGACCCTTACGATGAAGAAAAAGAGTGTTTTGCACTTCGTCCTATGACTTGTCCATTCCAATATCAGGTATTCCTCAACAAACAGCGTTCGTACAGAGATTTACCTATGAGATTGACAGAAACTTCTACTCTTTTCAGAAATGAGAATAGTGGGGAAATGCACGGTCTTATCAGAGTGAGACAATTTACTATTTCGGAAGGTCACTATATTCTATTACCGGAACAACTTGAAGAAGAATTTAAGGGCTGTTTGGAACTTGCAAAATATTTTCTTGATACAGTGGGACTTTTGGAAGATTGTACTTTCAGATTTTCACAATGGGACCCTGAAAATAAGAATAATAAATATGAAGGTACTAAGGAACAGTGGGAAGAATCGCAATCTATAATGAAAAAAATTCTTGATAATATTGGTTTAAAGTATGATATTGGTATAGATGAAGCAGCTTTCTATGGACCTAAGCTCGATATACAATATAAGAATGTATTCGGCAAAGAAGATACTATTGTAACAATCCAGATTGATATGCTCGAGGCAGAAAGATTTGGTATGTATTATATTGATAAAGACAATCAAAAGAAAGTTCCATATATTATTCATAGAACATCACTTGGCTGCTATGAAAGAACACTTGCATATATGTTAGAGCATTTTGCAGGAGCATTACCAATGTGGCTGTCACCTGAGCAGGTCAGAATTTTACCAATTAGCGAAAATCTTATTGATGAAGCTAAAAAGATAGAACAAAGATTGAATTGTATGGGAATAAGAGTTACGACAGATGCCCGCAGCGAAAAAATCGGCTATAAAATTCGTGAGGCTCAACTTGAAAAAATACCATATATGCTTGTTATAGGTAACAAGGAAGTTGAAAATAATTGTGTTGCTGTCCGTTCCCGTAAAAAAGGTGATTTAGGTCAGATGCCAACAGATGATTTTATTAAGATGGCATTGGAAGAAATCAACTCAAAAGCTAAATAATATAAATAAATATCCCTGAAACTATATTTATTCGTTTCAGGGATATATTTATTATTATTAAAATATTTAAAAAGACTTAGTCATCAATTTTGCAGCCATAGTCGATTGGTTTGCATAAATAAACTTTATCATATTCATTTTCAAGTATTTTTACACAGCCATCAGCAGTGGCTTTATCTTGAAATATACCGAAAACAGTAGGTCCGCTGCCACTCATACAGCTGCCTAATGCTCCGCATTGGTCTAAAATTCCCTTAATATTATTAACTTCGTCAATATTAAGAAATTCCTCAAATCTATTAAAGAGATATTTTGAAATATATGGTATGTTGCTGTCGCATATTCCGGATATAACTTTTTCTGTATTCGGGCTTTCTATTAATTCAATATTGTCGGCTTTCTCATAGGCAAGTTTAGTTGAAACGGTAATATTAGGGTTGACAAGTACAATATAGCAAGATGGCATATCCGGTAATGGAGTAAGAATTGTACCTATTCCAGTAGCTGTCATAGTTCCGCCATATAAACAGAATGGTACATCTGCACCTACTTCTGCTGCTATTAGTGCCAGTTCATCTATTGTAAAATCCGTTTCAAACAATTCGTTTAATGCTAAAAGCACAGCAGCGGCATCTGTACTGCCTCCCGCAAGACCTGCTTCAACAGGTATTTCCTTCTTAATTTTGATTGATACACCCGTATTTTCAATGGCAAGATTTTTTTCTTTTACATATTCAAAAAATTTTAATACGGCTTTATATGCGGTATTTCTCTCATCACAAGGTATATTGCTGTTTGTACAACTCAATGTTATCTGACAATCTTTTTCTTTCCATACGGTTACAGTATCAAATAGATTGACAGACTGCATAATCATTTTTACAAGGTGGTAATTATCGTGACGCTTACCTAAAATATCAAGTGTTAAATTTATTTTGGCGGGTGCATCTACCGTAACTTTCATTTACCCATTTCTCCTTAATTTATAAAATTATTTTTTTAACTCGTCTACAAATAATTTAATTCTCCTTAAAGCCTCTGTGATATGCTTTAAAGAATATGAATATGATACTCTTATAAAACCTTCGCCGCAATCTCCGAAAGCAGACCCCGGAACAACTGCAACTTGATGTGTTTTAATTAATTGAGTACAAAATTCATCTGAGGTCAACCCTGTACTTTTTATACAAGGGAATATGTAAAATGCCCCTTCAGGTTCAAAACAATCAAGTCCCATACTCCTGAAATTATCAACTATAAATCGTCTTCTAATATCATATTGTTCACGCATTTTGTCAATATCGCTGTCACCGTTTTTAAGTGCTTCAATTGCAGCATATTGGGCGGTGGTAGGGGCAGACATTATAGCAAATTGATGTAGTTTTGTCATAGCGTCAATGAGCGGTTTAGGGCCAAGTGCATAGCCGAGTCGCCAACCTGTCATAGCATATGATTTTGAAAAACCATTTACAACAATAGTTCTTTCTCTCATACCATCTATTGATGCTATTGAAATATGTTGTTCGCCGCCATAGGTAAGTTCGCTGTAAATTTCATCTGATAAGACTATTATATTGTGTTTTTTAACAATTTCAGCAATTTCTTCAAGGTGTTCTTTTCTCATTACCGCACCTGTTGGATTATTTGGAAAAGGCAGAATAAGTAACTTTGTTTTATCTGTTATATGACTTTCAAGTTCTTCTGCTGTTAATCTGAATGAGTTTTCTATTTTTGTTTCAATTATAACGGGTTTACCGTTAGCCATTATTGTCATAGGTTCATAACAAACAAAGCTCGGTTGGGGAATAAGAACTTCATCTCCTGAACTTATAATTGTTCTGATACATAAGTCGATAGCCTCTGAACCGCCTACCGTAACTAATACTTCTGAGGCTTGGTCATAATTTACATTGAATTTTCTTTTAAAATATTTGCAAATTTCAGTTCTTAGTTCCGTAAAGCCTCTGTTTGGAGAATACCAAGTTTTGCCATCTTGCAGCGATTTAATGCCTTCTTCTCTGACGTGCCAAGGTGTAGAAAAATCCGGTTCACCTACGCTTAAAGAAATAACATTTTTCATTTCTGCGGCAATATCAAAAAATTTTCTTATTCCTGACGGCTTAACCTCGGTAATATTTTTATTTAAAATTTGGCTGTAATCTATCACAATATCAAGCTCCTTCTATCAACATCTTCCTTATCAAAAGCTACGCCGCCGTCTTTATATCTTTGCAAAAGGAAATGTGTAGCTGTGGAGATAACGGATTCAAGAGTTGATAGACGCTTAGATACAAACATAGCAACATCGTGCATACTTTCACCTTTTACCATAACAAGTAAGTCGTAAGCATCTGCCGCCATAAGATATACACTTTCAACTTCGTCAAACATCATAACCTTTTGTGCAATCTCATCAAAACCCGTATCCGGTTTTGGTGTAACTTTTAATTCAATAATAGCAGTAATACCGCTGTTTGGAACTTTATCCCAATTTATCAAGGCTCGATTGCCAAGAATAATTCCGTCTGACCTATATTTTTCAATTTGATTTACAACTTCTTCTTCTGTTATTCCTAACATTGCTGCAAGTTGTGAATTTGTAAATTCTGAGTTTTCACTTAATAGTTGTAATAACCTGTCCATTTTATTATCACTCCCTAAATTCATTATTCTTAATTATACTCTTATTTCCTAAAAATGTCTATATAAATTTTTGCTTTTATTGGAATAAGTCTTATATTTGCAAAATAAAAAGTCCTGTAACCAAAATGTTACAGGACTTAATATAATTTTTTTGACACGCAATATTTTTAATTTTGTTATATACCTGTGAATTTATATTTTTCAATAACATATTACATATTGACCTTGTTTTTTCAATATTTGTGCTTTATGTATTTAGATATTTCTTAATCTAATCGCAGGAATTTTAATACTAATTATTTGCCTTGCAAGCTTTGATTTATTTGATTATATAATTGAGATTATAAAAATATAACACCAATTCTGATAACCATTGTATCAAAATTAGTGTCTTGTTATGGTGCGGATAACAGGACTTGAACCTGCACGAAAATTATTTTCATATGGACCTGAACCATACGCGTCTGCCAATTCCGCCATATCCGCAAATTTTATAAACAAACTACATTAATTATTTTACAATAGCCTCAATATTTTGTCAATATAAAAGCTGATAAATTTTTATTTTTATTTATGCTACTGGTTGTAATAAATAAATTGACGGCTTTTTTTTAGCCGTCAAAATATAATTTATTTTAGTTTATTGAATAGACTGTATTATCTATAATTTCTTGGAGTTTATCATAATATGAATATAGTTTTTGAACACCGTTTTCAAGCAGATAATAATGTTTTATATATGGTACAAGGAGTATAAGTATAGCAAAAGCTAAAAGTAATAGTCCCCATTCCTGTACGAAAAACATACACAGAAAACTCATTACAGTTGCCAATGCGAATAGAACTGTTACTATAAGATGTATTAATCTTTCGTGCTGAAAAAATGAAATCTGTATAAGTAATTCTTGTTTTAATGTCAAAGGATTTTTAATTTTTTCAGGATTTGAAAGCAGCATTTCAATTAATTTTAAATATCCTTTTAATCTTTTTGCCATAGGAAATAATCACCTCTTATTTTGCTTCTTGATTTGGTCGTTTTATTTTATCATCATTACCGAAGTATATATCATACCACACAAGAAATACATATATTGTCCATACCTTACGACTGTTATCTTCCTTATTGTTATAGTGCTCATCAAGAAACTTTATAATTTCATCTGTATTGAAGAATTTTTTTGCAGTTTCAGATGAAAACATTTGTTTAACTATATTATAATATTTTTCATCTCTAAGCCATACTCTTGTAGGAACAGGGAAACCTAATTTTTCTTTTTGAGCAGTTTCCTTTGGCATACGCCTTAAAGCAGCCAAACGCATAGCATATTTGGTATTTTTCTTATTAACCCTAAATTTTGTTGGTAAGGCAGAAGCGACTTTAAATACTTCTTTATCTAAGAATGGAACTCTCAACTCAAGGGAGTTTGCCATACTCATTCTGTCGGCTTTTAGTAAAATATCGCCGACCATCCATAAATTAATATCAAGATATTGCATTTTTGTTTCTTGGTCGTATCCTCTTACTCTGTCGTAGAATGGTTTACATAAATCTTGTGGTCTTGTGACAATGGAGTTATCTTTTAAAATAGTTCTTTTTTGCTCATCATCATACATAAACGCATTACCGATAAACTTATCTTCTGTTTCCCTTGCACCTCTTAAAATATATCCTCGGCCTTTGATATGAGGCCATTTTTTAGCCCATTTAGCAAGTTTTAGTCTTAATTTTGCAGGGATAAGTTTTTGATACATCTTGAAAACGTGTGGTTCGTTATAAATTGTATATCCGCCAAATAATTCATCTGCACCTTCTCCGGATAATACAACTTTTACATATTCAGATGCAAGTTTTGATACAAAATATAATGCTATGCAAGATGGGTCAGCGAGTGGCTGGTCCATAAAATATTGTACCTTTGGTACAGCTGACCAAAATTCTTCCGAGCCGATTATTTTATAATGGTGGTCCACATTAATTTTTTCAGACAAACGCTTTGCCCAACTAATTTCGTTATATTTTTCACCAAAATCAAAACCTACCGTAAAGGTTTTATTGCCCTCAAAATATGTTGAAACATAACTCGAATCAACACCACTTGATAAAAAACAGCCAACTTCAACATCACTGCTTAATTTATGAACATTTACAGAATCCTCAAAAACATTAGCTATTTTATCAACAGCATCGTCAAGCTTCATTGAATTATCGGGATTAAATTTAGCTTCAAAATATCTGTGTGTTGTAATTTTTCCGTTTTTGTACCATAAATAGTGACCCGGCAGCAGACAATATATACCATTAAAGAATGTTTCAGGTGGAACAACATATTGAAATGACAAATAATTATCAAGTGCTTTATAATTGAATGATTTTTTGTATTTAGGAAATTCAAGAATACTTTTTATCTCAGAGCCATATACAAAACAATCATCAACCATAGCATAGTGCATAGGCTTAATACCAAAGAAATCTCTTGCTATAAATAAAGATTTATCTTTTGTATTATAAATTGCAAAACCGAACATACCTCTTAATTTATCCAAAAGTTTTGTATTCCATTCTTCAAATCCGTGTATAAGTACTTCTGAATCTGTGTGTGTAGAAAATGTATGACCAAGTGATATAAGTTCTTCGCGTAAATCACGATAATTATAAATTTCGCCATTAAACATTAATACAAGACTTTTATCTTCGTTATATATAGGCTGGTGACCTGCGTCAAGGTCGATAATACTTAATCGGCGAAAACCCATAGATATATTTTCATCTGTAAAATATCCCATACTATCAGGGCCACGATGGGTTATAACATCTGTCATATTTTTTAAAACCTCATCTCGGTCTATTATTTCGCCATAAAATCCGCAGAGTCCACACATAAAAAATCTCTCCTTGTTGTTATTTTTCAATCTATGCATTATTAAATGCGATATTAAATAATTTTTTATTTTTAATACAAACTTATAGTCGATGTATTCCTGAAATTTGAATTATTATTAGAGTTTTTAAGTTGATTAAGTAATTCTATTGTTATCATTGTATATGATATTATATTTATAAATGCAACAATCTGTACATTAAGAGTCTGTACCCCAAACAAGAACGGCATATATGCCATAAGTGATACAAAATTTACTAAAATAGGTATTATTATTTTTTTATTAATTGCTATAAAATATACTACGCTGATTATATCAGCGATATATGCGTATCTTTCGTGCATAGCAGGTAAGAATAAAACACAGGTTGTTACACTCCAAAGCGACAACAAAACAGGATTTAAACCTGTTATACTATATTTTTGGCTGATTATATATACTGCCATAGAGCCAAAAATAAATATTGTCATTATAATACCCATAGAAGAAAATGCCTCGTAATCATTAGGCAAGAATTCATATATATTAGGATAATTCAGGGTTAATCGTTGGTATGTTGCAATCTGCTGGAAATATATCTTAAATATTTCACAAATAGGTCTGCCGGCAATCACCGCCGGTAGAGATACAATTACATTAACAGCAGGTATTATAAGAAAATGCAGAATTGAAAATTTTTTGTTTGTAAAATATAATATAAGAAATAACGGCAAAATAAATACGGCTTGTAATTTTAAGCAAAATGCTATCGAAAACCATATCATAGATATTGCAGGCTTATCTCTTAAAAGACTATATAGTGATAAAATTATAAAAGCAGTATATGCACAATCGCATTGAGCCCAAGCAGACGCATTTAATATTACAGTCGGAAGCATAAGGACTACAATAAAAGTGATTAAAGATTTTTTTAAAGCTTTGGAATTTCTCCCACACAATTGATATATAAGCAGTGAACAGGCTATACCTAATAATATATCAAATAATATTGATAATAATTTTATAGAATATAAGGCTTCAATAGGCAAGTATGTTAAAGCAGTAAACATATACATATATAATACATTATAATTGCCTATTGTCATATTTAGAGAGGCAAAGCCTCCGTTTTCCTTAATTTTATTAAACCAAGGCAGTAAGCAGCTTACATAATCTCCACTCTCAACATATATAAAGTGAATTCTGATAAAAATTACAAGTAAACACGCAATAAAAAAATAAATCATTATTATATTTTTGTTTATAAAATCAATGAATTTAATATCAAATGCGAATATCCTCTTATTTTTATTATTCATAAAGTTAAATACCTCTTGTCTTTAAGGTTAAAGATTTTTAAGTTTTTCCTCGTCTATTTTTTTATCTATTTCCGAGTAATTCCAAGGAATAAATTCGTCATAATCACTTCCGCCGTCATATCCGAATACTATTTTTTTGTCAGGAGAGTAAATAGTAAAGTCAGGCATAACAATATATCCGTATGCTTCTTTTGCTATATCAAATAGAGCTTTCATTATGTAGGTATTTTTATATTTATCTTCGCTTTTTTGAAAATAGCAAAATACAACCTCCTTAAAAGATTTAATTTGGTATAATAAACAATTTTGGACTTGCTGCTTAAATGAATTAATTTGTCCATAAAATTGTCCCATACCAACAGTATGTTCAAAAATAAACTGTTTATTTTTTTTAATATTGAATATAATGTTATTTTCATTTGGTTTAATAGTTATTGTTCCTGATAAATTTTGCGGAGGTAAATCTATATTATCTTTTTGATTTTTAAATGTAAAACAAATATTGTTTTCGTCCTCATCTGCAAATATATCGTGCAGCATATCAATAGAACTTGATACAGGTTTAAATAATTTCATCATTTTGGCAGGAATAATTGTATAATCACTTATACCCGTATATATACCGATCTTAGTTATAGAATTCCCGGCAGAATTATTATTAGTATGCATTTCATACTCTCCTATCATTCAAAAAATTTCTTAATTTTAATAAAACCAATATCATAAGTATAATATAACACTAATCTTTTTTCAAGTATGGAACTTATTTCAAAGTGTATTTATAAAATTTATAAATGTTCTTAAAGACGGCAAATGATTTGTTTTATTAATGCGTTTGTCTAAGGCATTTATATATTCATTTGTAGTAACATTATCTACATAATTTTTTTCGTAACGCAGATTGCTTTGTTTCAGCATTGTTTTCAGATAAACAAGATGATATTTTGATAAAGTATAATTACTGTTTTTAGGCGGATACATTTTTTCGGGGCAATTTGCACAAACATTATAATTTTTATGAAAATCTTTAAAGGGTGATTTTATCTTTTGAGGATATACACTGCGATTTCCTAAAAACCAAGTTTCAATACAAGGATTCTGTATTATACATACAATATTTATTTTCAACTCTGCCTTTATAAGGTCTTGTTCAACTTGATTTTGCAGTAATTCTTTTGCTTGTTTATAGCCGCCGTAAATATCGCTGTCTATGCTTATGACAAGAATATCAAATTTATTTTCCGTCTGATTTTGGTCCTTAATATTAAGCATAGCAGGATATATTTTAGAAAGTAATTGCGGCATACCAAGACCGCTCTCTATGTAAAATGAATTTTTCTCTATTTCAAAATAATTCTGTACATATTTGTAATGAGGTTTATAGTATTTTAGAATTTTTGGATATGCTTTTTTTTCTGTACGCATACCTTCTACAAGAAAATATACATTCATTTTTTATCACCATAAATTTTAATTGTAGTTTTCAAGCATATTCATAAGTTGTATATATGCTTCGTGATGGGATTTGCCAAGATTAAGCGATTTTGCTGTATGGGATTTTACTATATTTTTATCTCGAAGTACTACCAACCACTTTTCCATTGGAATATTATTTATAATATACGGGTGGTGACTTGTTATAATAAATTGAAAATCACTTCTTTGAGTTATAATCATCTCGTTAATCATTCCCATACAATTTATACCAAGACCGTTTTCAAGTTCATCTATAAGAATAAGACGATTATTTCCACAAAGGAATAATCGGACTATATGGGCTAATGTTTTTAACATACCTGAGGAAATATCATATATACATATTTCTGTATTATTAACAACAAAAGACATAATAACCCTGCTTGTATGTTTTTCTTCTCTGAATAATATATCTTCAACCTCTATGAAAATACTTTGATATGCCTGCAAAATTTCATTGAATAAGTCTTTATCATATAACTTTATAATACACAAACATAAAAACATATTACTGCTTTTGTCACATACATACTCAACAGCAGTTTTTCCATCTTTTGATTTTGCAATATTTTTCATTTTTTTATATATTGAAATAGGTATAATATTATTGTTATTATGATATTGGTCCATTTCTTTTTTGCAGTTATGATTAAATGAATTAAAAATGTCACTTATTATTTCTTCATAGCGATAAAGACTTATTATACTTTCATCAGATTTAGGCATAGGTATTTTATTGTAATTTTTGAGGTAAACCCCTTCGTTATTTCTTGCGAAAATTACAGTATCATTACAAGTTAATTTTTCGTATTCGAATATAACCTGTGGTTTACCCTCATCGGAAAATATATTATTTGTATTATATTCCCATACAAAAGAATTTTTATCAATCATAAATCCAAGAGTTCCTTTAGAAGCGTGATGCTCCGTATCTTGACCTGAACCAAGTGCAAAACTGTTGTCAACTGCTTTTAGAATCTGTGTTTTTCCGGAGCCGGATAAACCAACTAAAAGTGTCAAATCACTGTTAAATACAGTTTTATTTATTTTAAGACCTATTGTTGTATTCTCATATTCTATAAAATTAATCTTCAAAGTTACATCATTCCCTAAAAAATCAGTATAAACACTCTATAACTTATATTATACCATAAAAGTAATATGCTTGGTATATAAATTTAACTTTTTAATCAATATGTTTTTTTCGTTTCAGATAATTCTTTGTTTCCGCAACGGCAACATTTGATAATAATAAAATTGCTATAAGATTAGGGATACACATTAATCCATTAAGTGTATCGGCTATACTCCATACAAGCCGCAAATTAATCACAGCCCCAAATCCACACAATACAACATAAAATGCTTTATATATTAATATATATTTGCCTTTTGTAATATAGGTCAAACTTTTTTCGCCAAAGTATTCCCAGCTTATCAATGTCGCAAAGGCAAATAGTAATATTGAAATTGCCATAAATATCGAACCAAAATTTCCTAAAACAGTGGAAAAAGCATAGGTACTCAATGCTGCCCCATCAAGATTATTTGAACCATTCCAAGTACATAAAATACATAAAGCTGTCAGTGTGCATACTACAATGGTATCTATAAATACTTGAAAAATACCCCACATACCTTGTTCAACAGGTTCATCAGTATCGGCGGCGGCGTGTACTATTGGAGAGCTTCCTAAACCTGCCTCATTTGAAAATACACCTCTTGATACACCATATCGTATTGCTGCCGACATTCCGTATCCTATGCTTCCTCCTGTGAAACTTTTGAAATTAAATGCCTCTGAAAACATTGATATAATTACAGAAGGTATTTTATCTATATTAACAAGTATTATAACTACTGTTCCCAAAATATAAAATATTGCCATAAACGGAACAATTTTTTCCGTAATACTTGCTATTCTTTTTATTCCGCCTAATATTATAATTCCTGTTACAATTGCTATTAAAAAACCGCTGATACTCTTTGAAATTCCGAAACTTGTGTAAAGTGAATCGGCTATTGAATTGGATTGTGTCATATTACCCATTCCTAATGCTGCCATAGTGCAAGCTATGGCAAATATTATAGCAAGAGGTTTACATTTAAGACCTTTTTCAATATAGTACATAGGTCCGCCAATCCACTTATTGTTTTTATCTTTTTCTCTGTATTTTACACCCAATATATTCTCAACAAATATGGTTGCCATACCCAATATAGACGCTATCCACATCCATACAATAGCTCCTGCACCGCCCATTGTTATAGCTGTGGCTACGCCTACAATATTTCCCGTACCGATTGCACCGGCTAATGCTGTTGTCATAGCTTGGAACGGTGTTATACCATTTCCTGATTTTTGCCTTTGTCTTTTTGATTTGAGCAGTACTCCGAAAGTTTTTTTAATCCATAGTTTTATATGAATGATAGGAAAAAATTTCAATCTGATGCTAAACCATAAACCAACAGCCAGTATAAATATTAACATTATTGAACCCCATAAAATATCTGATAGTCGTCCGTTTATAATTTCAATATAATACAGAATTTTGTCCAATATATTGCACCCCTATATTTTAATTTATTTATAATATATTTATGCAGGTGATAGGGGAATAATATTTAAGTATTTAATAAAAATAAAGGAGTGTATATCAATACAATACACCCCGAATTTTTGCTTAATATGATAAAAAATATGAATTATAAAATAATTTCTCCGTATACTGTACCGGCACAACAAGCTGCATTTGATTCGTCCGTATCAATGTGCATAGCTGTTGCAAATTTTTCGCTTACTCTTACTACTACATCACCAAATACAAGACTTCTTTCATCTGTATCAATTTTTACAGATACAATTTGTTTATCTTGCACACCTAATGATTTAGCATCTTCTGGTGTAAAGTGAATATGTCTTTTAGCTGCGATTACCCCGCAAGGAATTTCATATTCACCTTTAGGACCAACAAGTTTGCAGCCTGGTGTTCCTTCAATATTTCCCGATTCACGAATTGGTGCGGCTATACCTATTTTTCTTGCATCTGTTAACGCAAGTTCGACTTGTGTAGCTGAGCGAGTTGGTCCAAGGATTGATACATTTTTAATTTCACCCTTAGGGCCTACTATATCAATTCTTTCCATCGCTGCGAATTGTCCCGGCTGTGATAATTCCTTTTTACAGGTCAATGCTGCACCTTTGCCAAAGAGTACTTCAAGTACCTCATCTGTAACGTGTACATGACGAGCTGATGTTTCAACTAATACTTTCATCTTTTAAATCCTTCTTTTCTGTAAGTTTTATGATAACAGTAAAATTACTGCCTTTATAGATACTATTCTACAACCGTTTTTATGATAATTCAAGTACTATTTTATACACTTAATAAATAAAGTAAAATTTTTAAAATTTTTTTTAAAAAAGGGGTTGACAATTAAGTTAAGTTGTTATATAATTAGTAACGCAGTCGAGGAAACAATAAAATAAATTTTTTATCGAGGTGTAACTCAGTTTGGTAGAGTGCTTGGTTTGGGACCAAGATGCCGCAGGTTCGATTCCTGTCACCTCGATTATTTTTTTATCATATTTTATGAAGCTTAATTATTATAGTTTTAAGAAAAGTAAAAATATAGCTGAAAAAAATTGCTATTGAAAGTATTGCAAGCGGGTATATTGTGACGAATACTTTTAAAATATATATTAAACGGTTTATACTGGACTTTTTAAGTTCAGTATTTTTTATATTAGGAGATGTTTTTATGATATTTGTTACAGGAGATTGTCACGGTGAGTTTGATAAATTTTCAACAAAATCCTTTCCGAAACAAAAAAATATGACTAAAAATGATATTGTTATTATTTGCGGAGATTTTGGTGCTATTTGGGATTGGAAGGGTGAAAATTCAATCGAAAAATATAATCTAAAATGGCTTGATAATAAAAATTTTACTACTGTGTTTGTTGACGGTAATCACGAAAATTTCGATAGATTAAATAACGATTATCCTATTGTTGATTTTTGCGGCGGTAAGGCACATAAAATAAGAAATTCTATTTTTCATCTTATGCGAGGGGAAGTATTTAATTTTGAAGGGAAAAAATTTTTTGCTTTTGGCGGAGCAAGTTCGCACGATATTAGTGCAGGAATATTATATAGAGAAAATTTTGGGAGTGATGAGGAATTTAATAAGACTATAAAACTATGGTATAATCAAGGAAAGTTATTTCGTGTAAACCATCGTAATTGGTGGGAAGAAGAAATGCCATCACAAGAGGAAATGGATAATGGTTTAAAAAATCTTGAGAAAGTTAATTATAAGGTTGATTATGTTATATCGCATTGTTGTCCGATAATAAGATTTATCTCAGATAAATCTTATAAGCCGGATATTTTGATAAAGTATTTTGAAAATATTAATTCTAAATTAGATTTTAAATATTGGTACTTCGGACATTACCACGATAATAAAAAATTTTTTGATAAATATTTTGTTTTGTATGAAAATATTATAAGGATTATTTAAAAATTAAAATTTACAAAAAATGCACCAAAAAATAAAAAATTCTGCGTTAAAATTTCATTATGACGATAAATACTTTGCAGGTGGAGATGATTGTCTGGAAGTATTGAACAGTAAGTTGATGAAATTCCAATAGGTGTATTTATGGCTGCAAAACGCTTATCAAAACAAAAATAATTACAATTAAAGTCAAAAGTAATTAATATTTATTATAAGTTTCGGGGCATATCTCTTTGATTTTATTTTTTAGTTTTATAAAGTCATCAAGGGCTATGCCCTTATTTTCCGGAAATCTTAGTAATGCA
This sequence comes from uncultured Clostridia bacterium, assembly GCA_947625785.1. Classification (GTDB taxonomy): domain Bacteria; phylum Bacillota; class Clostridia; order Oscillospirales; family Acutalibacteraceae; genus CANQPS01. Next base: position 56,023 of record CANQPS010000001.1, read on the forward strand.
GCCGGGTGGTATGTTGCCATCATTATAGTGTCTTTTTTGTTAAAGAATATGCCGTGTTCTTTGGTAATTTTAAAATCATTTTTTATAATCTTTTGGGCGGATATTCTGCCCAGACATACTATAATTTTAGGTTTAATGAGTAAAAATTGATTTCTTAGCCAATCAATACAAGCCTCTTGTTCGTTTGGCTTAGGGTCACGATTTTGTGGAGGTCTGCATTTGACTATATTTGCTATATAGATATTTTTATTACGGTCTAAATCTATTGCCTTTAAGTATTTGTCAAGAAGTTGTCCGCCTCGCCCTACGAATGGTTCACCCTTTAAATCCTCTTGTTCTCCCGGACCTTCTCCGACAAATAAAACTCTGGCATTGGTATTTCCTACACCAAATACAACATTATTTCGTGTTTTCGAAAGTTCGCATTTATTGCAATTATTACATTTGTTTCTTAATTCATTCCAATTATTATACATAACATTACTCCATATCATATAAATTTAATTTTTAAAATCGGATTATTATGGTTTTTGTAATATCCTTGACTTTTATATAAATTTGTGTTAAAATACATCTAATAAATTATAGGGATATGATTAAATTTATGGTTGATACTGTTAAAAAATTATTAATAAAATATAGGGAAGTTATATTGTATCTGATTTTTGGGGTTTTAACAACCGCCGTAAATATGATTATATTTTTTCTGCTTTTAAATGTATTGAATATACATTATATAATATCAAATGTTATTGCTTGGATTGCAGCGGTATTGTTTGCATATGTAACAAATAAAAGTATTGTTTTTCAAGCTAAAACTGAAAATAAAAAAGATAAAATAAGAGAATTTATTTCTTTTATTGCTTGCAGGGTATTTTCTCTCTTGATTGAAACTGTAATGCTATGGCTAATGGTTGATATTATAGACTTCAATTCAAATATATCAAAGATTATAACTTCTATTGTAGTTGTTATTATAAATTATATAGGCAGTAAATTTTTTATATTTATAAAGAAGTAAGTAAAAATCAGGGAGTTGTTTTTTATGAAGAAAAGGACAAAAAAGAATTCAAGTATTTTTTTATGTATATTGTTTTCAATACTCTTAGTATTATTAATCATAGTTTATAAAGATGTTTTATTAAATAATTATACGGATTTTTACGAACTGCAAGATACAACAGGTATTCAGAAAGATGCATATGTATCTATAAATGTAGATAAGGTATTGGGAAATTATGCAGAAACAAAACATTATACAAATTTTGTGCCGACCGGAACTGACCAACACTTTATTATTTGGTTAAATGATAATAATTTTATTTCTCTTACCACAAAAAATAAAAAAGTCATTTCACAATTAAATGAAATTATGAATGATACTTACGAATATATCGAAAGCAAAAGGAATAAACCACTAACAAATACGATAAAATTAAAAGGTATAATTCATACATTAAATCCCGAGATTGTAAAATATTATGATAATTACTTATCTGAATTTGGTATTACGGCAGAAAATGCGAATATTTATTACTATCTTACGATTGATACTACTGAAACATTTTTAAAAGTAATACTTATGTTGTTGTTTTTTGCGTTACTGCTTACACTTTCAATTATTTGGGCTGTAAAAGATAGAAGAAAAACAAGGAATACGAACGAAAATAATTTTACGGATAATATGACTAATTATTAATTATTGTTGTTCATTTCAATGGGCTATTCACTTCTCATTTATCCTCATAAAAGATTAATTAACATATATAATAACACATAGCTTTTACAAATTCAATAAATTAAGTCTGCCGGATTAATGTTTGGCAGACTTAGTTATTTTATATTTATTTTGCAGATGAATCTCCGTTTTCGAGGGCAACGGTTCCTGTACGAGCAATCTGTTTGATACCATAAGGTTTTAACAGCATAATAAGTGTTTCAATATTATCTGTTGTATTTGAACATTCAATGGTTATGGTATTTGCGGAAATATTTGCAATATTTGATTTCGTAACTTCTGCTATTTTAATTATTTCAAAGCGTGTTTTTGAATTTGCATTTACTTTAATGAGTGCAAGTTCACGACTTATTGTGTTATTATCAAGAACTTTAACTTTGACAACAGAAATTAATTTGTTGAGTTGTTTTTCCAATTGCTCGATTAAATATTCATCGCCGTTTACAACGATTGTAATTCTTGACAGATTGGGAGTTTCGGCAATTCCCACAGCTAAACTGTCTATGTTAAATCCTCGTCTTGAAAATAATCCGGATATCTTAGACAAAACACCTGCTTGATTTTCAACTAAAACGGAAAGTGTATATTTCATAATATATCCTCCTTATCTTGACGGTGTTTCAGGGCTGACATTACATACAAGTAAAAATGCACCCTTTGTATTAAGCATTTCGTCTATTGCATTTTCTGCGTCATCGTCTGACGATAAAAATGCCGATGGAATACCATAAGCATCTGCGATTTTTTGAAAGTCCGGTATTGCATCAAGAATTGTAACAGCGTGTCTGCTGCCGTATAATACATCTTGAATTTCTCTTACCATACCAAGTCTGGTATTTCTCATTACTATAATTTTTATATCAAGATTATTTTGTACGATTGTAGCGAGTTCGTTAAAGCACATTTGGAATGAGCCGTCACCACAAACAACAACAACATCTCTTGTTGGTCTTGCAAATTTTGCACCGATAGCTGCCGGTACCGAATATCCCATTGTACCCATACCACCGGTTGTTAAAAATCTTCCGTCTGATATTTTGAAGTTATTTGCACACCAAATTTGGTTTTGCCCAACATCGGCAACCAATATAGCTTTTGAACGGACTTTTTTTGATAGTAATGCAACAAAACTTTTTGGTTCCAAATATCCCTCAAAACGCTCAGGTTCTTTTTGGTCGGCAGCCTTCCAAGAAGATAATGTTTCAGTCCAGATTGCAGGTACTTTATATTCGCCGATTTCATTATTAAAATGTTCAATGGCTTCTTTAACATTACCGGCTATCGGGACATCAACAGACATATTTTTGCCTATTTCGGCAGGGTCTATATCTATATGAATCACCTTAGCTCTTTCGGTTGTCTGGTTAGGAGTAGCGAGTGAACGGTCGCCAACTCTTGCACCGCATAAAATAACAAGATCTGCCTCGTGAATTGCTCGATTGGCGGCTCTTGTTCCGTGAGAGCCTAACATTCCTAAATATAATTCGTGCTGTGACGGCATAATACCTATACCCATCATTGTTGACATAACAGGGATTTTTGTTTTTTCCGCAAATGCCACAAGATCAAGTTTGCAGCCGGAAGACAACACACCGCCGCCTGCACATATTACAGGGCGTTTTGATGATTTAATTAATTCAATAGCTTTTTTTATTTGCATAGGGTGGGTTTTTGTATTTGGTTTATAGCTTATCAAATCAACTGTTTCAGGATATTCAAAGCTATCTAATGTATTTTGTTGAATATCAATAGGTACATCTATCAATACAGGTCCGGGTCTGCCTGTTGTTGCTATATGAAAAGCCTCTTTAAATACTCTTGGTAAATCAGCTGTATTTTTAACCAAGTAGCTGTTTTTAACAAAAGGTTCACAAGCACCTGTTATGTCTGCTTCTTGGAATACATCTCTGCCTATAAGGTCGCTTCTTACTTGACCTGTAATTGCAATAATTGGAATTGAATCCATATAAGCTGTTGCAATACCTGTAATAAGGTTTGTTGCACCCGGTCCTGATGTAGCTACACATACGCCCGGTTTGGAAACCGATCTTGCGTAACCACTTGCTGAGTGAGCAGCGTTTTGTTCTTGTCTAACAAGAATACTCTGTATTGGTGATTTATACAATGCATCAAAGAAGGGACAAATAGCAGCACCCGGATAACCAAAGACTATGGATACACCTTCTTTTTTAAGACATTCTACCATAATTTCTGCACCGTTAATCATACTGTCATTAAAGCCTCCTATCACTTTGTTTAAGTACATATTCAATGTACATATTTATTATTATAATATTTATACTTTGTAAGGTCAATAGAAAATTTTATAAATAATAATCCTATTGCTGATTTTATTGTATATTGTGTTGTTTTAAATTTGTATTTTTCTAAAAGAGTTTCGCTCTATGCCAAGAGGACAAAAGGCTCTGCCTTTAGAAACCACTAAGTACTTTACAATTACACGAAATTAATATATAATAAGTTGTTAGGAGAGGTTTATTGTTTGCACAATATTCCTTAAATTTTGTTAATGATTTGCAAGAAAAGGTGGATTTATTTATGGTACAATTTGATGAGCTGCGTCTTGCACTCGAAGAACTTTTGCCTGATATAAAGGATTTAGCGGAGGCTCTGGGCCTTTCTGCTATGGAATCGGAAATTTCACAGCTTGAACATAAAGCAGCAGAACCGGGATTTTGGGACGATATGGAAAATTCTCAAAAAGTTCTTCAAAGAACAAGTGTTTTAAAAGGAAAAGTTGAAAGCTATAATAAACTTGTTTCCTCTTATGAAGATGCCCACGCCCTTATTGAAATTGCTAATGAAGAAGAAGATATTTCTTTGCTTGACGAGGCACAAGAGGAATATTCAAAAGTAAAAGAAGAACTCGAAAAGCAAAGACTTGCTACTTTGCTTACGGGTGAATATGATAGTAAAAATGCTATCATTACATTTCACGCAGGTGCCGGCGGCACAGAGGCACAGGATTGGGCGGAAATGCTTTACAGAATGTATAACAGGTGGGCAGAACGCCATAACTTCAAGGTAAAAACAGTAGATTATCTTGATGGCGAAGAAGCAGGTTTAAAGAGTGCTGTTGTTATGATTGAGGGCGAAAATGCTTATGGCTATCTAAAAAGTGAAGCAGGCGTTCATAGATTGGTAAGAGTATCACCATTTGATGCGTCCGGCAGAAGGCATACATCTTTCGCCTCGTTAGAGGTTATGCCCGAAATTGATGACGATATAAAAGTCGAGATTAATCCTGATGATATTAAGATGGACGTTTATCGTGCAAGTGGTGCAGGAGGTCAAAAGGTTAACAAAACATCTTCTGCTGTAAGACTTACGCATATTCCTACGGGTATAGTTGTATCAAGTCAGGTAGAAAGAAGTCAGTATCAGAACAGAGATGTCGCTATGACAATGCTTAAATCAAAGTTGCTTGAAATAAAGGAAAGAGAACATTTAGATAAAATAGAGGATATTAAAGGTGTACAAAAGGAAATTGCTTGGGGTTCTCAGATACGCTCTTATGTATTTATGCCATATACTATGGTAAAAGACCACAGAACAAATTTTGAAACAGGAAATATAAGTGCTGTTATGGACGGCGATATTGATGGATTTATTAATGCTTATCTTAAAGCCGGCAGCCTTAATGATTTAACAGTTAATGAAGAAGATTGATTTTTTATATTAAGAGAGAAGGAATTTATATTGTCACTCCTGATGAATGCTAATATTACTTGCAAAAAATGTAAATGTCAATCAACTAATAAATTATACGCAAGTATTAATGCTAATTTAAATAAACCAATGAAAAAGGCTATATTAAATGGTTCGTTCTTTGAATGGATTTGCCCTTGCTGCAACAGGAAATCAATTTTATTGCACCCTTTGCTTTATCACGATATTAAAAAGCAAAGTATGTTTTATCTTATACCAAATACCACAAGAAGATACTTTGACGATATGGATATAGAAAAGCAATATAAAGATGTTGATAATATCAGTAAGCGTGTCGTTTCAAATATAGCACAGTTACAGGAAAAGATTAATATTTTGGAACAAAATCTTGATGATAGGGTAATCGAAATTGCCAAATATAATTTAATCAAGATTATCAAAAATGAATACAATACCGATAGTATTGCAGGTTACTTTAACTCATTTAACAGAGAACAAGACCGCATAAGTTTTATTTTCTACATAGGTGACAATGCTGTGCCTTGCAATAAGAGTGCAAAATCTGAGTTATACGATAATTCTGAAAGAATTCTCAATGCCGTTTATTCAAAAAGTAAACTTACAAAAGGATTTCATACCGTTGATATAAAATGGGCTGAAAAGACTTTTGAAGCTTATAAAGGAACAAATTAAATATATATATCATAATATATAAAAGAGATTGCATATACTTTTAATGCAATCTCTTATGTGTCTTTGTAATTTATTGTTGATATTTTTTAATATGTTCTTTGATTTTGTTAAATGACTGTTCACTGATAACGTGTTCTATTCGACAAGCGTCCTGTGTGGCAGTTTCTTCATCAACGCCAATCATCATTAATGCTTTTGATAATAAATTATGTCTTTCAAGCATAGTATTCGCAACTTTTGCACCGCTTTCAGTTAATGTGATATATCCTATATCGCTGACATTTATATAATTATTTCTCTTCAAAATTCCTACTGCACGACTAACACTTGGTTTACTAAATCCAAGTTCGTTTGCAATATCTATTGAACGAACATTTGCTATTTTATTTTTTAGTATTAATATGGTTTCTAAGTACATTTCTCCTGATTCCTGCAATTTAATCAATATTTTACACCCCTTACATTTAATTTATATTAAAAATTACCTATATTATAACATAATTTAAGATAAAAAGTAAATAGATTAAAATGTATAATGTTAAATTTAACTATAAATTAGCCATAGATAACTGATTAAATTGGCAATTTTGTGGAAAGTGGTTGTATTTATAAAAAATTATTGACATTTTCAGTTAGCAGGTGTAAACTATATGTAGATTAGTTATGGCTAATCGTAAATTTTTAGTCCTATGTGAAATACATAGTTTGAATATAGATTTTAATGGAGGGATTTTTATGTCAATAAGTCATTCAATTAATATTTCAGGTACAAATGTAAACAGTGGAACTGCAAAATCTGTAATCAGTGGAACTTTACCATTGAGCCTTGTTAATAATAGTGATAAAGCCATTGTAAGGGCAATAAGAGGTAAAGATGAAACAAAAAGATTTCTTGAGAATTTAGGATTTGTTGTGGGAGAGGAAGTTTGTATTATTTCTGAGATGGCCGGTAATGTCATAATTAATGTAAAAGGAACTCGTGTAGCTATTAGTAAAGCTATGACATCGAGGATTATGGTTGATGTTATTTGATTTTTTGGGAGGTTTAGACTATGCGAACATTAGATAAGGTTAAGTCAGGCGAAACTGTAACCGTTTCAGCACTAAAAGGCGAGGGTGCTTTAAAAAGAAGAATTATGGATATGGGTATTACTAAGGGAACAGAAGTATTTGTAAGAAAAGTTGCACCATTGGGTGACCCGGTAGAAGTAACTGTAAGAGGGTACGAACTTACAATCAGAAAATCAGAGGCACAAATTATAAATGTCGATTGATTTTTTTATATAAAATTTTTACATATAAGGGTATCGTTGATTTTATACGGATACCTGTATATGTGAGTAAGCAATAGGTAACAGTTTATAGAAGGGATTGAATAAATAATATGGGTATAAAAATTGCTCTTGCAGGTAACCCAAACTGCGGTAAGACCACAATGTTCAATAATTTAACGGGTGCAAATCAATATGTTGGTAACTGGCCCGGTGTTACGGTCGAAAAAAAAGAAGGTAAATACAAAGGCAATAAGGAAATAATTATTACTGATTTGCCGGGTGTATATTCGTTGTCACCATATACACCTGAGGAAATCGTTACAAGAAATTATCTTTTAAAGGAAAATCCGGATGTTGTACTCGATATTGTTGATAGTACCAACATAGAAAGAAACTTGTATCTTACAACACAAATTATTGAAACGGGTATCCCTGTTGTTGTTGCTCTCAATATGGCAGATATACTTAAAAAAACCGGTGATACAATAAATACTAAAAAATTATCCGAAAAACTTGGCTGTTCGGTAATTGAAATGTCGGCTTTGAAAGGTACAGGAACAAGTGAAGCAGTAGAACTCGCTATTCAAAAAGCAAAAGAAAAAAAATCCGTAAAAAATCTTGAATTTAGTAAAGATGTAGAAAAATATATATCAATAATCAACAGTGAACTTAATAAAGTTGACGATGATAAAAAAAGATGGTATGCAATAAAGCTCTTTGAAAGAGATGAAGAAGCTGTAAAGGATTTGGATTTATCAGACAGTCAAAGTAGTAAAATTGAAGAAACAGTAAGTTCTGCAGAAAATTTTTTTGATGACGACAGCGAAAGTATTATTACTAATGAAAGATACGAATTTATCGCCAAAGTAATCAAGGAATGTGTTAATAAAAAGAAAGTTAAAATGACTACATCAGATAAAATAGATAAAGTAGTAACAAACCGTTTTCTTGCTTTACCAATATTTGTAGCAGTAATGTTTTTAGTTTACTTTTTATCAATCGTAACAGTAGGTACATACTTTACAGATTGGGCAAATGACGGCTTGTTTGGTGATGGTTGGTACTTATTTGGCATAGGCAGGTCAGCGTACGAAGATGCAACGGCTGAATATGAATATAAAATGGCAGAAATAGATGGCTATATTGCTGCTGCTGAAGAAGCTGGTATTAATGTAGAGGCTGTTCAGGAAACCCTTGGAGATGAAGAAAACGGTCCTGACCAAACTATTATAAATACATTTCTTAAAGAAGCTGCCGAAAAAAATATCACGGCAAAGGTTGACCTTGAAGATGAGGAAGGTAATGTTACGGAAACAGTTACGGTTACTGCAACTTTATTTGAGGGGTTGATTAATGCCGAAGAACCAGAACCTTCTGAGATTGAAAATAGTGTTTGGGTGCCGGGTATTCCTGTAATTGTAGGTGGTTGGCTTGAAAAGGCAAAAGCACCGGAATGGCTAAATGGTCTTGTTCTTGATGGTATTATTGGCGGAGTTGGTTCAGTTCTTGGCTTTATTCCACAAATGGTTGTTTTATTCTTATTATTGTCAATCCTTGAAGATTGTGGTTATATGGCGAGAATTGCATTTATTATGGATAGAATTTTCAGAAGATTTGGTTTATCGGGTAAGAGTTTTATACCACTTCTTGTGTCTACCGGTTGTGGTGTTCCCGGTATAATGGCAACAAGAACTATCGAAAACGATAAAGACAGGCGTATGACAATTATGACCACAACAATGATTCCTTGTGGTGCAAAATTACCTGTTATAGCACTTATTTTAGGTGCTATGTTCCCAAGCAGCTGGTGGTTATCACCTTTGATGTATTTCTTTGGTATAATAGCAGTATTGATTTCGGCAATTATATTAAAGAAAACTAAAATGTTTGCGGGAGACCCTGCTCCATTTGTTATGGAATTGCCGCAATATCATATTCCTGCACCAAAGGGTGTTTTGCTGCACGTTCTTGAAAGAACAAAAGCATTTATTATAAAAGCAGGTACAATTATATTCTTGGCTTGTGCAGTAATCTGGTTCTTATCAAACTTTGGATTTACAAACGAAGGCTTTGGAATGGTAGAACAAGATGTAAGTATTCTCGCAAAAATCGGCGGATTTATTGCTCCAATATTTGCTCCTCTTGGATTTAATAATTGGAAGTCAACAGTTGCAGCCGTTTCAGGACTTGTGGCTAAGGAAAATGTAGTAGGTACAATGGGGGCTTTACTTGGCGTAGGTGCAGAAGCGGCAGAAGATGACCCGAATTTAATTCAGCAGATACAATTATTATTCCCACAATCAGCCGCAGCATTGTCCTTCCTATTCTTTAACTTATTCTGTGCACCTTGTTTTGCCGCTATTGGTGCAATTAGAAGAGAAATGGCAAGTGCAAAATGGACTTGGTTTGCGATAGGTTATCAGATGATATTCGCCTATGTAATATCACTTATGGTTTACCAATTTGGTGCATTAATGACAGGTGATATAGGTTTTGGAGTAGGCACAGTTGCAGCAATTATAGTTCTTTTAGGTATGTTGTTCTTACTGTTCAGAAAAAATCCAAATAAGAGAAATCTTAGAAAAATATCTAAACAAAATATGGCTTAATAAAGTAAAATTTAATAAATAAAAATAGTAATTGTTTCTGTTGTGTTTTCAGACAGAAACAATTACATTTATATAGGAGATGTAAGTTATTATGATAGAATGGTTAAGTACAAATTTTGGAACAATTATAATTTGTGCAATACTTTTGTTGTTATTTATATTAGCAATTAAGCATATAATTAAAGTAAAAAAAGCCGGCGGCTGTGTAGGCTGTAATGTGAAAAATTGTAAAAATGGTAATTGCTGTCATTGTCATAATACTACTGCAAAGCAGGCTATCGAAAATGAGGAAGAAAAATGATGTTATCTGCAACTAAAAAGAAATATTTACTTGCTATATATGAATTATGCAAAGACAATGGAGAAGTTCGTTCAAAAGATATAGCGGAAAATCTTGATGTTAAAAGGTCAACAGTCAGTAAAATATTAAAGGAGCTTTCAGAAAACGGATTAATTAATAAAGAAAGTTATAGCAGTGTACATTTGACCAATTATGGAATAAAAATTTCTAATAAATTATTTACAGAATATTTATTATTATATCACTATTATATGAACGAATATAATATGAGTAATGAAATTGCAAGACAAGAGGCGATAACATCTGTATGTGAATTTTCAGAGTTGGGAATAGAGATTATAACGGATTATATTATTAAAAATAATGTTAAAAAACAAAATAGTGTTCAATATTAATATAAAAAAGCTATCCATATAAATAATTTGTTTATTTTACACAAATTCTTGGCATAATATTATTATCAGGAAATACAAAATTTTTTTAAAAAATAAATTCCATTCTTCCTGAAATATGTTATAATATACATATCTGATAAAATCTCGGTATATAAGAGTTTTATCTTATAAATTTCGGTTTGTTCGACTTAAAAATAAATTGTGTGCGGATTTTGCCGATAAAGGTGGGAAACAAATGGATTTTAATGCGTATAGCGGTAATGATTTGGGTGCTACTTATACACCTCAAAAAACAACATTTAAAGTATGGGCACCTACTGCAACCGGTGTTAGAGTAAAACTCTATGCAACAGGCAGTGATTCAGAAGAAGGTGCAAGGGTTTTAGGCGTAGTCGATATGACTAAAAAAGATAAAAATGTATGGTCTGTTGAAATTTCAAAGGATATTAAAAATGTTTATTACACATATCTGGTCACTATTGGAGGAACTACAAACGAAACCGTTGATATCTATGCCAAAGCAGTAGGTGTAAACGGTAACAGAGGTATGGTGGTAGATTTATCGTCGACCAATCCGGAGGGTTGGGACGAAGATTCGCATATTCTTGTTGATAATCAGACAGATGCGGTTATATATGAACTTCATATAAGAGATTTTTCTATAAATCCTAATTCCGGAATTTCTGAGAAAAACAGAGGTAAATTTCTTGCCTTTGCCGAAAGGGGTACTACCCTCAATAATGAAGGTAAAATTGCAACAGGTATAGATTATCTTAAAAATCTGGGTATAAATTGCGTTCATTTACTGCCGGCTTTTGACTATGCAAGTGTAGATGAAACAAGACCTGATGATGACCAATTTAACTGGGGTTATGACCCTAAAAATTATAATGTTCCGGAAGGCTCATACTCTACAAATCCTTATGACGGAAATGTCAGAATTAAAGAATTTAAACAAATGGTACAAAGTTTGCATAGCATAGGTATATCTGTTGTTATGGATGTTGTTTATAATCATACCTATTCAACTTCGGATTCTTGGTTTAATCTTACTGTTCCTGATTACTATTATAGAAAATATGAAAATAATTTCTCAAATGGTTCCGGTTGCGGAAATGAAACAGCCTCAGAACACGAAATGTATAGAAAATATATGATAGACTCAATTTTATATTGGGCAAATGAATATCATATCGATGGATTTAGATTTGACCTTATGGGATTACACGATGTAGAAACAATGAATTTAATCCGAGAAGCTCTTGATTCTTTGCCAAACGGTCATAAAATGCTTATGTATGGTGAACCTTGGCAGGGAGGTTTAAGTTCTTCACAAGTACCTATGGCTGTTCAATCCAATGTTCAGTCACTTGACCACAGAATAGCTGCATTTAGTAATAATATGAGAGACGCTATTAAAGGTAATGTATTTACGGCATCTAATCCGGGATATATCCAAGGTGGATATGGTTTTTCAGGGGATATTAAAGCCGGTATTCAGGCTAATTCAAATCCATCTTGGGGAAATAGCTGGGCTGCCGTTCCTTCACAAACCGTTACCTATACATCTGCACACGATAATTATACCTTATGGGATAAGTTAATAATGTCTGTAAAGGGTGGCAGCGGTTATGGAATACGCTATGAAGATTTGGTGGGTATGAATAAACTTGCAGCGGCTATTATAATAACATCAGAGGGAATACCTTTTTTCCAAGCCGGTGAAGAATTTGCAAGAACCAAATTCGGAGACCATAACAGTTATTCATCTGCTACAAAAATAAATTGGCTCGATTGGAGCAGAGTTGATATTTACAGCGATTTGGTTGACTATTATAGAGGACTTATAGAGATAAGAAAATCTTTTACTCCTTTCAGGGACCCAACAAACACATCTCAAAAATCAACATATTTTGCTTGGTCAAACTGCCACCAAAATGTAGTTGCATATACATTGAAAAATACTCTCACACCTGCAACAGAATGGAATCAGGTTGCGGTAATTTTTAATCCTAACCGTAACAGTGAAACCGTTACCCTGCAAACTTATGAAAATAATGTTTTGCCAAAAGAATGGGTAATTATTGCAGATGGTACAAGGGCGGGTATCGAGGAAATTGGTGTAGTGTATGGAACAGATATACTTGTACCTGCTTGTTCGGCTATGATTTTGGTTGATAAGGCGAGTTTTGACTCAACTATTATTAATACTAAAGTAGGTATAGTTACAGTCGAACATATTTTACAGTCAACGGGTGAAGTTTTAAAGAGAAATGTTTTAAGGGGTAAAATCTCACATAGCTATACAACACATCTTGATGAAGAATTGTTAAATGATTATCTATTTTCAATTTCGGTAGGCAATACTATTGGCAGATTTGAGGAAGAAGAAGTTAAAGTATATTACTATTATGAAATAGATAAAACTCCAAGAGGTACTGTCACTGTAAAATATATTGATAATGCAACAGGCGAGGAAATCGCCGAAAAAGATATTTCAACTGCAAAAATAGGTTCTGTATATAATATATCTCCTAAATCCATTGATAATTATGAGATAGACCTTGTGAAATTGCCTATAAACTCCTATGGCACATACAAAGAGGGAAATATAGACATAGTATTCAATTATAATTATATTGATAAAAAGAATATTAAAATTCACTATTATAATAGCAGCTGGGAAGATGTATATGCTTACATCTATGATGAAACAGGCACAAATGTGACTTTATATACGGGTTCTTGGCCGGGTCAATCTATGATTAAAGCTACTGAAAAATGGTGGAGTTATGAATTAACAGATATTGATTCCGCACTTGTTATATTTAATAACAATGGTAAAGGTCAGCAAGAACCTAATAATGTATCATCACATGGTTATAGATTATCTGACGAAGTTTGGGTTAGAAATCAGGTTGTTTATCCGACAGGAAAAGTTATCGTAAATCATATAGATACAAAGGGCAACTTATTAAATCAAGAAATATTAAAGGGTATGGTTGACGGAAATAACAGCTATTCCACAAATGCTAAGTACTTTAAAGATATGACGCTGATTACTGTCCCTGATAATAAGACCGGTACTTTTAAGGAGCATACAATAATTGTAACTTATATTTATAAATCAACTGTTCTTATAAATAGTGCACCTGTATTCCACTATATACCAAAACAGATTGTTGAAGCAGGAAAGACGATTACTCTTGAATTGTCTGCTATAAATGAAAGTGAAAATGTTACTCTTGTTTACAGTTCTCCTAACTTACCTGAGGGTGCAACATTGAACAGCAAAACAGGTGTGTTTAAATGGACGCCGGAGTTTTCTGATACTTATAATATAACTTTTAGGGTATCAGATGGGTCGGAGAGTGATTCAATGTCCGTTAATATAGCAGTAACAACTCCGGAAACTCTTGAAATAGAAGAATTTTCAGTTGAGGACAGTGAAGCTGTTATTGGTAATCCTATAAAAATGAATATTTCTGCGAAGGGTGAACATTTAAGATACAAGATTATTTACAGCAGAGAAAACGGTAATTGGTCTACCGTAAGGGATTATTCACCAAGTACTAATATTGAGTGGTTACCTAAATATTCCGGTGATTACAAATTGAGATTATATGTTACAAATGGTACAGCAATAAAAACAAGAGATGTTGAAGTAACAGTTGTTGAAGAAGATTTAACAATTACGAAGTTTGTGCCAAATGCACCTATTATATCGCTTGGCGATTCAATAATGTTTGGTGCGGAGGCAAACGGCAGCGATATACAATATAAGTTTACCTATTCTATAAATGGCAAAGATTGGGAAACAATTTCCGATTATACTAAATCAACAGTAGTTTTATGGATACCGGATTGTATAGGAACTTATACCGTTCGTTTATATGCAACAGATGGAAAAATTACAAAATCAAAAGATGTAAGTGTTGAGGTTTGCGAAGCAGGGTTATGTATAAATAGTGTTACAGTAAATCCTACAACGATAATTCTTGGTAATTCAGTAACAATAAAAACATCTGTTACAGGTTCAAATCTTAAATATAAGTATATTTATTCAAGAACCGGCAAGAGCTGGGCAATAATAGATGATTATTCGGAATGTGAAGCTATTACTTGGACACCAAAATATACGGGAAGTTATATACTAAGAATGTATGTTACTGACGGCGTGACAATTGAGCATAAAGATATAGCTTTAACTGTAAGTAATTCGAGTGTCTATATAGAACACTTTGCGGCAACTCCGGAGGTTGTTCAATGTGGTAATTCTGTTTTACTTGATGCAGTAGCAACCGGCTCTCATCTGATATATAAATATATTTATAGCAGAAATGGCAAGAATTGGATAGCTATCCGAGATTTTGATTCAAATAGCAAAGCATCTTGGACACCAAGACACGCCGGTGAGTACACCATAAGACTTTATGTAAGTGATGGTGTACACACAGAACATCAGGATATAAAGTTGACGGTTGAGCCATAGTTTAGTAAAAATAAACAAATAATAAAAAATCTCCTCGTATATAAATTTAGTTTATTATACAGGAGATTTTTTATGTTCAGGCAAGTATATGTAAATACAATATAAAAAAAATTCAGAAAAATCTATTGCGTTGTTAAAATTAACACATAAAATCAATGAATTTACTAATTTTGTCTATTTTACAATAAAGTTGAATTAGTTATACGGAAAGTTTTGTCAATTTATTAAGTTGATTTTACGAATTTAAATATATTATAATAAACTAAGTAATCAATTAAAAATAAGTTGGAGGAATATGTGTAATGAGTATAATAAATAATATAAAAGCAATTTTTTGGTTTTCAATTATGGTGTTTGATATGATATGTGTTGTATCGTTTTCTATAAAGGTTGTAAACGATTTTAGTGTTTTTAATATATTTATTTTAAGCTGCTTTATTGTTTCCGGATTATTGGCGGTTAGTATATGCAAAAATACTATTATAAATACAAAAAAGGCTATTCAAAGAAGAAATATGGGTATAGTAAGTATTCATCAACTAAAAAGCAGAGTATAACATTAAAGTATAAAAAAATTGTTTATGTACAGGTGATATATATACCTGTACATTTTTATATATTTTATGAGATTTTCTATAAATTGTAAATTTTACATTAAATTACTTGTGTTTTTGTGGTCAAAACGCTATAATAAATATTAGTTGTATATAAAAATAAATTAAGAAAGTGTGAGCATTTGAAATGTTATTAACAGCGTTAAGAGGCGGATTAGATTTTTACTCGGCAGTATCAGGTGTTTTGGCTTGTTTAATAATAATATTTTTAGTTATGCCTTTGCACGAATTTGCACACGCATTTGTAGCAAATCTATGCGGTGACAGGACTTCAAAGATGTTGGGCAGAGTATCATTTAATCCTATAAGGCATATAGACCCTATCGGAGCGTCATTAATTTTACTTGTGGGGTTTGGCTGGGCAAAGCCTGTGCCTGTAAATGTAAATAATATGAGAAAACCAAGATTACATTCTGCATTAGTTGCGATTGCAGGACCTTTATCTAATTTAATTGTCGCAGTAATAGCATCATTTATATATGTTACTATAATGTTCAATATCTATGCGGGCAATATTTCGGATACAAAATTAATAGGATTTATTCAGACTTTTTTCAGTTATCTAATAATTATAAATATATCACTTGCAGTATTTAATTTACTTCCTATACCACCTCTTGACGGTTCAAAAGTCTTATATGCTTGTTTGCCTAACAGAATATTATACAAAATTCAACCGTATGAAATTTATATATCTATGGGTTTGATGATTTTGTGTTTAGTAGGAGTATTAAGTAAACCACTAAATTATTTGTGCAGTGCTGTATCAAATGGTATTCTTAATTTTTCAATAGATATTGTAGGTAAGTTTTTTTAGTATAGAATGGTGATTTATGGAAAAAATATCTTATAGACTGTCAGACTTTGAAGGTCCGTTAGATGTATTGCTGCACTTAATTACAAAAAATAAGTTAAATATATGTGATATACAGATTTCGGAATTATTAGAACAGTATCTTGAACATATTGAATTAATGAAAGAATTTGATATGGATATTTCAAGCGAATTTCTGGAAATGGCGGCAAGACTTGTGTATATAAAGGCTGTTATGCTGCTGCCTAAGAATGAAGAAGCAGAAGTTTTAAAACAAGAATTAACAGGACAATTACTTGAATATCAAGAGTGTAAAAATATGGCAAGTGTTCTTGCCGGTAAAATAAATTTTGACACATTTGTCAGAGAAATGACACCAATGGAATACGATATTAAGTATACAAGAAAACACGATTGCGATGTTCTTATAAAAGCATATATAAGTGCTGTCGGTAGAGGCAAAAGTAAATTACCACCACCTAAAACGGCATTTTCGGGTATAGTTGAAAGAAAAATAGTTTCCGTATCATCAAAAATAATAGCTGTAATGCGTCGGCTATGGAGTGGCGAACAGGTGGATTATGAAGATTTATTTGCTAATTCCGAAAATAAATCAGAAATGGTTGCGATATTTCTTGCAATATTGGAATTGGTTAAGGGTAAAAGAGTTCGTCTGGAGGACGGAGAAAATGGTATAGAAAAGGTAAGAATGATAAATGGCGGTGGTAAGCGTGGAAATAAAAGAAATATATTCAGCAGTTGAGTCAATATTATTTGCGAGTGGTGTGCCGTTGTCTGCTGATAAAATTGCCGAAGCAATAGGTATAGAAAAAGATGTAATCATAAAATTGACAAATACACTTATAGATAGATATATAGAGGAAAAAAGAGGAATACGCATAATTAGATTTGATAATGACAGATATCAAATGTGTTCTAATCCCGATAATGCGAATTATGTCAGAAATATTATGGCTATTAAGAAAAATTCACCATTATCCTCAGCGTCAATGGAGGTACTCGCCATTATTGCATATAATCAGCCTGTTACAAAATCCTTTATTGAGCAAGTACGAGGTGTTGATTGTTCGGGAATAATAGCTAATCTCATAACAAAAGAACTTATTGAGGAAAAAGGCAGACTTGAATTGCCGGGCAGACCTTTAATATATGGTACAACAGATAATTTTCTAAGATGTTTTAATATATCTTCTATTGAGGAATTACCGCCATTACCACAAAATAATATTGATAGTAAAGACAAAAAACAAGAAACTCCTCTTGAAACTCTTGCGGAAGGTAGTCAGTGAGTATGTTATGGCTTTATATTATTTTAGGAATAATTCTTTTTTTATTTATATTGTTAATGCTTCCTATTGATATAAAATTTACTTATGATAATGAAATGCAATTATCAATAAGATATCTGTTCATACCGTTTAATATATTACCTCAAAAAGAAAAAAGTCAAAAGCAGCTCGAAAAAAAAGAAAAGAAAAATCGCAAAAAAGCTAAAAAAAATGCCAAAGAACAACCCGAGCAGGACGAAAAGGAAAAAAGTACTTTTTCAAAAATAAAATCATTATTGAAAGAAAAAGGAGTGGATTCATTTTTTTGCTTAATATATGAGGTTTTAAAATCTATAAAAAATGCAGGCAGGGGAATATTAAGAAATATAACCATTAAAAAACTTGTAATAAAAGTATCAATTGGCGATACAGACCCTTACCAAACAGCAATAAGTTATGGTAAAATGTGTTCAGCGATATTTCCGGCGGGTGTTTTTGTAATACAGAGTATAAAAACAAAAGTATATAATATACAAGTAGTTCCAAACTTCGAGTTTAAGGAATTGAATGTTCAGGCAGATATTCATATAAAAATAAGGCCATTAATTTTAGCAGGTACTGCAATAGTTTTGGTATTTCGTTTATTTAAAAATATATTGAAATTTATACTTAAAAATAAAAATAGTCAGGAGTGAATTTGTATGGAACAAAAATCAGTAGAGGGTTTAATGGGTATTACGCTCGATAAAATTAAGGCTATGGTTGACGCAAATACCGTTGTAGGGGACCCCATAACTACCCCGGACGGAAAAACTACAATTATTCCTATTTCAAAAATTAATTATGGTTTTGCATCGGGCGGCTCGGAATTGCCTACCAAAAAGGAAAATGTAAAGGCATTATTTGCAGGTGGCAGCGGTGCAGGAATGACAATAAGTCCCGTTGCATTTATAAGTATAAGTGATGGTAATGTTAAATTATTGCCAATTCAACAATATACAGACGCTGCCGACAGGGCAATAAGTATGCTGCCTGATGTTATTGATAAAATAACATATTTGTTTAAAAGAAATAAAGATAAAAAGGAAAATTCTCAAAAACAAGATGATGAAAAGGAAAATAATTCATCAGAACAAAAAGACAATATATAAGTTTTATAATCATATACAATCGCATATAATAGTGAATAATATAATTTTGGCAGGTGATATGGTTTGTATAAGAAAGTCGTTTCTTTTATATTGGTAAGTATAGTAATGCTCTCGGGATTTGTGATAAGACCTGCAAGTGCCGTTAATGATAAACCTAATATTTCTGCGACAGCAGCGGTTTTATACTGTCCGGATACAGGTGAAGTACTTTTTGAAAAAAATAAAGACCAGAAAAGACTTATTGCGAGTATTACAAAAATAATGACCACAATAATAACTTTGGAGCAAGCCGAAGTGGATAATAAAGAAGTAACTTTTGGACCGTCTATGTATGCAGAAGGTTCATCAATGTATCTGAAAGATGGTAATATCATAAGATTATCTGAACTTGCAAAAGGAATGATGATGGTTTCGGGAAATGATGCGGCTAATGCGGCTGCTATTGCGATAGGCGGAAGTAAAGAAGGTTTCGCTAAGTTGATGAACGATAAAGCAAAACAAATAGGTATGAAAAATTCTCATTTTGTTACACCGTCAGGTCTTGATGCAGACGAACATTATTCAACAGCTTATGATATGGCATTATTAATGGCTTATGCTATGGAAAATGAAAAATTTGCAGAATTAACAGGTTCAAAATCTCAAACATATACTTTAAAAGATGAAACAGGCGAAGTGTCCTCAACAATATATAATCAGAATAAATTATTGAAAATGTACGATTATTGTATTGGAGGAAAAACAGGATATACAATAAGTGCCGGAAGAACATTAGTGTCTTGTGCTGAAAAAAATGGTGTTCGTCTTATTGCCGTAACATTGGAGGACCGTGATGATTGGAATGACCATATTAATCTTTATGAGTATGGATTTTCGTTAATTTCATCTGTTGAGCTTGATGATACAGATGAAAATATTAGTTTAAAGGTTGTCGGTTCAAATATTGACAGCGTAAATGTTACATCAAGGGAAAATTCAAAAGTTGTGATTTCGGCTTCTGATAAGAATAAAATTGAAAGGATAATTGAACTGCCAAATTTTGTTTATGCACCTATTAAATCAGGTGAATCAGTTGGCAAAGTAATATATAAATTATATGGTGAAGTTATAGCTGAAAATGAACTTATAGCTACCGAAAATATAGAATATTTATTTGTAAATTCAAGTCAGATAGATAAGGTCAAGGATTTTATATCCGGTATTTTTTCTTAAACGGAAGGAACATATATGAACAAGAATGATAATTATATTAGACTGCAAAAAGTTATAGCAGACGCGGGTTTTGCATCAAGACGGAAGGCAGAAGAACTTATTTTAAACGGAAGTGTAAAAGTAAACGGCAGAATTGCTAAAATAGGCGATAAAGTAAATCCTTACAATGATAAAATTCTTGTTAATGGAAATAAAATTGAAATCAGAGGTAACTCTCATTATTACATAATGTTGTATAAGCCGAGAGGCTTTGTAACAACAATGAATGATGAAAGAGGCAGAAAATGCGTTGCTGAACTTGTAAAAGATATACCAGCCAGATTATACCCTGTTGGAAGATTAGATAAGGATTCAGAGGGATTATTGCTTATGACGAATGACGGAGCATTTGCAAATTTAACAATGCACCCGTCAACGCATATATCAAAAACATATCGTGTTACGGTTCGTTCAAAAGTAAGTGAGGAGCAGCTGACAACACTCTGTACAGGAGTAATGCTCGATGACAAAATGACCTTACCGGCAGAAGTTAAAGTCCTGACAACTCAACCGGAACGCACTGTTATGGAATTTGTAATTTATGAGGGCAGAAACAGACAAATTCGCAGAATGTGTGAGAGTGTAGGATTAGAGGTAATACGATTGAAGCGTACAGCAATAGGGCCTGTTAAATTGGGTATGTTGCAGCCGGGTAAATGGAGAGAACTTAATAATGATGAAATGAAAAAATTAGCATCTGTAAGAAAACAATCTAAGAATAAAGAATTATTTGATAAAAAATAATCAATATAGGCTCAGTGATAAATAAAAATTATAATCAATTTGAGCCTATTTTTACGGCATTTTTGATATTTATTTGGATATAAACAATAAAATTTCATTTATTTTTAAAAGGTTGTTAATATATCTATTGACGATAAGGCAAAGGTATTTTATAATTAATATTGTGATTATAAGCAAAATAGGTATAATTTGTTTGGCAGCTATATATGTTATATATTGATTTTACTATAATTAGCTTCTTAATGGTATTATTGTTATTTTGCTATAAAATATAAACATTGTTGGGAACGGAGGAACGATAATATGAGTATTGAGAGTAAAATCGAAATGCTTGAACAATCTCGTGCGTCAATAGCCAGCACTAAGGGATATGCAAGATTACAAAAACTTTTTGATGACGGCAGCTTTGTTGAAATTGACGCATTTGCAAAGTCAGGAAAAGTTTATGCTGAAGCAGTAGCCGGTTGTGGCACAATAGATGGTGAACCGGTTTACGCTTTTGCACAAAACAGTGAATTTGACGGCGGTGCTATGTCAAAGGCACAAGCAGCTAAAATTAAAAAGGTTTATGATTTGGCTGCTAAAACAGGAGCACCGGTAGTTGCAGTTTACGATTCAATAGGTGCTAAACTGAACGAGGGTTACGATATGCTTGCCGCATATGGCGACATTTTGAGAAATACAAATAATCTCTCTGGTGTTGTACCGCAAGTTTCTGTAATACTTGGAACTTGTCTTGGAACAATGGCACTTATAGCATCAACAGCAGATATAGTTATTATGTCGGAAAAATCTCAGTTTGCCCTTGAAACTAATGGTAATGGCGGAGATTTAAAGAGTGCTGTTGAAGAAGGTTTATGTCACTTAACGGCAAAAGATGATGATGAGGCTATAAAAAAGGCAAGACATATTATAGGTATGCTGCCTTCAAATAACTTGGCTCTTGCACCTTTTGTAGAATATGACGCAGTAGGAAGTGCAGATGCAGAACTTCAAACTGCAATTAGTTCAATTACAAATGGTAAAGATGCTTCTAAGGAAGTTATTAAGTCCATAGTAGATGTGGACAGCTTTGTAGAATTTCAACCTGATTTTGGCAAGGAATTTACAGTAGGTTTGGCAACAATTGGTGGAAATACCGTTGGTATAGTAGCATCTAAGGGTACGGTAGCAGACGCAAATTCTTGTTCTAAAACAGCAAGATTTATAAGGTTTTGTGATGCCTTTGCAATTCCTGTTGTTAATTTCGTTGATTCGCAAGGGTTTGAAAGTTTAATTTCAGCAACTAAGGTTGCAACGGCTTATGCAGAAGCAACAACTGCTAAGATTACAATAATTACCGGTTCAGCCTACGGAGCATTTTATGTTGCTATGGCAGGTACAGGAGCATCGGCAGATATTACACTTGCTTGGCCATCAGCAGCAATTTCGGCTTTAAATCCTACAACAGCAGTTGCATTTATGTATACAGATAAGTTAAAGGGTTCAAAAAATCCTATCGAAGACAGAAAAAAACTTGTCGCTGAATATAAAGATAAAGAATGTTGTCCGTTTATAGCTGCTGCTAACGGTTATGTTGAAGATGTAATTAATCCGTCAGAAACAAGAGATAAATTATTCAGTATTTTAGATATGCTTTCAGGCAAGAGAGTTTCAAAATTGCCTAAGAAACACGGAAATATAAATATTTAATAAAATTGCTGTTGATAAGCAAGGAGGATATATAATTATGAAGAATCTTAGAATTACAGTAAATGGTGTTAGCTATGATGTTCAAGTTGAAGAAATGGGCGAGTCTTCTGCTCCTGTTGTTTCATCAGCACCGGTTGCAGCAGCTCAAAGTGCAGCAGCTCCTGCACCTGCACCGGCTAAAAAGGCTGCTCCTGCACCGGCAGGAAGCGAAGCTATTACGGCTCCAATGCCGGGAACAATTGTTTCTGTAAATGTAACAGCAGGTAAGTCTGTTAAAAAGGGTGATGTAGTAGTAATTCTTGAAGCTATGAAAATGGAAAATGAAATTATGGCCCCAAGAGATGGTGTAGTGGCTTCTGTAAGTGTAAATAAGGGTGACAGCGTTGATTCCGGTGCTACTCTTGTTTCTCTCCAATAAGGAGGACTAAATAATGGCAAAGAAAAAGATTTTAGTTACAGAAACAGTTCTTCGTGATGCACACCAATCACTTATCGCAACAAGAATGTCTATAGACGATATGATGCCTATTTTGGAAAAGCTCGATAAAGTAGGATTTCATTCACTTGAATGTTGGGGCGGTGCTACATTTGATTCGTGTCTGCGTTTCTTAAACGAAGACCCTTGGGAAAGACTTAGAACCATTCGTAAAATGTGTCCTAATACAAAACTTCAAATGTTATTTAGAGGACAAAATATGTTAGGCTATCGTCATTATGCTGATGATGTACTTGAATATTTTGTTCAGCGTTCAGTGGCAAATGGTATAGATATAATCAGAATATTTGATGCCCTTAACGATATTAAAAATCTTGAGGTCGCTATTAAGGCCGCTAAAAAAGAGGGGGCACACGCACAAGTTGCGATTTCTTATACAACAGGCCCTGTATTTACAAAAGAATACTATGTTAATTATGCTAAGAAAATTGCAGAGGCCGGAGCAGATTCTATTTGTATCAAGGATATGGCTGCATTGCTTACGCCAACAGAAACATTTGAGTTGACAAAAGCTATAAAGAAAGCCGTAAATCTTCCTTTACAATTACACACACACTATACATCCGGTCTTGCATCAATGTGTTTGCTCAGAGGTATAGATGCAGGTGCAGATATAATTGATACGGCTATGTCACCACTTGCGCTTGGTACATCACACGCACCAACAGAATCAATGGTTGCAGCGTTAAAAGGAACAGATTATGATACAGGTCTTGACTTAGTACTCTTGAATGAAATCAGAGATTACTTTATGATATTAAGACAAAAATATATTGACAGTGGATTGCTTGACCCTAAGATGCTTGCGACAGATGCAAATGCTTTGATTTACCAAGTGCCGGGCGGTATGCTTTCAAACCTCTTGTCACAATTAAAGCAGGCAGGTAAGGCTGATAAACTTCAAGAAGTTCTTAATGAAGTTCCAAAAGTTCGTAAAGATGCAGGTTATCCGCCGCTTGTTACACCTACATCGCAAATTGTTGGTACACAAGCCGTATTTAATGTAATAACAGGCGAGAGATATAAAATGTGTACAAATGAATTTAAGGGACTTGTAGGCGGTAAATATGGTACTACTCCAATTCCTGTTGACCCTGAATTCAGGAAAAAAATAATAGGTGACGAACCACCGGTTGAATGTCGTCCGGCTGATTTGCTTGAACCGGAACTTGAAAAACTCCGTTCAGAAGTTGCAGAATGGTTAGAGCAAGAAGAAGATGTACTGTCTTATGCTCAATTCCCTAAGGTTGCGATTGATTTCTTTAAAAAGCGTCGTGACGCAAAATACGGTGTTGACGGTAAACACGCTGATGCAGAGAAAAATATTCATCCCGTTTGATTATAAATAATACTATTAAATCCTTATACGATTTAAAGTCGTATAGGGATTTTTTTGTTTGATATTGTAAATATTTTGTTAAGAGTATTGACTTAGGATTTATTTCAAGTTATATAATAATATTAACAAAATAAAATTTATTTGGAGGTTAAATATTATGAAAATTACAGATAAACAAGAATTTGAAAAGCAAAATATATTTGGTACAGGAAATCCCAATGCGGCATTTGCACAATATTTTATAGGAAATTCATTTTTAAATCCATTAACAGAAATAAATAAATCACCTATATTTTTAGCAAATTTGACATTTGAACCGAAATGTCGAAATAATTGGCATATACATCATTCAACGAGCGGCGGAGGTCAAATACTTGTTTGTGTGGCAGGCAGCGGTTGGTATCAGGAGGAGGGAAAAGATGCTGTAAGTCTTGAACCGGGTTCAGTTATTGTAATTCCGGCAAATGTAAAGCATTGGCACGGTGCAAAGGCAGATAGTTGGTTTAGTCATATAGCCATTGAAGTTCCGGGGGAAAACTGTTCAAACGAATGGTTAGAGGCTGTTTCAGACGAATATTATAGCAAGCTATAATATTTCAAGTCAAGAATTTGAAGATATTTGTAAAAGCTATCCGTAATATTACCAATGAAATAATCAATTTTCGGGTAATTATTAGATGACTTTTGACAGTAAAATGAAAATATTTTTAATAAAATTTGTAACAGGTGACTTTATTTTCTAAATAAGCATAATATTTAATAGCTCTTGTGGTAAAATCAAATTAGTTTACGCTATTTTATATAGTATGAGAAAACAGCGTAATTTATATAAAATATCCATACACCGTTTAAGATGCGTGGATTTTAATAAATATTTTGGAGGATAATTTGTTATGAAGCGTGTTTATAATTTTTCAGCCGGTCCATCTATGTTACCGGAGTCGGTTTTAAAAAGAGCTGCTGACGAAATGTTAGATTACAACGGCAGTGGTCAATCTGTAATGGAAATGTCCCACCGTTCAAAAGTATATGATGAGATTATTAAAGATGCTGAAAAACTTCTTAGAGAAGTTATGAATATTCCTGATAATTATAAGGTTCTTTTCTTGCAGGGCGGTGCATCAACACAATTTGCTATGATACCTTTAAACCTTATGAATAAATCACATAAGGCGGATTATGTTCTTACAGGTCAGTGGGCTACAAAGGCTTATAAAGAGGCTGCAAGATACGGTGAAGTTAATGTTGTGGCATCATCAAAGGATAAAACTTTTTCATATATTCCAAAGCTTGATAAGTCAACATTTACAAAAGATGCGGATTATTTCCATATCTGTATGAATAATACAATTTATGGTACAGTATATCACGAATTACCGGATACAGGTGATGTTCCGCTCGTAGCTGATGTATCCTCCTGCATACTTTCAAAACCTATTGATGTATCAAAATTTGGCGTGCTTTATGCGGGTGCACAAAAAAATATGGCACCAGCCGGTTTAACTGTTGTTATTATTCGTGAGGATTTAATAGGCAACGCAATGGATATTACACCTACTATGCTGAACTATCAAACACACGCCGATAATGATTCAATGTTCAATACACCTCCTTGCTATACAATTTATATAGCTAAATTGGTTCTTGAATGGATTAAAAATGAAGTTGGCGGCCTTGAAAAAATGCAGGAAATTAATGAGAAAAAAGCAGCTATACTTTATAATTTCCTTGATAATTCAAAAATGTTCAAAGGAACGGTAGTACCGGAGGACCGTTCAATTATGAATGTACCTTTTGTTACAGGTAATGATGAGCTTGACACTAAATTCGTCAAAGAGGCAACAGCAGCAGGTTTTGTTAATATTAAAGGACATCGTTCTGTCGGCGGTATGCGTGCATCAATTTATAACGCTATGCCTATTGAAGGTGTAGAGGCTCTTGTTAAATTTATGGGCGAATTTGAGGCTCAAAACAGCTAACAAAATACATAAAATCACCTTTTTGTAACAGATGATTTTTTGAAGATAAATAAAGAAGGGTTGAAATTTAATATGTATAATATTTTAACATTAAATAAGATTTCAAACACAGGTTTAAAATTATTCAGTGATGAGTATGTTTGCAGTGATAATTGCGAAAATCCTGAAGCGGTGCTTGTTCGTTCAGCATCAATGCACGAAATGGAAATGCCAAAAAGTTTACTTGCAATCGCAAGGGCGGGTGCCGGTGTAAATAATATTCCGCTTGATAAATGCAGCGAAGAAGGTATCGTTGTATTTAATACACCGGGTGCAAATGCAAATGCTGTTAAGGAACTTGTTATAGCAGGTATGCTTTTAAGTTCAAGAAAAATTGTGGACGGCATAGAATGGACTAAAACTTTAAAAGGCAACGGCAGTGCAGTTGGAAAAATGGTTGAAAAGGGTAAAAGTGCATTTGCCGGTCCTGAAATTATGGGCAAAAAAATTGGTGTAATCGGTTTGGGTGCAATAGGTGTTCTTGTGGCAAATGCAGCACTGTCACTTGGAATGGAAGTTTATGGTTATGACCCATATATTTCTGTAAAGGGTGCGTGGGGCTTATCATCATCAGTTCAACACGCATTATCACTCGATACAATATTCGCAAATTGCGATTATATTACAATACACGTTCCTCTTACAAACGATACAAAAGAGGTTATATGCGAAGCTAATATTGCTAAGATGAAAGACGGCGTTCGTATTCTCAATTTCGCAAGAGCAGAACTTGTAAATTCAAATGATATTATAAAGGCTATCGCAGATAAAAAGATATCAGCTTATGTTACTGATTTTGCGACAGATGATATTATAGGAGTAGATGGTATAACAATATTGCCTCATCTTGGTGCATCAACACCTGAATCAGAAGATAATTGTGCTAAAATGGCTGTACAGGAAGTAAGAGAATATCTTGAGAATGGTAATATCGTAAATTCGGTAAATATGCCGGCAGTATCTATGGATAGAACGGGCGATATAAGAGTTTGTGTAATTCATAAGAATGTACCAAATGTTATAAGTCAAATTTCTTCAAAGATTTCAGAAACAGGCTCAAATATAGAGAATATGCAAAGTAAGTCAAGAGGAGATTATGCTTATTCAATATTTGATGTTAAAGGAAACGCAGATGTTACAACTGCTGTAAGTGAAATTTCAGATGTAATAAGAGTAAGAGTTATTTAATAATAACTTGAAAAAATTGGGCTAAATTCTATTGATTTAGAATTTAGCTCTATTTTTTTAGATAAAAATACACCATTTTAGCCACTTCCAAAAATATTATTATATTGACAATGCAACTTTATTATAGTATTATGTTAATATATTAAAGTGTAAGAGAGGTTTTTATGAAGAAATTTTTTAAGATTACCCCGGAAGGTACAAAAGATTTACTGTTGGAGGAATGTAAAACTAACAGAGTTGTAAATAATATTCTTTTAGAAGAATTTCGCTCAAAGGGTTATCACGAAGTTATGACACCCGGTATAGAGTATTATGATTTATTCTCATTTCAACATATAGGGATACCACAAGAAAGTATGTATAAGTTGACGGACAATAAAGGCAGATTAATGGTAATAAGACCTGATACAACATTACCGATAGCAAGAATGGTAGCTACAAGACTGCAAAAAGAATTAACACCAATTAAGCTATCATACAGCCAAAGAGTATATCGCTGTCACCCAAGTTTAACGGGTAAAAGCAGTGAGGTTACCCAAGCCGGAATAGAATTGATAGGTGCAAGCGGAAAAAGAGCAGATTTGGAGGTTATTACAACAGCTATCGAGGCACTTGGAAGATGTGTGCCTGATTTTAGAATAGAAATCGGTCACGCAGGATTTTTCAAAGCTATTGCCGAACAGCTGCCCGTTGATGACAGTGTTCGAGAGGATATACGATTATACATAGAAGCAAAAAATTATACAGCATTAAATACACTTTTGGACAGCTTAGAGCAGACAAAAGCAGTAGAAACTATGAGAAAATTACCAAGACTTTTTGGCGGTGAAGAAGTTTTTGATATAGCAATGGAACTTTTTGATATTCCTTATGCGATAGAAAAACTTGAATACTTAAAAGATATATATCATTCATTAAGCACTTTAAATTTAGGCAACAGACTAATTGTTGATTTAGGTCTTGTACAAAGAAATGATTATTATACAGATATAGTTTTCAGCGGATATGTGGAGGGCTCAGGCGAAGCAGTTCTTATTGGCGGAAGATATGACCGCCTGTATGAATGTTTTGGTTCTGATATGGCATCAAGCGGTTTTGGAATTAATGTTGATGCTATTACAAAAGTTATTATGGATAGAGGAAATACCAAAAAAATAAAATCGGTTGATATACTTGTACACGCTGACGATGGCTATGAAATGAAAGCACTTGAATATGTTTCAAGTTTTAAAGGTACGGATATAACTTGTGAAAACAGTGTATTTTCAAAAAGAGATGATGCTATAAGATATGCTAAAAATAAAGGCGTATCTAAAATCATATTTATAAATGAAAATACAGAAGAACTATCTTTATAATTTAATAATATAGCAAAGGAATATATATATGAAACCATTAAGAATAGCCTTAACTAAGGGCAGGCTTGAAAAAGATACAATAGCCTTGCTTGAAAAAGCAGGTTTTGACTGCACAGCAGTTAAAGAAAAAGGAAGAAAATTGATTTTGCCAATCGGCAACGGTGAAATAGAGGTCGTACTTGCAAAGGCAGCAGATGTAATTACTTATGTGGAATACGGTGTTTGCGATTTGGGGGTTGTGGGTAAAGATACAATACTTGAAAATGGGACAAGTTTTTTTGAGATAATGGATTTAGGTTTTGGAAAGTGCAAATTTGCACTTGCAGCTAAAAAAGGAACAGATTTTTTTGCGGGACATCACGCAAAAACAATCGCAACAAAATATCCTAATGTTGCACGCACATTCTTTGAAAGCAAAAATATGGATATAAGAATTATAAAAATAGAGGGTTCAGTTGAATTAGCTCCATTATTAGAGCTTTCTGATGGTATTGTAGACATAGTTGAAACGGGTACAACATTGAAAGAAAATGGTCTTGAAGTTATTGAAAATATTGTAAATATTTCTGCAAGACTTATAGCAAATACGGCAAGTTTAAAGTTACGAAAAAAAGAAATTGAGGAACTTGCCGATAAAATGGAAAAAGCAAAGGAGTAATAATTTATTATGATAAAATTGGTAAAAGCAGACGGTATTAATGAAGTTGAGTTTTTAGAGAAAACAAGACAACGCAACAGTGAAACAGATAAAAATATTACAGCAGTAGTATCTGAAATTATAGACAATGTTGCAAAATATGGTGATAAGGCTGTTAGAGATTATACAATAAAATTTGACGGAAAAGCCCCGGAAACGGTTGAAGTCAGTAAGGAAGAAATACTTAATTCTATTAATTTGTGTGATGAAAAGTTCGTTAAGGCATTAAAAGTTGCAGCAGAAAATATTTCTGATTTTCATAAAAGACAAGTACAGCAAAGCTGGCTTACAACAAAAAATAATGGTGTTATATTAGGTCAAAGAATAAGAGGTCTTGCAAAAGTTGGAATATATGTTCCGGGAGGAATAGCAGCATATCCATCGTCAGTACTTATGAACACAATTCCTGCTAAAATAGCCGGTGTAGGCGAGGTAATAATGACAACGCCGCCAATGAAAAACGGAAGACCAAATCCTAATATTATGGCAGCAGCAGCTATTGCAGGTGTTGACAGAGTATTTATGATAGGAGGGGCACAAGCGGTTGCAGCACTTGCTTATGGCACAGAAACAGTTCCAAAGGTTGATAAAATTGTAGGACCGGGAAATATATTTGTAGCAACAGCAAAAAAATTACTATATGGCAAAGTTGATATTGATATGATAGCAGGACCAAGCGAAATTTTAGTATTAGCAGATGAAACGGCAAATCCAAAATTCCTTGCGGCTGATTTAATGTCACAGGCAGAACACGATAAAATGGCATCGGCAATTCTTATAACCAACTCACAAAAAGTTGCTGATGAAACAATTATAGAAATTGAAAAACAAATTCAGACATTATCCCGAAAAGATATAATTGAAGAATCTATAAATAATTATTCTGCTATTATAGTATGTGATAGTATCAACAAGGCGGTAGAGTTGGCAAATGAGCTTGCACCTGAACATCTTGAGGTTTGTTTGGCTAATCCTATGGAATATATAGGAAAATTAGATAATGCCGGTTCAGTATTTTTAGGAAATTATTCTCCCGAGGCACTTGGAGATTATCTGGCAGGGCCTAATCACGTTTTGCCAACAAGTGGAACGGCAAGATTTTTCTCGCCGTTATCAGTAGATAGTTTTGTCAAGAAGTCGAGTTTTATATATTATACAGAAAATGCACTTAAAAATAATAAAGATGATATTATTGAAATAGCAGAAAAAGAAGGTCTTACAGCACACGCAAATTCAGTTAAAGTCAGATTTTAATATGAAAAATCAATAGATACTTTACATATTGATGTAAAACTTATGTACAATTACTATTAATTTTCGTAAAATTCTTTACATAATGAATTGAATTAGTTATAATAAAAGCGACAAGAGAATTTTTATATCTTGTCGCAAAGTTGTTATTATAAATAAAGGTGAGTTTATGAAAACTACAAGAAATGCAACTGTTGGCAGAAATACAAAAGAAACTAAAATAACCGTATCATTAAATCTTGACGGTGGAGATGTTAGCGTTGATACAGGCATAGGATTTTTTAATCATATGCTGACATCTTTTGCAGTCCACGGTGGATTTGGACTTAAAGTTGTAGCAAAAGGTGATATATATGTTGATTGTCACCATACAATAGAAGATACAGGTATAGTTATAGGAAAAGCTCTCAATGAAATCCTTGAGGATAAATCAGGTATAGCAAGATTTGGCAGTTTTTATGTACCTATGGACGAGGCATTAGGATTTTGCTCTTTGGATATAAGCGGCAGACCGTTTTTAGTATTTGATGCCAAATTTCCGGAAGAAAGAATGGGAGATTATGATTCTTGTATGACGGAAGAATTTATGAGAGCATTAGCGTTTAACAGTGGTATTACCCTTCATTTAAGATGTATATATGGAAAAAATTCACATCATATTACAGAGGCCTTGTATAAAGCATTAGGCCATAGCCTGAAACAGGCTGTAAAACTAAATGATGATGGCTCTATATTATCAACTAAGGGTGTATTATAATATTTTTTTGAGATGATTTTATTATGGAGGAATCAGAATGATTATATTTCCTGCAATAGATTTAAAAGATGGTAATTGTGTAAGACTTTATAAAGGCGATTATAGTACAGTACATAAAGTTGCTGAAAATCCCGTTGAAACGGCTTTAAAATTTGAAAATGATGGTGCAGAATGGCTGCACCTCGTAGACCTTGACGGTGCCAAGGACGGAAAAAGAGTTAATTCAGATGTTATTGCATCAATCCGTAAAGCGAGTAAAATGAAAATTGAGGTTGGCGGCGGTATAAGAAACATTGATACAATTAATTATTACATAGGAATGGGTATCAATAGAGTTATATTAGGTTCGGCTGCCGTTAAAAATCCGGAATTTGTTAAAGAAGCAATAAAAGAATTCGGTTTAAAAGTAGCTATAAGCATAGATGCACTTGACGGAATGGTTAAAGCAGAAGGTTGGATTGATAAATCAGAAATAAATTTTATTGAACTTGCCAAGAGAATGGAACAAATGGGTGTAAAATATATTATTTTTACGGATATATCAAAAGATGGTATGTTGTCAGGTCCAAATTTGACACAACTTGATGAATTAAAAAATGCAGTATCTTGTGATATTACGGCGAGTGGAGGAGTTGCAAATCTAAAAGATATTATAAATCTTACAGATTTAAATATTTATGGGGCGATATGCGGAAAGGCTTTGTATTCAAATACGCTTGACTTAAAACAGGCACTTGCGGTTGCACACAAAGCAGAAAAAATTGGTAAAGGTGCGTGTTGATTATGGAAAATTACGACTTTATTGAAAAATTTTTTAAGAAATCCGATTTATTGCCAGCCATAGTTCAAGAAAAATCAACAGGAGAAGTTTTAATGCTTGCATATATGAACAGAGAATCTATGCAAAAGACATTTGAAACAGGATACACTTGGTTTTATAGCCGTTCAAGACAAGAATTATGGAATAAAGGTGCAACATCAGGACATCTGCAAAAAGTTCTTGAAATATATGGCGATTGTGACGATGATACATTATTAGTAATAGTCGAACAAATAGGAGCAGCCTGTCATACGGGAAATCACAGTTGCTTCTTTAATAAACTTAAATAATTAAAGGGAGTACATACAATGTTAAACAGTAATGATGTTTTGAAAAATCTTTATGATACAATTCTTGATAGAAAAGAAAATAAACAAGAAGGTTCTTATACTTGTTATCTTTTTGAAAAGGGAATTGACAAAATTTTAAAAAAATGCGGCGAAGAATGCAGCGAAACAATTATAGCGGCTAAAAACGGCGATAACGGCGAAACAGTTCTGGAAATATCAGATTTAATTTATCATTTATTCGTAATGATGGTTAATCAGGGAATAACGGTTGATGATGTTATGGCAGAACTTGATAAGAGAAGTAATAAAACAGGTAATTTAAAAAAGTTTCATCAGGTAGATAAAAATACTTAATGATATATAAAATAAGCCTCACAAATATTTGTGAGACTTATTTTTGTGTTAAAGAATTATGCAAATAAGACCGTTGCAGCCGTCATTAATAATTCTCTCGATAGTTTCTTTCATTTTTTTACGGGCGTCTTCCGGCATACGATAAAGTTTGTTGTGTAAACCTTCGTTCACAAGTTCGTGTAATGATTTACCAAATATATTAGATTCCCATATCTTAGATGGACTTTCTTCAAATTCTTTAAGTAAATACATTACAAGTTCCTCTGATTGTTGTTCTGAGCCAACTATTGGTGTAACCTCAGTAGTAATTCTTGTTTTCATTAAATGAATAGACGGTGCTGAGGCTTTTAATCTTATACCATATTTACCGCCTTGTTTAATGATTTCGGGTTCTTCAAGGGATAATTCTTCCATAGTAGGCATAACAATTCCATAACCGTTTTCATTTACCTCGTCATAAGCATCGGCAATTCTTTCAAAACGCTTCTTAACGGACGCAAGGTCGAGCATATAGTCAAGCAAAGAACATTCATCTTTTATATCAAGATTAGTTTTTTCACTTAAAACTTTATAGAATAAATCGGGTTTGAGAGATAAAGAAATTCTGCCATAACCTTTGCCTAAATCAATGCCGACAGCATCAGTTTTAAGTATATATTCACATAAAGAAATATCATTTGTTATATTTTGTATTTCTCGGATTTTCTCGGCTTTTGAGGCGGATTTCTGAATTGTGGAATAGATTGTATTTCTAAGCCAGTGATTTTTTTCAAGAGATGTCAGCCATTTAGGCATATCAACCTTAATTTCTTTTATAGGAAATTCAAAAAGTATCTGAGCGAGTATTCGTTTGATTTGATTTTCGTCAAGGTCAATACAACTGACAGCAATAGAAGGAACACCATATTTTTCCTGTAATTTTTGGCAAAGTTCAACGGTTTCGGCAGCATTAGGGTAGACGCTGTTCAAAAGTATGATAAAAGGTTTATTTATTTCTTTTAATTCGTTTATAACTCTTTCTTCTGCGTCCTCATATTCCTCTCTGTCAATATCACTTATAGAACCATCTGTTGTTATAACAAGGCCAATAGTAGAATGGTCGGTTATAACCTTTTTGGTGCCGATTTCTGCCGCCATATTAAAAGGTATAGCTTCCTCAAACCAAGGGGTTTTAACCATTCTTGGCAATTCGTCCTCTACATAGCCCAAAGCACTCGGAACAATATAACCAACACAATCAATCATTCGTACTTTAAGAGTAGCCGCATTATCAATAGTGATTTCAACAGCATCTTCCGGTATAAACTTAGGTTCAGTGGTCATAATAGTGCGTCCGGCAGCAGATTGAGGTAATTCATCAACAGCACGCTCTCGCTGATGTTGGCTTTCGATATTTGGTATTACAAGCGTATCCATAAAACGCTTTATAAAAGTCGATTTACCTGTGCGTACAGGACCTACGACACCAATATAAATATCGCCGTTTGTACGCTGTGATATGTCTTGATAAATATTTCGTTCTTCCACAGTCTTTCTCCTCTCATATATACACAAAAAAGTTAATTAATTCACATAGGTATCAATAGCATACACCTACTTGTGATAATATCATCTGAAATATCATTTTCTGATTTAATTGCTTCAACAGAAGTACAATATTCTTTGGCAATATCCCAAATCCTTTCGTTTTTATCAGCGTAATATAAATTTAGTGCTGCATTAGTATCTTTGCAGCGTTCCTTATCCTGATTGGTGGCAATTTCGTTTACGGTTTTATGCGTATTTGATTTAAATAGTGGTGCTGTAACTTTTAATTCTGCTTTAACTTCAAGGGAATTATCACCTATTATTCGATATGATATAGATGTAACTGTTGCGGATAAATTTGCGGTAATATTATCCGGAAGCTGATATTTAGTAACCTGATGGTTAAAATCAGCAGAACGCTCAGCGTAAAACGGAGTATTTTCATTATCATAAGCAAGGATACAAACATTAAGTTTGCCAAATATATTTATGCCTTCGTTATCCTGCGAATAATTAATGGAAAGATTATCATTCCAAATATCTATAATTTTAGAAATATTATTGTCACCTAACTGAATTTCACCTTTATCAATAAATGTTTCGTTAAGAGTATCAATAAGTTGGTTTATATTAATTTGTTTATAGTTTACATCAAGCTCATATACGGTTGAATATGCGTCATCAATTATGTTAATTTCAGTATCATTATATGAAAATACAGTGGCACAAAGTTTTGCATCAAATTCAAATAAATTATCATCGCCTGACATATCAGACTTTATTCTGACGTTATGAGTAAGTATATCAAGACTGACACAGGCAGATGATGTTTCTGTAATTCCGTCAGTATCTACGACTTGACTAAAAGGAATAGTATGTTCAATAATTTCGGTATCACCGTTATCGACATTTGTTAAGTATAATATTTTTACGACAATATCTCCCTTAATCATAAGCTTGTTTGAGATTGGAGTAAAATCATTAATAATAGCCTTAGCATCTGTTCGGAGTAGTCCCTCAGCATTATTTGAACCGTTTGCTATATCTATTGTTTCGTTTACAACAAATATACTTTGTCCTAATCCACTAAAATTACTTACATTAACGGGGATTTTCTTTAATTGCAAGTCGTCATTATTAATGTCTGAAACTATTTCAAAGCTATCTTTTGTAAATACTTTTACGCATAAAGAAAATGCACCGTGTATATCAATTCGTCTTGATGTTACAGCCCTGCAATTAACATATTCAGTTTTTATTGTGGTGGTGGCGACTGCGTTTGTAGGAGATGATTTGATATTAACAGAAGTAGAAAAAGGAGATGTATGCTCACAACATCTTACTCTTTTGCGTTCGGCATCAAGGTATAGCAGCATTATATGGGCAGTTCCATCAATATCAAGTCTGTCACCGGAAATAGCCTTAGAATTAATTTTTGGAGTGATTTGGCATTTTAATAATTTTTGAATATCAGGGCAGTAATCCGGTAAATTAAAATCTAAATCAATAGGTTGCTCTTGACAGCCATCAAAGATAACAGAGTTAAAAAATATATTTTCTTTTATAGGGGTATATTCCATAAATATAGTTCGCTCCTTTTATTTTTTTAAATATGTTAAATACTTATTCGGAATACAGCAATATTATTACTATTTTTTAAAAGCTATGAAACATAAAATATATCTAAAATTTTCCTGCTGGAAATAAAAAATATGTTGATTTTTTATATAATAGGTTGTATAATTTAATTATGAAATGGGGGTCATTTATGAGTAATTGTATTTTATTCAGAAAAAAGCGATTTTATAGCGCAGCTATAATTTTGCTCGTAACTATCTTTGCATTTGTTTTTTCAAATACTGATGCTGAGGCGGCAAACAGTAGTACTAAAACCGATGTAGTCATAGAGGGTACTAGAAAATATGACTATGCTTTTGAAATGTTTGAAATTTTAAATCAAGAGCGCAGTAATGCAAAAGTATCAACGATAACTCTTGACGAGGAGTTAACTGAATTGGCTATGCAAAGAGCATCAGAATTGGCAGTCAGCTTTTCTCATACCAGACCTGATGGTTCAAGTTGTTATACTATCAGCGATAGGTTGAATGGAGAAAATATATCTATCGGATATTCAAAAGCTGAGGATTCTATGAATGGATTTATGAATTCTGAGGGTCACAAAGCGAATATTCTGAGAAGTGATTTTAAATCGGTTGGTATTGGTTGTGTAACGGTTGATGGAATAACATATTGGGCACAATGTTTTTCTTGTCAAAAGTCAGTAAATACATTAGAAAAAATTCCTGATAATGTAAGTTTAAAGTTTTCAATTAATACACTGAATTCTAAATTGGATTTAATGTTTAAAGAGGGAACTGCTATGGGAATATCAGTTAATCATAAGAAACAATTAACTTTATATTCGATAAATAAAGAATATAGTTCCGCAAAATTTCTGATAAGGAATACAGATGTTGTATGGAGCAGCAGTAATTCAAATGTCTGCAGCGTTGACAAAAATGGATTAGTAACAGCTAAATCAGAGGGTACAGCTATTATAAGATGCACTTTGAATGGAATAACCGCAGAAGCTGTAATTACAGTTCCAAAGGCTTATATTTTGGAAAGTAACCACCCTTATGAAAATTCACTTGATGAAACATATACGCTGAATTATCCAAATGCCGAAAATATAGAATTTACATTTAATGAAGAAACATCGGTAGAAAATTATTTTGACAATATATACATATATGATAAATACAACAATTTAATAGGTAAATATACTGGTACATCTCTTGCAGGTAAAACAATAAATGTTTCCGGAGATAAAGTATATATTAGATTAGTATCGGATTCCATTTATAATGATTATGGTTTTGCAGTTGAAAAAGTAAATGTTAAATATCCTGAAAGCAATAATTTATCCATACAGTCGTTTACAGCATCAAAATCAGATGCAAAATTGGGCGAAAGTATCACACTGAAAACAACAGCAACAGGAGCAAATTTAAAGTATAAGTATATAGCAGAGCTTAATGGAACTTGGACAACAATCAGAGCCAATAATACAACGAGCAGCTATACTTGGAAACCAACAGAAAAAGGAACATATACAGTTAGAGTTATTGTATCTGATGGTATAAATGAGGTAAAAAAGGATATTAAAGTAAATGTAGCGTCAGCTTGTGAAATATCATCATTTACGGCAAGCAGTAAAAATTTAACTATTGGTTCGAGTACAACATTAAAAACAACGGCAACAGGGGCGAATTTAAAGTATAAGTATATAGCAGAACTTAATGGAACTTGGACAACAATTAGGGCAAGTAATACAACGAGCAGCTATACTTGGAAACCAACAGAAAAAGGAACATATACAGTTAGAGTTATTGTATCTGATGGTATAAATGAGGTAAAAAAGGATATTAAAGTAAATGTAGCGTCAGCTTGTGAAATATCATCATTTACGGCAAGCAGTAAAAATTTAACTATTGGTTCGAGTACAACATTAAAAACAACGGCAACAGGGGCGAATTTAAAGTATAAGTATATAGCAGAACTTAATGGAACTTGGACAACAATTAGGGCAAGTAATACAACGAGCAGCTATACTTGGAAACCAACAGAAAAAGGAACATATACAGTTAGAGTTATTGTATCTGATGGTACAAATGAGGTAAAAAAAGATATTAAAGTAAATGTAGTATCAGCTTGTGAAATATCATCATTTACGGCAAGCAGCAAAAGTTTAACTATTGGTTCGAGTACAACATTAAAAACAACGGCAACAGGGGCGAATTTAAAGTATAAGTATATAGCAGAGCTTAATGGAACTTGGACAACAATTAGAGCAAGTAATACAACGAACAGCTATACTTGGAAACCAACAGAAAAGGGAACATATACAGTTAGAGTTATTGTATCTGATGGTATAAACGAGGTAAGAAAAGATATTAAAGTAAATGTAGTATCAGCTTGTGAAATATCATCATTTACGGCAAGCAGCAAAAGTTTAACTGTTGGCTCAAGTACAACATTAAAAACAACGGCAACAGGGGCAAATCTAAAGTATAAGTATATAGCAGAGCTTAATGGAACTTGGACAACAATTAGAGCAAGCAATACAACGAGCAGCTATACTTGGAAACCAACAGAAAAGGGAACATATACAGTTAGAGTTATTGTATCTGATGGTATAAATGAGGCAAGAAAAGACATTAAGATAGTAGTATCATAGTTTAAAATTCATTCCTCTAATCCGTTACTTAAAGTAGCAGATTAGAGGAATAACTTTTGCTTAGGCAAATTATGCCATAAATTTATCTATATGTTGAATATATATTGTGTTTATAGTAGAAATTGAATTTTTTTAAAAATAGTACTTGCAATTCAAGATAAAATGTTGTATACTGAAAAAGTAGTCACAAGGTGGTCTATAAAAAATATGGGAGCATAGCTCAGCTGGGAGAGCATCTGCCTTACAAGCAGAGGGTCAC
The DNA here is from genome assembly GCA_947625785.1 of uncultured Clostridia bacterium. Classification (GTDB taxonomy): domain Bacteria; phylum Bacillota; class Clostridia; order Oscillospirales; family Acutalibacteraceae; genus CANQPS01. The sequence goes on from CANQPS010000001.1 coordinate 95,364, forward strand.
AGGTTCGAGCCCTGTTGTTCCCACCACAGTAAAACAGCTTTGAGAAGTCAGAGCTGTTTTATTTTTTTGAAATTTTTTGAATGATTTTGTAATTTAATAGGAAGTTTTCTAAATAATATTTTATATTGTTCTATAAAAGTACATTGATATATCATAAAATATTAAAATAATGCTTATTTTTTGTGCAAAAGTTATAAAAATAACTATTGACTATTGTGCAAAAATGTATTATAATCCTAATTGTAATTAAATCAATTAAAAATGTCATTCCCAAATTATAAAAAGTTATTGATTTTATATAAGCATTATAAAATAAAAATTAATGAACTTTTGGAGGAGAAAACAATGACTATTAAATATATTATAAAATTAAAAGATGATACACCTATAAATCAAGATTTTGAAATGAATAAAAGAAAAATATTTTATTATGATAATTATAGATTTCAATATCAACAGGATTTTGAAATACCTATTATTAATATAGATGGCGGAGGAATAAATATTCATTATTATAGGGTGAATGATAGGGGAGAGCCTGTTGATAATAATGGTATAGTCGTAGAAAGTCCGGAATTGGCACAATCTATAAGTGAAACAGAAATTTTTGTATATGAAGGAAGTACATCATTAGCATATAATTTATCAGGTTATGAAATAACTGCTCATAACATTGGCGGTTACACATATAATAATTATTATATTGATAAAATTGTCGGAGAAGATAAAACAGTTAAAGTTCCCGTTACTGTGTCAAATCCTAATAGAGATGTTTATTTTGGCTACATATTAAATAAAATAGGTTGTACTTTAAATATTATTAAAAGTGCTGAAACAGAAGATAATGAGAGTTATATTTTTGAAATAATCATTACAAATTTGGATTATAAATTTTTAGAATATTTTTATAGAACTGTACAAGAAAATAGCTTGAAAATCCTCAAACATTTTAGAATAGGTAAATATGATTTTGAAGAAATAATAAATTGGCTTTTTAGTTATGGCAATCTTCATTACAATGTAAACGATTATATTCTGAATAAAATAGGTTAATAAATTATATTAGATTTATAAATAAATAAAAATAGGAGATGAATGGATAGTTTTGCGTTTATCAAAAATTTTTAGAAATATTGGTTTATATTCTATGATAGTTATTTTACTATTAATAGTAGTTATGGTTGCTATACCGCAACTGTTTGGAATGAAAGCATATAAAATTTTAGAGGAAAGTATGGAGCCTAAATATTCAAAAGGTAGTTTAATTTATGTCAAGAGTATATCTCCAAGAGAACTTCACATTGGTGATGATATAACATTCATCAAAGATAATTCATTAACCGTTGTAACTCACAGAATAGTTGACATATCAAAAGATAAACAATATTTTACAACAAAAGGTATAGCAGATAAATTAAATGATGAAGGACCGGTTTATTGTATGAATATAATTGGTGTACCCAAAATTGCAATACCATATTTAGGGTATATTATGAATTACTTTGAAACAAATTATGGCAGAGTATTTGGAATAGGTATTATAGTTTTGTTAGTTTCGTTTGCATTATTTCCTGTTAAAAGCGGTAAAAAATCTAAATCTAAACATAAGACAAAAATAATAAAAGGTAATTTTGCAAGTGAAGTGTAGATTATATAAGATAGCCCCGCAATAAAATTTGTATCAAAGCGATATAATTCGCTTATGATAAATAAATTAATTAAAGGAGTATTTTATGAAAAAGAAAGTTTTGTTTGCAAATGTAATTTTGTCTGCGGCACAATCTGTATTTACTGTTGAAAAACCGTTTTATTTTAATGACTGTAATGTCAGAACCGGCACTGGTAAACTTGGAAATCTTTTAATAGATTTTGAGGAATATTAGAGCGATAATTAAAAGTGCTGTATCATTATCAAACATAATTTAAATCGTATCTTTGCGAATTTAGAAAAACTTATAAAATGATAAATATATGACACAAGACGAGGTTAAAAGCACCTTAGTAAATGATTTAAAATTAATAGAATAGGGGATTTACATATATGAAAAAAAGATATATTTCTGTTTTATCGTCTATTGTTATGAAATCATTTATGATAACTAATGGAGCATTGGTATTTTTTTATCAAAATGAGAACATTATTGATACAGGATAGCTGTGACATTAAATTAATTGTAAATACAATTAAAAATGAAATTCGTTTGATTTTTTTAAGATAATAATAGATTTTAGTCAAAGTTATAGGAAGTGAATGGGTTATTTGAATTATTAATATTAAGTTTTAAGATTAAACGAGTGGTGCTATGTTAAAGAGAGTTATTATAGTATTGCCATTAATTATGATTATTTTAGATATATTCAGTATACAATTCACATATTGTCTTGGAGAGGGGGCTGTAAAATTTAAAGATACAAATGAAGTAATAGAATACCCATTAGTATCTTTTAGAGAAAAATATTTATTAAATAATAATATAGTTCAGAGATTAGCCTTAGATAATATTGATAACAATAAAAAAGGCATTTCTTCTATGATGTGTATGGTAAATGAGAAGGCAGGTACTGAACATATATATACTGACACAGAAATTTTATTTTATGACGATAAAATAAAATTACATAAACAAAACATAATATATCCCATAAGGTTCGATAGTAATATTTATGAAAATATTATACTGAATAATATTGGTAATGGGTGCCAAAAACTCAAATCTTTTAATATATGGCGATTTACAGCAGAATATTATAGAGATGCACCACCTTATGTCGTATATACGGGTGAAGATAGTAATATTATGAAAGCATTAATCCCAACAATTATTGTAGGGGGAGTAGCAATTTTATTGATAGTTATTTCTGCTGTGCATAAAAAATTGAATAAATAAAATAAAGTGGGAGTTACGAGTTTTTTCGTAATTCCCACTTTTGATTTTTACTTTATAATAACAACAGGTTTTTTACTGCTGTCAAGATATGATAATAATTTTAGCATATCTGTTGCTTTAATATCAATACAGCCGTCTGTTGCACTAAGTTTTCCGTTAAATCCGCAAATTGTAAGGTTAGAACCTTTATTTGCATTAGCGGAATCTTTTGTAATGCCATCGCCGTTAAAGTCAAAGAATATGCAATAATTTAATTGATTGGATTTAAACATATAGTACACATCTTTGTAATTTAAATTGACAGCAAGGTATCTGTTTTGAAGGGTATTATAATAAGGTGAAGTTTCATCTGTAATTAATACTGTATTTTCGAGTATGGTTGTGAAGTTTAGGTTAGTGGTAGGTTTTTCTGTTCCGAAGGCGAATAATATATTAAAAGTACCTTTTGGGGATGTATATTTATTTTTGCCGTAGTCCTCGGATATGCCATTTTTTCCGAGATATGCCTCACAATCAAAAAGTTGTTTCCAATTATTTTTATCATATTGATAAAGTGTTAAATGGGCAGTGGAATTACCCTCAGAGATTATCTCAATTTTTTGTTGATGTGCCTGTGCAAATATCATATCATCGCTTAAACCGTCAGACACTACTATTTGTATTGTGGCATCATAGGTAAATGTTGTGTTTTCCGGAACGCTCTGACTTATGATATAACCCTTTTCAACTACTGAACTATAAGCGTGTGCTATTTCGACATTAATATTTACATTGGCAAGATTATTTTCATCTATAAGTTTTTTTGCATTGTCAGGAGTTTCACCTATAAGATAAGGTATAGTAGCACATTTATCACTATCATCATAATTTATACTACCTAATATTGCTGTATTAGAGTTTAAGTTATTTGATATTAGAGATTCGTTTTTCTGAGAAGTGTTAAGATTGTTTTCAGAAGAATTTTTTGAATTAAATAATAAAAGATATATTAAAATTGCGACTATAAGTATTACTCCTGCGACAGATAATATTAATAATAACTTTATATTTTTTTGTGGTTTTAAATCATCTTTACCGTCAGAATTATCCATAGATTCAGCGTTAAGTTTTTTTAATTTTTCTGTTTCGGAATTTTTTTGATTTTCCTTTACATAATTTTCTAAATCTAAAAGTTCTTCTTTTGAATTATCAATATTGTTGCTGATATTAGTATTTTCGTCAGCTTTTGGATTATGAATTACTATATTATCATCATTTTTTGTATTACTGTTTTTATCAGATATTACGACAACTTCAATGCTGTCTTTTGTTTTAGAAACAGTTTTTAACTTAATATTTGGTTTAACAGTACGATTAGGTTTATAAGTTTTTGTATATATATGTTTTTTTTCTGTTTTTTCCGGAATGTCGGGATTAGATTTTTCTTTTTTATCATCTTTTATATTTTTAGTAGTTTTAACGATTTTAAAATGCGATTTACTGCCATTTATTGATATAGTTTTAACAGTTGAATTATTAGTACTTGTTTCTATAATAGTTTTGCCGACAGAATTATCATTAAGATTTTCAAAAAAACTGCTTTCAAAATCACTGTTGAGTGACGGCAAATTTGATGTTGTAATAGGAGTTAAATTGATATTTTTATATTTAAAATCATTTTCCTCCACCAATTCGTCAAAGTAATCAATTAAAGCATTTTTAAGGTCGCTTGCTCCGAGCCAACGCTCATTTGGATTTACCTTGCAGCATTTTTGGATAATTTTATTAATTGTATCGTTGGCATTAACGGGCTTAGGAAGCGAGTCGCTAAAAATCCTTTTATAAATAAAATTATTATATTCTTTTGATTTAAGGTTTTCAGGATTATCGGGCATAAACGGCAGCCTGCAGTTATTAAAAAGATAATATAATATTATGCCAAGTGAATATAGATTAGATGAGTTTGTAATTATATTGTCTTTATATTCTTCTGGAGAAGCGTATTCCATAGCTTTTAGTTTAGTGGAATTGTCATAAAATTTTGCAAGTTTTTCGCTGCAGCAAAAATCTCCCAAGAGGAAATTATCTTTTTCGTCTATAAAAATTGTATCTGTTGATAAATGACTGTGAACGACACCTTTACATTCTGCAATTTCCAATGAACCACAGATATTTATAGCCATTTTTATAACATCAATTTCTGTAAGACTTCTTTCGCAAAGAATTTCGGTTAAATTTTTTAGAGGTGCAGAACGCAAAAATATATCATATACAGAATTATTATTACTATGCACGACTTTTACGGCATCATATGTATTTATATTTGAGAAATCTTGCAGTAAATCGGAAACTTTAACTTCATCAAGTAAAGTTTCTAACATAATTTTTCTTGTTGCAACAGCCTCAACAGATATATCGTTTTTATTATCGAGTGGTATAATAATATGTTTTATATGGGAATAGCGTATTTTTCCGTTAATCATAGCACTTGCAATATGAGTTTTACTGAAATGGTTCAGCCTTATAGCTGCACCAACAATCCAAGAACCCCATAACGGAGAATAGTTGTATATGTTAGACATATTAATTACCTCCCTTCTTAAATCCCTTTTTTGATTAGTAACTTTTTCATTTAATAAGATTTATTTTTTGTAAATAAAGCATTTTAATTATAACATATTATGTGACAATCTACAACATATAATTTGATATAAAGTTGAGTTTAATGTTTATATCTATATATAATCATTTATCATTGACAAAATTATACTGTTATTATATAATATAAGCAGTCGAGCTAATGATTAATTTTTGGTCATTAGCTGTTTTTTATTAGAGGGTGGGAGATTTTGGAAAGGGATTTACGAAGTATAGTAGAATTAATTGTGAGTAATGGCTCATATAAATTTGTGTTTAGTGATTTAAAAGATAAGAATAATATTTATAAAAGGACTGTTATTCAAAAAATTAATAATATATATCAAGCTGAGCGTTACACTGAAAAGCAGGTTGTGCATAAAAATATAAATACTTCTGATATTATATATTATATCTGTGAACCTATAAATAACGACTATAAACAATGTACAGCGTGGGATAATGATAAGGAGTATCATATTAAAATATCTAAAAAAGGCAAGGTTCTTTTTTCTAAGAATATTACAGACGGTAATGTCCCTAAAAAGAAAATATCAAATAACAAACAAAAAGATTATATTCTTAAAGAAGGAACTGTAATACCTCCGTTAGTAGATATGGGTATTTTCACTAATGAAGGAAAAATCATAAAATCTATGTATGATAAATATAAACAAATAAATAGATTTTTAGAGATTATAGATGATGAAATTTCAAAAATCCAAGATAAAGATGAATTTAATATTATAGATTTTGGTTGTGGAAAGTCATATTTTACATTTATATTATATTATTATTGCACATACATAAAGAATATAAATACTAATATAATAGGTGTTGATTTAAAAGAAGATGTTATTAAAAACTGTAATAATATTGCCCAGAAATACGGCTATAATAATTTAAAATTTGTAAGCGGAGATATAAAAGACTATACCGGTAACAATCGCATTGATATGGTTATTACATTACACGCCTGTGATACCGCAACCGATTATGCCTTATTTAATGCCATATCTTGGAATACAAATATGATTTTTTCAGTACCGTGCTGTCAGCACGAACTCAATGCCCAAATAAAAAGTAATGAGTATTCTATATTGACAAGATATGGTATAGTTAAAGAAAGAATATCTGCATTATTTACAGACGCAATAAGGGCTAATTTATTGGAGTGTTGTGGTTATAAAACTCAGTTGTTGGAATTTATAGACTTTGAGCATACCCAAAAAAATATATTGATAAGAGCAACTAAAAGAAAAAATCCAAATTTTTTGCAGCAGAGAGCCTTTTATTGTGAGGTTTTAAATCTTATTAAAGAATTCAATCTTTCTCCGATGCTTTATAATCTTTTAAGAGATAATAATAAATTTAATAATATAATGCAGGGGTTATAAACTTTGTAAAAATTTGCAAGGGGTGGTATATTTTAATGAAGGAAGAAATAGGTCTTATAAAAAAATTAAAAAATCTTTCTGCTACACAAGTTATAGCGATAGGCTTCTTAGTTGTAATACTAATAGGAACAGCATTGTTATGTTTGCCTATATCAGTAGCAGACGGCAAGAATGTAAATTTTATAAATGGACTTTTTACAGCAACTACTTCTGTATGTGTTACGGGATTAGTTGTTGTTGATACATTTAACTATTGGAGTTTATTTGGCAAGGCAATAATATTATTGTTGATACAGTTGGGTGGATTGGGGGTAGTTAGCTTAACTACATCTGCTATACTTATAATGAGAAAAAAAGTTGATTTGAAAAACAGATTGCTTATTGAACAAGCCTTTAATTTAGATACATTGAACGGACTTGTTGCATTTTTGATAAGAATATTAAAAGGTACATTTATAATAGAATTTTTAGGTGCCGTATGCTACTCTTTTGTATTTATAAAAGATTTTGGAATTGCAAAAGGAATATGGATTTCGATATTTAATTCTGTATCGGCCTTTTGCAATGCGGGAATGGATATAATAGGTGAAAATAGTTTAGCTCCATATTCAAATAATATATGGGTAAATATTATTACAATGGGACTTATTATTGTAGGTGGCATAGGTTTTATAGTATGGTGGGATATAATAAGAGTGCTGAGAAAAATTTTTAATAAAACTATGCTCTTGCGGGATATTCTTATAAGATTGCATTTACATACGAAAATAGTTTTATCTACTACTTTTATATTAATATTATCAGGGGCTGTATTAGTATTTATATTTGAATATAATAATCCCGATACAATAGGTAATATGTCGCTTGGCAATAAAATTCTTGCGTCATTTTTTCAATCCGTAACAACAAGAACAGGGGGATTTTACACTATTTCTCAAAAGGCTATGAACGAAAATACAGCTATTGTTTCTATGATACTTATGTTTATAGGTGGCTCGTCAGTTGGTACTGCCGGCGGCATAAAAACATCTACTATTGCTATTATAATTATAGTTACTTATAATACTGTAAGAGGCAATAAGGATAATACGATATTCGGCAGAGTGCTTCCTATCGCTACAATTAAAAAGGCAATAGCAGTATGTATTATGAGTTTTACGGTTGTATTGTTTATGATATTTGTATTATCTGTATTTCAATCAGGTGATATTATGGATATTTCGTTTGAAGTATTTTCAGCCGTTGGAACAACAGGTTTAAGCCGTTCGTTTAGTCCGGATTTAAATATATTTGGAAGGATACTAATAATAATATGTATGTACTTTGGAAGAGTGGGACCTATATCAATGGCTATTGCTATTGGTTATAAAAAGAGCAAAAAAAATCTTTTCTCATATCCGGAGGAAGATGTTACAGTTGGTTAATAAGGGGGAACTTGTTATATGTTAAAAAGAAAATCATTTACAGTTATAGGATTAGGTAGTTTTGGTTCTAATGTTGCCATAGAACTATGCAGGACAGGTGCATATGTTCTTGCACTTGACCAAGATGATGATAAAATAGAAGATATAAAAGGAGATGTAACTTGTGCCAGAAAAGTAGATGTTCTTGATACAAATGCTTTGGCAAATCAAGGTCTGTCAAATATGGATTGCGTTATAATAGCTACGGGTTCGAGCTTAGAGGCAAGTGTTATGTCTGCAATTATAGCGAAAGAGGAAAATGTACCTTATATTGTTGCAAAGGCGTCTAATGTCATACACGGCAAAGTACTTTTAAAACTTGGTGTTGATAGAGTTATAATTCCTGAAAAAGATACAGCAATGCGATTGGCGAAAACATTAACCTCAGATAATTTTAAGGAATTTGTTGAATTGTCAAGTAAAATAAGTATGATTGAAATTGCCGTTAAAGAAGAGTGGGTTGGCAAAAATCTTAAACAATTAGATTTAAGACAAAAATATGCAATAAATGTTATTGCTATAAGAAAAAATGGAGAAATTATATCAAATGTAAATCCTGACGAGCCGTTGTCTGATGATATTACACTTTTGGTAATCGGGGATATTGGAAAATTAGACAGATTGGCATAATTTTCTGTTATGAATAAATTTAAAGGAGTTTAAAAATTATGGCATTATTGGGTGCAAGTAATGCAAGTGTATATTTTGGTTCAAATAAGATATTTGAGGGTGTTACATTTGAGGTACAAAGCAACGATAGGATAGGACTTATAGGTATTAATGGAAGCGGAAAAACAACATTATTTAAACTTATTACAGGGGAATATTCGACAACAGAAGGAGAAATATATATATCTAAAAATACCAAAATAGGTTATATGGAGCAGCATACTTGCCGAAATCTTGATATTACTGCTTATGATGAAGTCTTAACTGTATTTGAAGATATTTTTGAAATGGAAAGGCAAATTGAATTGCTTGCTAAGCAAATTTCTGAAAATCCGTATAATACAAATGAGCTTATAGAAAAACAATCATTTTTAAATGATGAGTTTCAAAGGAATGATGGATTAACTTGTCGTGCGAGGGCAAGGTCGGCATTATTAGGTCTTAGTTTCAGCGATGAGGAAATGCAATTAAAAATAGGAGAATTAAGCGGAGGTCAAAGAGCAAAGGTTCAACTTGCTAAAATGCTCTTAAGCAACGCAAATTTATTATTATTAGATGAGCCAACCAATCACCTTGATACTAATTCAGTCGAATGGCTTGAAGATTATTTAAGGAATAGTAAAACTGCCTATATAGTTATATCTCACGACAGATACTTTCTTGATAAGGTTGCCAACAAGATTTTTGAAATTGAACATAAAAAACTTGTTACATATAAGGGTAATTACTCTGCTTATTTACCACAAAAAGAAGAAAGAAAATTAGCCGCTCAAAGAGTGTATGATAATACTAAAAAGGAAATTGAACGCCTTGAGGGTATCGTGGCTCAGCAAAGACAATGGAACAGAGAAAAAAATATTAGAACTGCTGAAAGTAAACTTAAAGTTATAGATAGATTAGAGCAAAACCTCGAAAAACCGGAAAATACACCCGAAAGTTTAAAGTTTAAGTTTAGTGTAAAAAGCATTAGCGGTGAAGATGTTCTTGATATAAGCGATTTATCCTTATCCTTTGGAGATAAAGAGATTTTTAAAAATGTAAATATATCGGTAAAAAGGGGTGACAGAATATTCATTCTTGGAAAAAATGGCTGTGGTAAGACTTCCTTATTAAAAACAATATTAAAGAAGTATCATCAAACGAATGGCCGTATTAAAACCGGAATTGGTGTACTTACAGGTTATTATGACCAAATTCAACAGGGTATTGACAGCAATAAAACAGTATTGCAAGAATTATGGGATAAATACCCCTATATGACCCAAACTCAACTAAGAAATGCTCTGGCACAATTTTTATTTTATGGTGACGATGTTTTTAAGGAAATATCATCTTTGAGCGGCGGAGAAAGGGCAAGATTAATTTTGTTAGAGCTTATGCAATCAGGTTGTAATCTGCTGCTATTAGATGAGCCAACAAACCATCTTGATATAGCCTCCTGTGAGGCATTGGAAGAAGCGTTAAAGTGTTATGAAGGGACTTTAATAGTTGTATCCCACGATAGATATTTGATAAATAAACTTGCTACAAAATTATATTATCTATCAAAAGACGGTGCAACGGAATTTGAAGGTAATTATGAATATTTCTTGGAAAAATTCAGACCCTTTGAACAGATAACTGCCGTTAAAGCAGATAATACCGACCGTATCAATGAATATAAACAAAAAAAAGAAAAAGCATCACAATTTCGTAAATTAAAAACAAGGGTTTCTAAAACCGAAACTGAAATTGCTAATACAGAAATTGAAATTTCTAATCTTGAAAAACAATTAATGTTACCTGAGGTAGCCGAAAATTATGAAAAAATTATTGAAATAACGAATTTAATGAATAAAAAAAGACAGTCCTTGGACTGTCTATATGAACAATGGGAAAAGCTTGAAATTGAATTAAGTAATTTTGAGGATAATTAAACAAGGGCTGTTTCATTAATTAAGAATGGTGCAAGGTCATTAAAGAGTTCCTCTGAATATTCGGCGTCAATTTTTAGTGTAATAGGTTTTGAAATATCAAGACTTATGATACCTATTATTGAATGGGCATCAACATTGTAGTTATCGTCTAATAATTTCATAGGAATATGATGATATTTAGTAGTAACACCGATAAAAGACTTAATATCTTGTAAGTTGGACAAAGAAATAGTAGTAGAAAGCATCATAAGCACCTCGTTAATAAATTCATTGATAATATAATAACAAATTAGTAACCTTTTTTCAATAACAATAAATAATCATTTTAATCAAAAAAATATATGTATTATTGTGCAATTTGTACAGATGTTTTATAAATATTATAAATATATTATTTTAAATAATGATATATAAAAATTAAAAAAGGAGTTTTATTATGAATATAAAAGTAGTTACACTTGGCTGTAAGGTAAATCAATATGAATCTGAGGCTATAATAACTAATATGATTGAAAATGGTTTTGAATTATGCCCTGAAAATGATAATGCAGATATTACTATAATTAATTCCTGTTGCGTAACATCTGTAAGTGAACAGAAAGCCATTAAATTAATGCACAGAATTAAAAGAGAAAATCCAACAGGTATAATAGTTTTAACGGGCTGTATGCCACAGGCATTTCCTGATGCCGATGATAGATACTCCGAAGCTGATATAATTATGGGAAATACAAAAAGACAAGCTATCTTGCCTGCTGTTAATCAATATCTTATGACTAATAATAGAATTATTGATATTCCTGAACATAAAAAAGGTGAGGAGTTTGAAAAAATTAATATTAATCAATTTCATAATAGAACGAGAGCCTTTGTTAAGATACAGGACGGTTGTGATAGATTTTGTACATATTGTATAATACCCTATGCCAGAGGTCGTGTCAGGTCTAAGCATATAAGTGATATAAAAACAGAAATTCAGTCACTTGCAAATAATGGATTTAAGGAAATAGTACTTGTTGGTATTAATCTGACATCATTTGGTAAGGATACAGGTGAAAATTTTTGCGATGCCGTTGAAGCTGTTTGCAATATTGAAGGAATAGAAAGGGTTCGTTTAGGCTCGTTAGAACCGGAATGTATGGACTATGATGTTTTGATAAGATTAAGTAAGTTGAAAGAATTTTGTCCACAATTTCATTTATCATTGCAAAGTGGTTGTGATGAAACATTAAAAAGAATGAATAGGCATTATACATCAAATGAATATTTAGAGATAGTGAATAATATCAGAAGTATATTTGTAAATCCATCGATTACTACCGATATAATGGTTGGTTTCCCGAAGGAAACTGAGGAAGAATTTGCTAAAAATGTCGAATTTGCAAAAAAAGTTGCTTTTGCGAAGGCTCATATATTCGCCTATTCGAGAAGAAAGGGTACGCCTGCCGATAAATCACAGGGACAATTAACTAATGCTGTTAAAAAACAAAGAAGTGACATAATGATTAATGTTTGCGAGCAGAAAAGAAAGGAATTTCTCAATTCACAATTAGGTTTAGTTGAAAGCGTTTTATTTGAAACGAAATGTAAAGATGATATCTGGGAAGGATATACAAAAAATTATACTCCTGTTCGATTAAAGTCAAGTGAAGATATTTCCGGTAAGATTTTAGGAGTTAAATTAGTATCTCTCGGTGAAGATTGGTGCAACGCTGAAAAAATTTAGTTTTTGGTGGGGTTTCGCTTATGAAATGACTTTTAGGGCATTTGCGATTTCTTCTTTTGTTTGCTTATTATCAAGATATTCATAGGAATACAACATAAATCCGTCAAATTTTTCCTCTCGCAATGATTGAATTTCTTGTGCAATTATACTATTGCTTTCAAGCCAAGTACCGTCATCTACATCACTTCCGGCTTTGTAAATCGCAAGTCCGCCATAAAGTTTAACACTATTGCATATTGTTAATTTTCGCCATTCCTTAATTGTGTCATTAAATGGCAGTAAAGGGTGTGTTAAACTGACATATATTTGAGGGCATATATAATCAATATATCCATAGACACTGCACCAAGTTTTAATATCGGCATTTATTGTGGCATTATTTGAAATATTGCCTTGCGGAGATATGCCAAATTTAACATTATCTGAATGTGAGTGTACAGCACTATACACACCTGATATAAGAGTATTTATGTTCCAACTTCGCCATTCGGAATGTGAAAGTGGAATATTATTGTTTTTAACAGTATCAAGATATTTATTATAGGCAGTTTTATCGTATTCTTTGCTTGTAGTCGGATAAAAATAATCGTCAAAGTGTATGGCATCAACATTGTAATTTTCTACAACTTCTATAACACCATCAATTATAATTTTTCGCACTTCGGGATACGCAGGATTTAAGTAAATATCTCCGTCCCATTCTATAAACCAATCATCATTCTCAGTATTGTTGTCATTTTTCCATATATTATATAAGTTGTTATCACTTAAATTTGACGGTGTACCATTAACTTTTATTCTTAGAGGGTTTATCCAAGCGTGAAATTCGAGTCCGTTTTCGTGGGCTTTTTTAATAAAGTATTCAAGAGGGTCATAACCGGGGTCTTTACCCTGAGTACCTGTTAGTAAGTGTGAATAAGGAAATATATCTGATTTATATAATGCATCACCAAATGGTCTTATATGTACAATAAGTGTATTCATTTTATTATTTAATGCAGTGGATATAATCTCATCAACTTTTGACTTGAAAGCCTTTTCTCCTTCTGTTATATCGCCCAATGATATATATGAAACCCAGACGCCTCTCATTTCTGACATATCATTTTTTGTATTTGTTAAGGTCTGGGATACTTTGTTATTTTCTTTATTAGAGTCAGAATTTGAATTATGATTAATAACAATGTCGTTCTCGTATTTGCCCTGTGTAAAATTATAGACTAAATATACGGCTATCATTATAAATATAATAAAAATAATTTTTTTAATTTTACTTTTCCTGTATCTCATAAGAAATTCGTACTCCTTTACAAGATTTGTCTTATGTTTTATAGAAATATTTATATGAAAAAGGTTTTGATATTATGAAAGAATTTGTTATATGTCTTGTTATATATTTTGTTGTTATAAATATAGTAGCTGCTATTATTACGATATATGATAAAAGAATGGCAATAAAACACAAACGCAGAGTTCCTGAGAGAACTCTGCTTGTGTTAGCCGGATTAAGCGGTTGTATTATAGAATATACTGTTATGAAATTAATAAGACATAAAACCCAAAAAAATAAATTTATGATAGGAATACCAATAATATTTATATTAGAAGTTATATTTGTAACAGCTATTGTATTGATTCTAAAATAAATATAATATTAGCAAAGCATACCTTTTAATCTATCAATATGATACTCCTCATTTTTAATAAATTCTTTTGCTAAATTTTGAGAATTACTATCGCTGTTGGTAAAACGGTGTAAATTTTTAGTCATTTCAACAATACCCATATTTGTTCCGTTTATAATGATTTCGCAAATTTTAGAAGGAGTTTTATCTGTGATAGTATTTAATTGAACGCTGCCCCACATAGTAGCTTTTGTGATAGGGTTAATATCTTTGGGTAAAATATTGTTTTCGGTGAGATTTTTTTCGGCAATAGCGGATATACCTGTATAATCTTTATATTGTGAAATGAGTTCGTCTTTAAGAGGTTTATTTTCTGTTTTATCCATCATAATTTTAGCAGCTCTTATACCTGTTTGAGCAGATTGGTATATTTCATTTAATAAATCAACTGTATCTTTGTTCATACTCATATTTTTCACCCCTATAATATTATCAGATACAGCTATACTCTTTATTCATAAATTATTGAAATTTAATTTTATAGATGTTAAAATAATTTTAATAGTACAAGATGTTAGGGTTTTTATAATATCAAAGAAAAACATCTTTGATTATTAAATATATAATCTTTAATTTTGGAAAGGAGCTTTTATTATGAATAATACACCAACACCTCATATTTCCGCTGTAAAAGGAGATTTTGCAGAAACCGTTTTAATGCCCGGTGACCCCCTGAGAGCCAAGTTTATTGCCGAAACATTTTTGACGGATTATGTGCAGGTTAATAAAACAAGAGGGATACTTGGTTATACAGGATTTTACAATGGTAAAAAAGTATCTGTTATGGCAAGTGGTATGGGAATACCATCTATGTGTATATACTCTTATGAATTATTTAATTATTATGATGTCAATAACATTATTAGAGTAGGGACAGCCGGTGCGATAAGAAGTGATTTAAAAATTGGAGATGTAGTTATTAGTATGTCTGCCTGTACAGACTCTAATTATGCAGGCAGTTTTGGTATGCCCGGTATAATTGCACCAACTGCAAGTTTTGAGCTTTTAAAAAAAGCCGAACAAAATTCCGATAAATTAGGATTAAGTACAGTTATTGGACCTATATTTACATCAGATTGTTTCTACAACGATTTAGAAAATACTGCTAAGTGGCAAAAAATGGGTATATTATGTGTAGAAATGGAAACCGCAGGTTTATATTTAAACGCTATGAATTGCGGTAAAAATGCCTTGTCAATACTAACAATATCGGATTGTCCGCTTAAAAATGAAGCAGCCACCGCAGAACAAAGAGAAAAAAGTTTTATTAATATGATAAAACTTGCATTATCCTGTATATAAATTATTATATCCACCCATAATAAACTAAAAATAGAGTTTGTTATGGGGGATATTTTTATGTATGAATTAGTTATCATAGGTAGTGGCTGTGCGGGTTTATCTGCAATAATATATGCCAAAAGAGCTATGCTTAATGCTGTTATAATAGAAAAAAATTATAATGGTGCAGGTCAAATTACCGAAAGTGAACAGGTGGATAATTACCCCGGATTATATGCTGAAAGTGGATTTGATTTAGGAAATAAATTCAGAGAACACGCTAAAAAGGTTGGTGCGGAATTTATAAATGCAGAAGTTATTGACATAACCAATGATAATAATATTTATAATATAAAATGTTCGGACAATTCTGTTATATCTGCGAGGACAGTTATATATGCAGCCGGCTGCAAACACAGAAAATTAAATATAATCGGAGAAAAAGAATTAATAGGCAAAGGCGTTTCGTATTGTGCAATATGTGACGGTGCATTTTATAAAGATAAAACGGTTGCTGTTATTGGGGGAGGTGATACTGCATTAAGCGAAGCAGTTTTATTGTCTAAAACAGCAAATAAAGTATATCTTATACATCGCAGAGATAAGTTCAGGGCAAATAAAGTCCTGCAAGAAAAAGTCAGAAGTACAGATAATATTGAAATTATATTGTCTGCCATACCAATGCAAATTATAGGTGCAAAAAATGTTGAAAGTATAGATTTAATAATTAATAATGAACGGAAAAGATTATGTATCGATGGTGTTTTTATTGCTGTGGGATATGTACCTAATTCAAATATAGTAAAGGATATGGTTGACTTAGACAATAACGGATATATTATAGCTGATGAGAGTGGTAAAACTTCAAAAAATGGTTTTTTTGTTGCAGGTGATGTCAGACAAAAACAATTAAGGCAAATTGTAACTGCAGTATCAGATGGAGCAAATTGTGTTGCATCTGTTGAACGATATTTAGAAAATCTTATTTAAAATGACATAGACTTTAAAACTCGGAACTCCTGTTCAAGTTCAGAGGTTGTATATAGATTATCTAATCCATAGGATACACAACTTTTACCGGCTTGAATAGTAGCTTTAATAACAGCTTTTCCAATAGGTTGATTTCTATAATATTCACATAAAAATGTAGCCGCAAATACATCTCCTGCACCAACTGTATCAATAATAGGTTTATTTTGTTTCATAGAACGATATTGCTTAATATCTTTATTTTTTTGTCCTATTAAGCAGCCGTTTTCCCCAATGGTACAAATAACTATTTCAGCACCCATTGAAAGAATATTTTCTATAACTTGTTTATGGTTTTTGATTTCTGCACCACTAAAAAATACAATTTTTATACGAGAAATTATTTCTTTATCTAAATTGTTAATATTTAATTGCAAATCCACTGATAGCTGAGCATTTGGATTACTTTGCAGAATTTTCTTAATGAGTGGTTTATTCCAATTATTTAGCGAAAAATGTATATAATTAAAGCTGCTTATTAAAGATAATAAATTTTTTTCTATTAAATTTTGTGGCGGCAGAGGTGATTTTTCGGAAAATATTTTTTTATTACCGTTCGGACTTACTAATAATACACTTTTGTTATTAATATTAAGTATAGGAAATAGGCAGCGTGTTGATATTTTATAATTTTCTAATTCTTGCAGCATCATTTTACCAATATAGTCATTAGAAAATAATGATATAATTTCAGGTTGAACCCCGTTTGCAATCATTGATTTGCTATGATTAACAACACATCCGCCAACATTCATTAATATTTGTTTAGTCGGATAATTTTCAATATTACTGTTTTCATTATTTGTACCGCTTAAAAAAACATTTGTATCAAGTGCAATGTCCCCAACAAGTGCAATTTGATTGTTAAAATTAAAACCCATTTAATAATCCCCCTTAAATTTAAAAAGTTAAATATATTATAGCAAAAAGACTACAACAATACCAGTTGTAGTCTTAATTTTTTTAAAATGTAGTTTTTATAACAGTAAAAGATATTTATATAATTTATTTTACTTATTTTTTAATACTGTGACGATATAGTATCCCGTATTATCGGGAGATATAACGACTTCGGAATAATCTTTTGGTATTTTGAGAGTATTATTGCTCGAAAGTGTTTGTCTTGAAATTAAATAGCCATCAATCTCATACCAAACATCATTTTCGTAATAAAGTATGTAATCTTCTAAGGTTAAATGATTATTATATATGATTTTTGAATGGGGTTCGCCAACATAACGAATATGCCACGGTTCATATTTTATTCCTGTTTCATTTTTTCCAAATGATGGGTAACGGATAATAAAGCCATATTTCCAACAGTTTGAATTTACAAATTGACCTGCTTCCGTCTTAATGAAGCTGAAACCTGCATAATATGGCGAATATATATCAAGAGCAAGTCCGGATTGATGTTCACTTGCACCGGGTTTTGTTGCAGAAGATGGATTTTCGTTATATTCTTCCTGTTGTTGGGAGTCGGTTCTGTAATCACTGGAAATAAAAATTTTTTCGCCTGTATTTTCGGTTACTGCTACTGAAAGAGAGGTATATGCATCGTGCATACAATTATTCATTTTCACATCAGTATCTTTATATTGGGATATTACAGGAACAAAATCATTTTTCAAAGGAAAGTCGGTATTTATAAGCATCATACTTTGATTAAACTCAATTTTATCATTTGAACTTAGTTCATCGAGCGTAAATTGTACTATATCTTCCGGATAAACTTTGTTTATTTCTATTTTTTCGCAATTTACACCAAAATACTCTCCTAAAATATAAATATAATATGAATTAATATATAATATGGTAGATATTGATATTAAAATCAATAGAACTATGCCCAAAATAATCCATTTAATTGTTTTTCTTTTTATTTTTGTATTCATTTTCTACTCCTTATTGATAAGCCTTTTGTTGGGTAAAATGTAAAAAAAGCTCTTATGAAAATTATTATAATAATATATATTATTACTGTCAATAGTTGCTTTGATAAGTTATTTTAATCTATTGTAAACCCACATAAAATATTAAAAATTTATTGATAAACTATTGCAAAGTCTATTTTCTTGTGGTAAAATGATATTGCATAGTTTTATCGTAATGTAAAGAGTGGGTTTGGCCCACTCTTTTATTTATGTTTTATCTATTTTATTATATTTATTAATCTCAATATATCAGAAAGGAATGACTTTTAAGTTGGCAAAAAACAAAAAAAATACACTTGAAACAGTATGGCATTTAGTTGAACCCATAATTGAAAATCTTGGCAGAGATTTAATTATCTGGGATATAAGATTTTTCAAAGAGGGAGCGAATTGGATTTTAAGAATTTATATTGACAACAAAAGCGGTAACATAGTTACAATAGAAGATTGCGAAATTGTAAGCAGAGCAATAGATTTACCTCTTGATGAGGCAGACCCAATAGAACAAAGCTATTGTTTAGAGGTTTCATCACCGGGAGTTGAGCGTGAACTTACAAGAGAACAACATTTCTATGATTGTATTGATGAAAATATTATGGTTAAGATGATTAGACCAATGTCGAATGGTCTGAAAGAATTTAAAGGTAAACTTATTGCCGCCGATAAAACAATGTTTACGGTTCAGGTGGAGGATATTGATATTTTTAACGGTGCGGATATTAATATAATAAATAATAATTCGGTTAATATAAATAAAAAAGATACTGCGTGGGTAAAACTTGATGATTTTGATATATAAATAATTAAAATATTTTAACATAGAAAGGTTTGATTAATAAAATGAACAGAGAATTTTATGAGGCTTTAACACTTCTTGAAAAGGAAAGAGGTATACCGGTAGATACCCTTATAACTCAAATTAAAAGAGCAATAGTTTCCGCTTGTAAGAATACATATGGTAATAATGATGATGTTTTAATTGATATGGACGCCGAAACAGGAAAATTTGATGTATATTTGAATAAAGTAGTCGTTGAACAAGTTACAGATGTAAATAAAGAAATTTCTTTATTTAACGCAAGAAGAATAGACGCTAAAGTGGGATACGGTGAAAAAGTAGCTATATTGCTCGACCCTAAACAATTCGGACGAATTGCAGTTGGAACAGCTAAAAGTATTATCCGTCAGGGTATAAGAGATGGCGAAAAAGGTCAAATATTGCAGGAGTTTAATAATAAGAAAAAAGAAGTCGTAACTGCTGTCGTTGAAAGAATTGAACCTGATACAGGTATTGCTGTGCTTAAACTCGGAAGATGTGAGGCAAGATTGCCAAAAAGTGAACAGGTTTGTGATAAACAACTTAAAGTTGGCGACCATATTAAAATATATGTTGTTGATGTTAAGGAAAGCGATAAAAATGAACCAAGAGCAATAATTTCCCGAACTCACCCTGAACTTGTAAAACATTTATTTGAAACAGAAGTTTCTGAAATATTTGATGGTACAGTAGAAATCAAATCAGTATCAAGAGAGGCAGGTTCAAGAACAAAAATTGCCGTATTGAGTAAAAATCCTGATGTTGATGCAGTAGGTGCCTGCATAGGTCAAAAGGGTGAAAGAGTAACAAATATAGTTAATGAACTTGGCGGAGAAAAAATTGATATTATCGAGTATAGTGAAGATCCGGCAAAATTTATATCTGCCGCTTTATCGCCGGCAAAAGTTTTGAGTGTTACTCTTGATGAAACAGGGGCTAAGTATTGTAAAGTAACGGTTCCTGATGACCAACTGTCACTTGCAATAGGCAATAAAGGTCAGAATGCAAGACTTGCCGCCAAATTAACAGGCTGGAAGATTGATATAGGTCCGGAAAGCGGATTTTACGGAGAAACACAATAAAATGATATGTTGAGTAAAACCTGCTTATAAATATTTTATATATCTTAATATTTGAGGGAAGTGATAATAGTGCAAAAGAAAAAAATACCAATCAGAAAATGTTTAGGCTGTAATATCCAAAAACCTAAAAGAGAACTTATAAGAATTGTTAAAGCTCCTGATATTAAAAATGAACAGGGCGAAATAATTGAAAGCGGAGAAATTTCTCTTGACCTTAGAGGAAAAAAGAATGGCAGAGGGGCATATATATGCTTTGATATTAATTGTCTTAGAAGTGTCAGAAAATCAAGAAGATTAGAAAAAACTTTTTCCTGCAAAATTCCCGAAGATATATATGATAATCTTGAAAAGGAGTTGTCTGCTGAATGAATAATAAATTATTATCATTTTTGGGACTTGCTAAAAGAGCAGGACAATTATCCGTAGGATTTGACAGTGTTTCTGATACGATAAAATCCGGTAAAGCTGAATTGGTTTTATTTTCGTCTGATATTTCAAATAATTCAGAGGAAAAGGTAAGAAGATTAACAGATATTTATAATATTAAAACAATAAAAATAAATGCTTCTATGAATGAAATCGGTAATTCAATTAAAAAGATTTCAGGAATTATAGCAGTAAAAGATAAAAATTTTGCTAAGAATATTATTGTGTTATCTGCCGACGATAATAAGGAGGACTTAACTTTATGATGAAAAAATATAAAATTCACGAGGTTGCAAAAGACCTCAATATACCAAGCAAAGAAATTGTTGATTTAATAAAGAAAAATTTTGGCATAGTTAAAAAGGCTATGACAGCTCTTACACAGGAAGAACTTAATGTTGTTTTTGAGTTTTATACTCAGAAAAAAGCTGTTGATAATATAGAAGCCTATTTTAACCTTAAAAATGAGAGTACTGAAACAACAGTCAACGAAAAAAATAATAATAAAGAAAAAATTGAAAAATCTGAAAAAACTGAGAAGTCTGAAAAACCAGCAAAATCTGAGAAAACAGACAAGTCGGATAAATCCGATAAACCATTTAAGCTGCAAAATAATAAAAAATCTGACAGAAATCAAAATAATAAAGATAACAAAGATAATAAAGAAAAAAATCAGAATAATAACAGACAACCTAAACAACAAAATAATAAATCCAATCAACAACCACAAAAAGCACAGCAGCAAAATAATAATGCAAAATCTTCATCTGCAATAAATACTCAATCATTACAAAATGAGTTCAGTCAAGATATAAATTTGGGCAGAAATGGCGGCAGAATTATCGATACTCGTGCGGCACATATTGATATTGAAAGATATAACGAAAAATATGACAGACTTGCCTCCGAAAAAATCAGAAATGATAATATGGTGCAAAAGCAAAAAATTACACAGCGTTCCCAACAAAAAGGTAAACCAAAGAACTCTCGAAAAGAAACTGAGGCAGAGCGTTTGCACCGTATAGCCAATGAACGCAAGGCAAAACCTATTACAATAACTATTCCGGAAGAAATTACCGTAAGCGAATTAGCTTTAAGATTAAAAGCGACTGCTGCCGAAGTCATTAAGAAATTAATGCTTATGGGTATGATGGTTACAATGAATGATGTTATTGATTTTGATACAGCATCACTGGTTGCTATGGAATTTCACGCAAAAGTAGAAAAAGAAGTTGTTGTGACTATTGAAGAAAGAATTATTGATGACAGCGAAGATGTTGACGACAATCTCGTACAAAGAGCACCTGTTGTAGTTGTAATGGGACACGTTGACCACGGTAAAACATCTTTGCTTGATGCAATTCGTCACGCAAATGTTACATCTACTGAGGCAGGCGGAATTACTCAACATATAGGTGCTTATAGAGTTAAAGTAGGTGACAGAGATATTACATTCCTTGACACCCCGGGTCACGAAGCATTTACAACTATGCGTGCAAGAGGTGCTCAGGTTACTGATATTGCCATACTCGTTGTTGCTGCTGATGATGGTATAATGCCGCAGACAGTTGAGGCTATTAATCACGCAAAAGCTGCCGGTGTATCTGTAATCGTTGCTATCAATAAAATGGATAAATACGGAGCTAATCCTGATTTGGTAAAGCAACAGCTTACAGAATATGAACTCGTTCCGGAAGAATGGGGTGGTGATACACCTTGTATTCCTGTTTCTGCACATACAAAAGAGGGTATAGATGAATTATTGGAAATGGTAATTCTTGTTGCAGATATTAAGGAATTAAAGGCTAATCCGTACAGAGCAGCAAAGGGTACAGTTATCGAGGCAAGACTTGATAAAGGAAGAGGTCCTATTGCAACCGTTCTTGTGCAAAATGGTACGCTTAATGTCGGAGATATTATCGTTGCAGGTACTACTGTCGGTAAGGTCAGAGCTATGACTAATGATAAAGGTATAAAAGTTAAAACAGCAGGACCATCAGTTCCGGTTGAAATTACAGGACTTGATGATGTTCCATCAGGCGGAGATATATTCAATGCGGTTTCCGATGAAAGACTTGCAAGAGAATTAGTTCAGCAAAGAAAAGAAAAACAGAAGGAAGAACAATTTAATGCTCAATCAAAAGTAACTCTCGATAATCTGTTTGACAGAATGAAACAAGGCGATATGAAGGAATTAAAAATAATTGTTAAAGCTGATGTACAAGGTTCTGTTGAAGCAGTTAAACAATCACTTGTAAAATTATCAAATGATGAAGTAAGAGTTAATGTTATACACGGCGGTGTTGGTGGTATAAATGAATCCGATGTAATGCTTGCTGCCGCTTCTAATGCTATTATAGTAGGCTTTAATGTTCGTCCTGATGTTGTAGCTATGGAAAATGCAGAGCGTGATGGTGTCGATTTAAGAACATACAGAATAATTTATGACTGTATTGAAGAGGTTCAATCTGCTATGAAGGGTATGCTTGCCCCTAAATTTAGGGAAGTAGCACTCGGCAGAGTTGAATGTAGAACAACTTATAGAATAACCAATGTTGGAATGGTTGCCGGCAGCTATGTTCTTACAGGTAAGGCTGTAAGAGGTGCCGATGTTAGAGTTGTTCGTGATGGTATAGTTATCGCTGATGATAAAATTGCATCACTGCAAAGATTTAAAGATGCAGTTAAAGAGGTTGCACAAGGTTACGAGTGTGGCATAACCCTCGAAAAATTCAGCGATATTAAAGAGGGAGATATTTTTGAAGTTTTCCAAATGGAAGAATATCAAGATTAATTTATTTTATAATTAAAGGAGAAATAAGATGGCAGGTCATAGAGCAGATAGAACAGCCGAAGATATAAAACGAGAATTAATGGCTATTTTAAGAGAAATGAAAGACCCTCGTTTGCATAATAGTCTTATAAGCATTGTCAGAACAGATGTAACAAGGGATTTATCATATTGTAAAGTTTATATTAGTTCGATGAATGGCCTTGATAATGCAAAAGAGGTGGTTAAAGCCTTAAAAAATGCATCAGGTTTTATAAGAAAAGAATTGAGTTCAAGACTTAAAATAAGGCATACTCCGGAATTAACATTTGCAGCAACAGACTCTATTGAATACAGTGCAAATATCTCGAAGATTCTTATAGACTTAGATGTAAGAGGTGATGAAAATGACAAAAACATTAGCAGAGATAGCACAGATATTGAATAATAGTAATAATATTTATATACTTACCCATAGGAGTCCCGATGGTGATACATTGGGCTCCGGGTATGGGCTTTGTCTTGCTTTGCAAAAAATGCATAAAAATGCAAAAGTTCTTAATTCCGATAATATATCAAAAAATTTTTTATTTATGAAAGAATATGTTATTGAACAAGAATTTGAACCGGAACTCATTGTCAGTGTTGATTTAGCCGATACAATACTGTTAGGTGAAAAATTGTCTGTTTATAAAGATAAAATAGATATATGTATAGACCATCATAAATCAAGATATGAGTTTGCACCTATTAATTACATAGAGCCGGATTCTGCTGCGACTACTGAGATTATTTACTTGCTTTTGACAGAAATGCACATTGAAATTACAAGAGATATAGCAAATTGTCTTTATACCGGTTTAGCTACTGATACGGGTTGTTTTAAATATAATAATACGACGGTTCGTTCGTTTTTGATAGCGAGTTCGCTTATGAATTTAGGTGCAGAGTGTTCTAAAATCAATAGGATTATGTTTGACACAAAATCAAGAGAGAGATTAGAACTTGAAAAAACCGTTCTTCAAAATATAAAATTTTACTATAATAATAAAGTTGCCGTTGTTTATTACACAAAAAATATGGTTGAAGAAATAGGTGCAACAGATGACGATACAGCCGGTATTGCATCAATACCAAATCAAATAGAGGGCGTTCTTGTCGGTGTTACTATGAAAGAGGACAAGGAACGTTCGGGTTATAAGATTTCTCTTAGAAGCAGTGGCTCTGTTGATGTTTCAAAGATTTGCGAAACATTTGGCGGCGGCGGTCATAAAAATGCGTCAGGTGCTTTTATAGGAAAACCGCTTGAGGAAGCAAGAGAAACAATTATCGCTGAAATCGGAAAGCAGTTGGAGTTATATTGAATGAATGGAGTTATAGTAGTAGATAAACCAAAGGGATTTACTTCGTTTGATGTTGTAGCAGTGATGAGAGGGCTGACTAAAACAAGAAAAATCGGCCATACAGGAACATTAGACCCTATTGCAACAGGTGTTCTGCCTATAACAATAGGCAATGCAACAAAAGCACAAGATATTTTGCCTGATAGCAATAAGGAATATTGTGCAGAATTTCAGCTTGGTATTACGACAGATACACTTGATATAACAGGCAATATTTTGTCTGAAAGTAACTTTGATGTATCATATCAAACAATAAAAGATGTAATTTCTTCGTTTGAGGGAGATATAATGCAAGTTCCTCCTATGTATTCGGCTGTCCAAAAAAATGGCGTGAGATTATACGATTTAGCCCGTCAAGGAATAGAGGTTGAAAGGGAAGCTCGAAAAGTTAATATTTCTAAAATAGAAATTATTAATTTTGACCAAAAAAGCGGTAGGGGTAAATTTATAGTTTCTTGCTCAAAAGGTACATATATAAGGAGTATTTGTGATGATTTTGGTAAAAAATTAGGTTGTGGAGCGGTTTTAACATCTCTTAGAAGAACCTTTGCCTGTGGTTTTGGTATTGACAGTGCGAAAACATTAGACGAATTAAAGTTCTTTGCAAGCAATAATGGTAATTTTGAAGATATAATTTTACCTACCGAAAAATTATTTTTAGAATATAATTTGGTTGAAGTATCTTCCCAACAAGGTTTCAGATTTAAAAACGGTGGAAGTCTTACACTTGACAGACTTAAAATTAAAAATTATAATGATTTGGATATTTATAGGGTATATAGTGAAGGTAAATTCTTAGGTCTTGGTGAAATATCTCTTGATAGAAATGAAATGATAATAAAAAAGCTATTTCCGGAGATTTAAGAGGTGATTAAGGTTGGAAATTTATAACAAAATATTGAATTCAAATGAAAAAACATCTGTTATTCTCGGATTTTTTGACGGAATCCATAAAGGTCATTTAAGTGTAATAAACAGTGGTATAAGTTATGCAAAAAAAAATAATCTTAAATCTGTTGTTTTTACTTTTGAAAAAAATCCAAGATTGGAATTTGATAAATCTAATCCAAATTCAACGAGCATTATTACTCGGAAAGATAAAATAAGAATTTTATCTGAACTTGGTGTTGATATAGTATATTTTATACCATTTGGCGAAGTCAGAAATATGACACCGGAAGACTTTTTTAACGATATTATTATTGGAAAGTTTAATGCAGGTTTTGTATCCTGTGGTTTTAATTATCATTTTGGCAGGAACGGCGAAGGGGATACAAATTTACTAAAAGATTTATGTAATAAAAATAATATAGATATTAATATCTCTCTGCCGGTATCTTATAAAGGCGAATATGTAAGTTCAACCAGAATAAGAAAATTGTTAAAAGAAGGAAACATCAAACTTATAAATGAACTATTAGGTAAAAAGTTTTCTTTTACATCAAAGGTTGTTCACGGAAAAGCCTTAGGAAGAACCATTGATATTCCTACAATAAATCAGATTTTTGAGGATAATTTTGCGGTTATGAAGTTTGGCGTATACGCTACGACTGCATTAATAGACGGTAAAAATTATTATGGTTTAACTAACATAGGGGTTAAGCCTACCGTAACAGATGAAAATAAAGTTATTTGTGAAACTTGGTTTCCCGAATTTAGTGGTAATCTTTACGATAGAGAAATTACATTATTTTTTATTGATTTTATAAGAGAAGAAAAAAAATTTGATAATTTAAATTCTCTGAAATTGCAGATAATAAAAGATAAAGAAACAGTATTGAGAAAAATAAAATAAGGGCGAAAATTTTCGCTCTTATTTTTATTAATAACCCATAACACCTAAAATACTTTCGTCATTATCTATCCAGTCAGATACAGAGATACTTGTATATTTAGTTTTATCATTTCTTATAATGACAGTTGTAATTCCGGAATTTATAATCATTCTTTTACACATAGAACAGGCATTTGCATTTTCAACATATTCACCTGTTCTTGCATCTTTACCTGCTAAATATAATGTCGAACCAATCATATCGTTTCTTGATGCGTGAATAATAGCGTTTGCTTCTGCGTGTACAGAACGGCACATTTCATATCTTTCGCCACGCTTAATTCCCATACTTTCACGAATACACTTTCCAATATCAATACAGTTTTGTCTGCCTCTTGGAGCTCCTACATATCCGGTGGAAACAATTTGGTCATTTTTAACTATAATTGCACCATAGTTACGCCTTATACAAGTACCTCTTTCCAAGACTGTTTCTGCTATATCAAGGTAATAGTTATTTTTATCTATTCTCTGCATACTTTTCACCCGTAATGTTAATATATAATATAAAGTATAATAACATTTATATTGAATTGTGTCAATTTGTAAAAGTTGAAAATAATACCAAAAAAACTGTTGTAAAATTTTTGTATTTAATGTATAATAAAAAGTGTCTATAAGTACTTTTTAAGGAGGTAGTTTAAAATGGGTAAAAAAGGTGAATTGTTATCTTACAGACCTGATATTAAGGTGCTTGACTGCACATTGAGAGATGGCGGATTAGTAAATGATTTTTTCTTTACCGATGAGTTCGTAAAAGATTTGTATAAAGCTAATATTGAAGCCGGTGTTGACTATATGGAGTTTGGCTATAAGGCTTCTAAGGATATTTTTGATGTAAATAAATTTGGCAAATGGAAATTCTGCGATGAGGAACATATTAGAGAAATAGTCGGAGATAATAACTCCAACTTGAAAATATCTGTAATGGCAGATGTTGGAAGAACAGATCTCAAAGATATCCCTGATAAAAGTCAAAGTGTTGTGGATATGGTCAGAGTTGCTACTTACATTAATACAATTCCTACTGCTATTGAAATGATAGAAGATGTAAAGGAAAAAGGTTATGAGGCAACTGTAAACATTATGGCAATTTCTAAAACTAATGAAAGTGACCTTAATTCCGCTTTGGAGCAATTAGGTAAAAGCTGTGTTGATGGTATATACCTCGTTGACAGTTATGGCTCGTTATATCCTGAACAAATAAGGGAATTAGCTCAAAAATATTTATCGTATGGCGAATTATTCGGAAAATATATTGGTATTCACGCACATAACAATCAACAACTTGCATTTGCAAATACTATCGAAGCATTGACACTTGGTGTAAGTTATCTTGATGCTACAATGAGCAGCTTGGGCAGAGGTGCGGGCAACTGTTCGCTTGAATTACTTCTTGGATTTCTTAAAAATCCTAAATATCGTTTACCTGCTGTTTTGAAATTTATCGAAACTCATATTTTGAAATTAAAAGAGGAAGGTGTTGTATGGGGATATGATGTACCGTATCTTCTTACAGGCAGATTAAATCAACACCCTTCATCTGCTATTAAATTTATCAAAGAGAATAAAACTAAGTATTCCGAATTTTATCAAATGCTTTTTGATAATGTATAATTTCCGATAAATAATATTTGGGTGTAACTCTTTATAGTTACACCCTTTGATTTTAGAAAAATTTGTTTTTAAATATTGAAATTATGGTGATAATATGAATAAAGGTAGGTTTATAGTATTTGAAGGTCTTGATGGTTCCGGTAAGGGAACACAAATCAAACTTACTGTTGATAAATTAAAAGCAAACGGACATAATGTTTATTCAACAGCAGAACCGACTTCTTCTGCAACAGGTGGATTAATAAGAGATACACTTGGCGGATTTTCAAGGCGTTCTTCTTATGAGTTGGGAGCATTATTTTTAACAGACAGAATTTTTCATAATATAAATGATATAAATGGTATAAAAAAATTTCTTGACAGCGGAATAGATGTTATATGTGACAGATATTATTATTCATCTTTTGCCTATCAGGGACTCGATGCTGATTTGCAATGGCTTATGGATATGAATTTGAATTGTCCTGAAATTACAAAACCGGATTTGTGTGTATATCTTGACATTTCGCCGGACAGATGTGATGAACGAATAAAAAATAATAGATTTTATACCGAAATTTTTGAGGATTATAATACAATAGTACAAACAAGAAACAGATTTTTTGAAGTGTTTAAAAGGCTTGATAAAGAAAATATCGTTATAATATCAGCAGACAGAGATGTTGAAAGTATAAACAATGATATTATGGCAGAAATAGAAAAAATTAAAAATAAAAACATATCTATATAATAATTTATTATTTGCTCATTCATATTAATTGGTGTATAATATAAAGGCAGTATTTTTTATATTTAATAATTTATATAAAAGGAAGGAAGCTTTGTATGACAAAGATTGATATTTTTTCGGGATTTCTTGGTGCTGGTAAAACTACACTTATTAAAAAACTTATTGCCGAGGCTTTTAAGGGCGAAAAAATCGTTCTTATAGAAAATGAGTTTGGCGAAATAGGCATAGACGGCGGATTTCTAAAAGAAGCCGGTGTCCAGATAAATGAAATGAATTCAGGGTGTATATGCTGTTCACTTGTAGGTGATTTTGGCAAGGCACTTGAGAAAGTTTTAACAGAATATACACCGGATAGAATTTTGATTGAACCTTCGGGTGTTGGTAAACTGTCTGATGTTATAAAAGCTGTATCTAAGGTTGTAACAGACGAAGTTGTTTTAAATAGTTTTGTTACAGTTGCAGATGCTTCTAAATGTAAAATGTATATGAAAAACTTCGGTGAATTTTATAATAATCAAATTGAAAATGCAAGCACTATTATTTTGAGCAGAACCCAAAATATTTCCGAGGATAAACTTAATAAATGTATTGAATTACTTCGTTCTCTTAATGATAAGGCAAGTGTTGTTACAACGCCTTGGGATAATTTAACAGGCAAACAAATTTTAACAGCTATTGAAAATAAAAATTCATTATTAGATGAGTTAATGAGTGATGAAGAAGTTTGTCCTGAATGTGGACATCATCACGACCACGATGAAGAATGTCACCACGAACACCATCACGACCACGACGAGGAATGTCACCACGAACACCATCACGACCACGACGAAGAATGTCACCACGAACACCATCACGACCACGACGAAGAATGTCACCACGAACACCATCATCACCATCACGCTGATGAAGTATTTACAAGTTGGGGTAAAGAAACAACTAAAAAGTTTACCATTGCTGAAATCGAGGAAATACTCAAAAATCTTAATGATACAGAAAAATATGGTATTATTTTAAGGGCAAAAGGTATTGTCCAAGGAACTGACGGTGAGTGGATACATTTTGATTTCGTCCCAGAGGAAAGTAATATCAGAATAGGCTGCTCTGATTATACAGGCAGACTTTGTGTTATAGGCTCAAAAATTAACGAACCAGAGCTTAAGAAACTTTTTAAATTAATTTAATCCGGAAAGGTTGATTTATAAATGGCACAGATACCGGTTTACCTTTTTTTAGGGTTTTTGGAAAGCGGAAAAACAAGTTTTATTCAAAGAACACTTTTAGACAGCAGATTCCAAGATAGAGAAGACAGAACATTTATTGTGCAGTGTGAAGAAGGGGAAGAAGAAATCAGCACAAAAGATGTATTGGGTCAGGTTGTAGTATTTAATGTTGAGGATAAGGAGGATTTCAATGCTAAAAATCTTGAAAAAGCCTTTAAAAACAGTAAATGCGACAGAGTATTGATTGAATATAATGGTATGTGGACGATAAACGAACTTGCTCAGAATTTGCCAAGAACTTGGCAAATTTGTCAAGTAATGCTTATGGTTGATATGACAACATTTGATGTATATTCAAATAATATGCGTTCTTTGATTGTTGATAAACTTCAGATAACAGAATTAGTTGCTTTTAATAGATGTGAAGGTGAAATTAATAAAGAAAGATACCATAGTTTAGTAAGGTCTTTAAATAGACGAGCAGATATATTATTTGAATATAAAAACGGTAAAGTAGAGTATGATGATATTCCAGACGAGTTGCCATACGATATAAATGCAGATGAAATTATTATAAAAGATGATGACTTTGCTGTATTTTATATGGATATTATGGAAGAACCTGAAAAGTATAAC
Organism: uncultured Clostridia bacterium; assembly: GCA_947625785.1. Taxonomy (GTDB): domain Bacteria; phylum Bacillota; class Clostridia; order Oscillospirales; family Acutalibacteraceae; genus CANQPS01. Next base: position 126,506 of record CANQPS010000001.1, read on the forward strand.
GATAAAATTGTAAAATTTAAGGCTCTGGCAGGTAAAAATTCAAAGTTACCGTTTAACAATTTTATTTCCGGCAGAATGTGTATGACTTGTTGTGCTGATGATATTCAATATATAGGATTTTTAAGCAGATACGGTGATGTATCTAAAATTAAAAATAAAACATTTTATTATATTACTGCGAAAGTTAAAGCAGAGAATAATCCTGTTTATGATGGGGTAGGACCTATACTTGACATTATGACAGCATCTCCTACAAGTAAACCAGATGAAGAAATAGTTTATTTCAGATAAGAATATAAAATAAACCATAACTGTTGTTTCAATAAACATTTGTTATGGTTTATTTATTTTATTGATAAATTTAAAAATTTATGCTTGACAATCATTGTATTATGGTTTATACTAAAATTTGTAAATTGATTTTTTTAGGATTAAGGGGTAGGTAATTATGACATCAGTATTATGGTACATATTGTCAACGATAGTAAGTTTAATACTTTCGGCTTTTGTGTTTAATTTTTTTGGGCAAATTATAGCTGAAAATCCAACTATTCAATCAGATAAAATGGATTTCATTTTTTCAAAAATAAGTGAACTTGAACATTATTTTATTGATGTTAGTTTTGGATATAAGGCTTTAATATGTTTGACAGCAATAATTATTGTTATATTATTGTTGTTATTTTGTCGTCTTGATGAACATTTAAAAAAATTACCTTTCGGGGAAGTTCTGGAAGATTTTTTTGGGGATAGTCCATTTGAAGATAAATGGTTTTTAAGACTTATGCCCGGAGGAATTTTTACGATTTATGTTTTTATTCGTTTTGGAGTAGGGTGTTTCAATAGTAAAATTAAATTTGATATAGGTAATTTCAGTTTAACAGGTCAAGGATATACATTTTTTGAATGGATAACTCAAGTGTTCTACTTTTTGATAATTTTTGCTATGATTTGGATGATACTTGATTCATTTTTGAGTGCAGGATTGATAGGTGGAATATTTCACGCAATAGCTATAACAACAGCAAATTTAATTATGTTATTTTTAGGTCTTCTGCTTGGTGCATTTACAGTAATTATTATATTATTAGCCTTAGCAGTAATTGTTGTTATTATAGTTATTAAGATTATATTGCTGATTTTATATTTATTTGTATGATTTGATATAGAACCATTTTAATAAAAAATAGTAAAATTGATTAATAAAGTATGAATTTTATTAATAAGTTAGTTCAATTGTTAAAAAATTATTAAACTGTCAAAATTTACTTGATTTTTTATAATAAAGGTATTAGAATATATTTAGCACTCGAAAAGTTAGAGTGCTAAATATATTCTATATAAAACTTTCTTATAATACAAGGAGGATAATTTTTTATGATTAAACCATTAGCAGACAGAGTTTTAATTAAAATGGACGAAGCTGAGGAAACTACTAAAAGTGGTATCGTTCTTGCCGGTACAGCTAAGGAAAAACCACAAATAGCAACTGTTGTAGCTGTTGGCCCTGGCGGAATTGTAGACGGAAAAGAAGTTACAATGTATGTTGAGGTTGGCAATAAGGTTATCACAAGTAAGTATTCAGGTACAGAAGTAAAGTATGAGGGCGTAGAATATACTATCGTTCGTCAAAGTGACATACTTGCTATTGTTGAATAATTTCTTTTATTTTACTTTTAGTATATAATTTGGAGGTAGTTTATTTATGGCAAAACAAATAATTTATGGTGAAGAAGCAAGAAAAGCTCTTATGAGTGGTATTGACCAGCTTGCTGATACAGTTAAAATTACATTAGGTCCTAAGGGCAGAAATGTTGTTCTTGATAAAAAATTTGGTGCTCCGTTAATTACAAATGATGGTGTTACCATAGCTAAGGAAATTGAACTTGATGACCCTTTTGAAAATATGGGTGCTCAGCTTGTTAAAGAAGTTTCTACAAAAACAAATGATGTTGCAGGTGACGGTACTACAACAGCTACTTTGCTTGCACAAACCATTATTCGTGAGGGTATGAAAAATGTTACTTCCGGTGCAAATCCTATGATTCTTAAAAAGGGTATCCAGAATGCGGTTGATATTGCAGTAAATGCTTTGAAAGAAAATGCTAAAAAAGTGAATGGCACAGAAGATATAGCTAAGGTTGCAACAATTTCTGCTGCTGATGAATTTATAGGTAACCTGATTGCAGAGGCTATGGCTAAGGTTGGTAATGATGGAGTTATTACTGTTGAGGAATCAAAAACTGCTGAAACATATTCAGAAGTTGTTGAAGGTATGATGTTCGATAGAGGATATATAACACCTTATATGGCTACTGATACAGATAAAATGGTTACTGTACTTGATGACCCATATATTCTTATTACAGACAAGAAAATTTCTAATACACAAGAAATTTTACCTATTCTTGAGCAAATTGTACAAAATGGTAAAAAGTTACTTATAATCGCAGAAGATGTTGAAGGCGAAGCTCTTACAACTCTTATTATTAATAAACTTCGTGGTACATTTGTATGTTGTGCAGTCAAGGCTCCGGGCTTTGGTGACAGACGCAAGGAGATGCTAAAAGATATCGCTATTCTTACAGGCGGTCAAGTAATTTCTTCTGAACTTGGTCTTGAACTTAAAGATGTAACACTTGATGACCTTGGTCGTGCAAGACAAGTTAAGGTTGAAAAAGAAAATACCATTATCGTTGATGGTGCCGGTGATAGCAATGAAATAAAGGCAAGAGTTGGCCAAATCCGCAGCCAAATCGAAACAACAACATCTGATTTTGACAGAGAAAAATTACAAGAGCGTTTGGCTAAACTTGCCGGCGGTGTTGCTGTCATCAAGGTTGGTGCTGCTACTGAAATAGAAATGAAAGAAAAGAAATTACGAATTGAAGATGCTTTGGCAGCTACCAAGGCAGCAGTAGAAGAAGGTATTGTTGCCGGTGGTGGTATCGCATTAATGAATACTATTCCAAGTGTTGAAGAGGCTGTTAAAAATGCCGAGGGTGATGAAAAAACAGGTATGATTATTGTTCTCAAGTCACTTGAAGCACCACTTCGCCAGATAGCTGAAAATGCAGGTCTTGAAGGTTCTGTAATCGTTGCTAATATTAAGGCAAAAAATACTGTGGGCTATGGTTTCAATGCTCTTAAAGAAGAATATGGCGATATGATTAGCGAGGGTATAGTTGACCCGACAAAAGTTACTCGTTCTGCATTACAAAATGCAGCTTCTGTTGCAAGTATGGTTCTTACAACAGAATCGCTTGTTGCTGACAAACCTGCTCCTGCAAATAATGCACCTGCTATGCCGGCAGATGGCGGTATGGGCGGTATGTATTAATAAAAATCATTTTATTAATAAATTTAATTATGATAACTCTTGAATGATAACTTATTCAAGAGTTATCTATTTATTAAAAAAATTTTTAAAACTATTGACATTCTTATAAAATGTTGTATAATAGTGGGTAGTGGTGCGGAATTGTGTAAAGGTAGCACAGCAGACTCTGACTCTGTTTGTATGGGTTCGAATCCTATTTCCGCAGTTTTTATAAATGTCACAGAAAAAGATTTTTTTTCTGTGACATTTTGTATAGTTATGTTTTTATTAAGTGAATTAATAGTCCAATAGATATAAAAGATATTTAGAATTTGTTAATATTAATGTTGAAGTGATGTTATGAAGAAATTTTTTTATTATGGGTGTACTAAGGAAGAATACGAAAGTTGTAAAAAACTAAGAGATGCTATGAATGAAAAAATAGTTAAAGCTATTTCAACAGTGTCGGGAATTTTGGAACTTATTTTAGGATTGGTGTCATTAGTAGTTCCGATAGCCGGCAAATATGGCTATTTATATATTATTTATGGAACGGTTTTATCGTTGCTTGCTATCTCAATAAGAACAAAGCGATTTCATTTAAATCCGACAATTCAGATATATATACTTATGTTGGTTACATATTCATTGGGAATTACAATAACTGTTCCCTCGGCAGAAGAAAAAGCTATTACATTTATTGTAATGATTGTAACAATGCCATTTCTTTTTGTTGATGTTTCTTGGAGAATGGAAATATTTATGATAATTATTTCGGCAATTTATTGCATAATTGCTTTTAATGTTAAAAATCCTGAGATAGCACAGGAAGATATGTATAATGTAATATGTTTTGCCGGCGGAGCGTTGGTTGTACAATATATGGTAAATAAAAATATTGTTATGGGTTTTGTAAGCCGAGTAAAAAATGAACAGTTGCTTATTGCGTACGATAAAGCCCAGGAGGAGCTTAAAATAAAGGCCTGTACTGATTTAATGACAGGATTATATAACCGTACATATTTTACTAATGAAGCTATACATTTTTTTGAAAACTGTCAAAGACTTAATGATATAGGATATCTGGTTATGATGGATTTGGATAAGTTTAAAAAAATTAATGATACATTCGGTCATCAGGTAGGAGATAAAGTTATTATAAATGTAGCCAAAATTATAAATGAAAATCTTAAAGGTGAGGAGTATGGTGCAAGATTAGGCGGTGATGAATATATATTTGTATTGGCTGAGCGATTTCACCCGGAAACAGTAAAAAGTGCAATTTCAAATATATTAGAAGGAGTACACTCAATTCAATTAAAAGATAATACATTTGTTTCCGGTTCAATAGGAGTAATTTCTGTATCTTCAGGCGAGTTAATATTTGATAATATGTACCGTTCTGCTGACAACGCATTATATAAGGCAAAGGCGGATGGAAGAAATCAGATAGTATTCGGGAAATATAAAGTTTAATATTTTATTTAAAAGAGGCAGTAAACTCAGTCAAAAGTTTACTGCCTTTTATTATTTAGCTTATTTTATCAATATAAGATAAAAGTTCATCAAAACTTCCGTTAGGGTAAACGGAAATATCTTCATTATTTTTATTAATTATACAGTCGCTAAGTAAAAACACTTTAATACCTAATTTTTCAGCTATCATATCTTCATCAATATTATTTCCGACCATTAAACATTCATTAGGTTTAGCGTTTATTTTTTTGAGGAAATCTCGGTAATAATCAAGATTAGGTTTACAGTAATTACTATTTTCGTATGTACTGTAAAGTATAAAATCATCAGGTTCAAGTCCTGCCCATTTAATGCGGCTTTCGGTAGCCGTTTTTGGAAATATAGGATTTGTTGCCAAGGCTATTTTATATCCCAATTTTTTAAGTTTTAGTGTAGTTTCTTTCGCCTTAGGATTAAATCCACAGCTTTCTTTTACAAGCTGAAATTCATTTGTGTAATATTCATCAAATATAGATTTATCTTGATAAACCTTATCACCATATATGCTTGCAAATTTTTCCCAAAATGCTTTTTCATTAGTCCTTGAACCATCATTAATTATCATAGCTTTTGTAGCTGACCATACATCATTTACTAAATTTTTTGGATTATATCCAAATGGTGCTACTTTAACAGCCATTCTCTTAAAGTAATCTTTTTCAAAGGTTTTTTCGTCCATAGGAAGCAAAGTACCGTCTAAATCAAATAATATAAATTTTATCATAAGTCCTCCTATTAATTTAATATAATACAAATTATATTATATTTATCTGTTTTAATCAAGCCTTATTAAAACAGATTTTAAAGGCGGTGGCGGGGCTTTGCCCCACACCCCATAAGGGTTCCACCCTTAACCCGCAAGCCTTTTGAAAAAGGCTTGACCGAAAACTTTTGCTTTAAAAATAAAAGTTTTTGAAAGTTTTAAGAGAACTTTTTTCAAAAAGTTCTCTTAACGGGTCGAGGGCATAGCCCTCGTGACAGCGGGGCTTTGCCCCACACCCCATAAGGGTTCTACCCTTAACCCGCAAGCCTTTTGAAAAAGGCTTGACCGAAAACTTTTGCCTTAAAAAAGTAAAAAGTTTTTGAGAGTTTTAAGAGAACTTTTTTCAAAAAGTTCTCTTAACGGGTCGAGGGCATAGCCCTCGTGGGGGTGGTGCAACGACCTGTTTTCGATATATTTACAAAGAAATCAACATTTTTTTGCAAAACTCTCATATTTATAAAACAGTTAATATAATTTTTTTGCAAAAGTTATAAAAAGTTATTGACTTTTAATTGTGGTTAGTGTATGATGTATATGTGCTTTAAAATAATTGTGAGGTGAATATAGTGGATAATCTCGATGATAATGATGATATTCAACTCTCACTTATGGCAAAGCAAGGAAATGATTTGGCTTTCTATGAACTTATGATGCGTTATCTCCCATTTATTAAAAGCAAGGCATATAATGCAAGTGGCACTAACGGTGTTGAATATGACGATTTGTTACAGGAAGGTTTACTTGGTTTATTGTCTGCCGTTAAATCATTCAATTCAAATTCAAACACAGAATTTTCTGCTTATGCTTGTGTATGTATAAGAAATCGAATTATATCCGCTTGTCGCACAGCTTCAACACAGAAAAACTTATTTCTTAATTCATTTGTTTCACTTAATGACGATATGTTTGATATTCCTGCCGGTTTCGATACTCAGCCGGAGGAAGTCTTTATAAACAAAGAAAATCTTAAGGTTATTAATGATAAAATAGCAAATATTCTTTCATATCAAGAAAGAAAAGTTATAACATTAAGACTTATAGGTTATTCATATAAAGAAATAGCAAGTATCCTGTCAATCACACCAAAAAAAGTTGATAATTATTTACAGAGTATTAAAAGAAAAATTAATATGAAGTAAGTATCAAATAAATATGCCCGGGTAGCTTACAATCAGAAGAGCGTTGAACTTATATGTTTAAAAATATAAATCAAAGATGTCGGTGCAATTCCGTCCAAATGGGCAAAAATATTTTTATCCAAAAAAGTGAGGTAAATCACAATGTACGAAGACAAAAAACTCGTTTGCAAAGATTGCGGTAATGAATTTGTATTCACAGCCGGAGAACAGGAATTTTACGCATCAAAAGGTTTTGTTAATGAACCACAAAGATGTAAAAATTGCAGAGATGCTCGTAAAAATCAAACAAAACCAGCACGTGAAATGTATATAGCAACTTGTGCAAATTGTGGAAAAGAGGCAAAAGTTCCGTTTAAGCCTCGTGAAGACCGTCCTGTTTATTGTAGCGAATGTTTTGCAAAGATGAAAGAAGAATAATTATATTCTTGCCTAATAATTATTGCGATGGGTGTGTAGCCGATTTAAAAATTATTAATAGCATAAGCTAAAACAATGGTAAATTTAGCGTCTTGGAAATATTCCAAGACGCTTTTTTATAATTCTTTAATCCAATTATTTTTATATTTATATATGATATAATAGACTTCGTGTTGAATTTGAATATATAAATAATAAATGGGGGATTTATAATGGATATAAGAAATGATTTAAGAAATGTAGCGATAATCGCACACGTTGACCACGGTAAAACAACCTTGGTTGACCAATTACTTCTACAAAGTGGTATATTTCGCAGTAATGAAACCGTTGCAGAAAGAGTAATGGATTCAAACGACCTCGAAAGAGAAAGAGGTATTACAATTTTATCAAAAAATACAGCCATTATGTATAATGATGTAAAAATTAATATTGTTGATACTCCGGGCCACGCTGATTTTGGCGGAGAAGTTGAGCGTATTCTTATGATGGTTGATGGAGTTTTATTACTTGTAGATGCGTTTGAGGGTTGTATGCCTCAGACAAGATTTGTACTTAAAAAAGCATTGGCTCTTGGTAAAAAACCTATTGTGGTAGTAAATAAAATTGACCGTCCCGGAGCAAGACCTAAAGAAGTTGTTGATGAAGTTTTAGATTTATTTATAGAGCTTGGAGCAGATGATAACCAATTAGAATTCCCTGTTATTTATGCGTCAGGTCGTGGCGGAGTTGCTTCCGATAACCCTGATGTTGCCGGCACGGATATGAAACCTTTATTTGAGGCTATCATTAACGAAGTTCCTGCACCTAAGGGAGATATAAATGCACCTTTACAATTATTATTTTCAAATATAGATTATGACGATTATGTGGGAAGAATTGGTATAGGCAGAGTAGAACGCGGTACTGTTAAAATGGGACAAACAGTTGCATTATGCCATCGTGATGGTACTACGAAAAATGTTAGAATTACAAAATTATATCAATTTGAAGGATTGAAAAAAGTCGAAAAAGAAAGCGGCAGTGTAGGAGATATAGTATGCGTATCCGGTGTAACAGACCTAAATATAGGAGAAACAGCCTGCGATATTGATTGTATTGAGCCGTTGCCTTTTGTTAAAATAGATGAACCGACTGTTTCTATGATGTTTATGGTAAATAACAGCCCGTTTGCGGGTAAAGAGGGTAAATATGTAACCTCAAGAAATATAAGAGATAGACTATTTAAAGAAGTTGAAACAAATGTCGCTATGAGAGTTGAAGAAACAGATTCAGCAGATACTTTTAAAGTATCTGGCAGAGGTGAGCTGCATTTGTCAATTCTTATTGAGCAAATGAGAAGACAAAATTATGAATTTCAAGTGTCACGCCCACAGGTAATTTTTAAAACAATAGATGGTGTTCTATGTGAACCAATGGAGTTGCTTACTATTGAAGTACCTGAAAGTTATGTCGGTGTTGTAATGGAAAAACTTGGCACAAGAAAAGCTGAATTATTGGATATGAAACCACAGGAAACAGGAACAACAACACTTGAATTTAAAATACCTTCAAGATGTCTTATGGGATACCGTTCGGATTTTCTAACGGATACTAATGGTAATGGTATAATGAACCATATTTTTGATGGTTATGAACCGTTTAAGGGGGAAATTCAAAAGCGTCAGCAGGGTTCGTTAATTGCTTACGAAACCGGTACATCAACAGGTTATGGATTGTTTGCTGCACAAGAAAGAGGAAGAATGTTTATAGGACCCGGCGTAGAGGTTTATGAAGGTATGATAGTTGGAGCAAGTCCAAAGAGTGAAGACATTGTTGTAAATGTATGCAAAAAGAAACATATTACAAATACTCGTGCTGCGGGTTCTGATGACGCTTTAAAACTTACACCACCTTCCATTATGAGCCTTGAACAATCACTCGAATTTATTACCGATGATGAATTAGTTGAGGTAACCCCACTAAGTATAAGACTTCGTAAGGTTATATTAAATAAGGAACTTAGAATGAAAAAAGCGGCTAAGGGTTAATGATAAGGATATAATAATTATGAACAATTTTGTTATTTTGGATTTGGAATGGAACGGAGCATATTACAAAGGTACAGACTCATTCATCAATGAAATCATTGAGTTTGGGGCGGTTAAGTTTGACGAAAATTTCAAAATAATAGATTGTTTTTCTGAACTTGTCAAACCAAAAATATCTAAGAAAATTAGCGGTAAGATAAAGAGATTAACTAAAATTACAAATAAAGAGTTATCAAAAGGAAGAAAATATAGAGATGTTTTAGAAAATTTCCGAAAATTTCTTGGTAACTGCATACTTCTAACTTGGAGTACAAGCGATATTATAGCACTTATTGAAAATAATAAAATATTTATAAATAACGATAGAATACCTTTTCTGAAAAAATATATTGATTTACAGAAATATTGCGAAATTTGTCTTGGCAAAGAAAAACAAGGCTCGCAGATGGGATTAAATAAATCTGTTGAATTACTTGGAATAAATGATGGCGAGTATAATTTTCATAGGGCATTAGATGACAGCTTTTTATCACTTGAATGTTTCAAAAAACTCTACGACAGAAAAAAAGTGGAAAGCCTTATTCAGGACTGTACAAAAGACGAGTTTTATGATAAATTAACATTTAAAAATGTTATATTGTGTGACTTGGATAATCCTATAATTGATAAAAACGATATGTTTATCAGTTGTGAACAATGCTCTAAAAAAGCCGAACAAACTACCGAATGGCAATTTAAAAATAAAAGTTATCGTGCAAATTTTTATTGTCCAAATTGCGATATAGAATTTCAAGGCAGAATTCAATTTAAACTAAAATATGAGGGTGTATCAGTTATTAAAAAAATTTATCCGATTTGCGAGGAAAATTCAGAGGAAAATCAAAATATAAATGATGCAGAATTACAATAATTTTTTATAAAAGATTTCGTTCTCTAATATAAATAGAAAAAAGATTTTGATTACTATTATTAATAGGAAAGTTGTTTGTAAGAATTAAGGTAATATTAGTTAATTTGAAAGGAATTTTTTTATGACAGCAGATAATACAAAGAAATTTAATGGTATAAGTGATGTTTATGCACAGGCAAGACCAAATTATTCTGATAGATTATTTGATTATTTAAAGGAAAATTTTAATATTAACCGTGATAGTGTTTTTGCCGATATTGGTTCAGGAACGGGTAAATTCAGCGAGCAACTTTTACAGAGAGGATATAAAGTATTTTCCGTTGAGCCAAATAATGATATGAGAGATAAAGCAGAAAAACTACTTTCAAAATATGACAACTTTAAATCCGTTAATGGTACAGATGCTAATACAAATTTACAAAGTAATTCAGTGGAATATGTAATAGCTGCACAGGCTTTTCATTGGTTTGATAAGGATTTATTTAAAAATGAATGTAAAAGAATTTTAAAACCAAATGGTAAAGTTATAATTGTTTATAATTCTCGTGACGGCAAATCTGAATTTGTAGCCGAAAACGCCGAAATTTGCAAAAAATTCTGTCCTGGTTTCAAGGGATTCAGCGGTGGTGCAAAACAGGAGGATATAGAAAAATTTTTTAATAATGGCTGTACAATGGTAAAATTTGAAAATAATTTGACATATGACAAGGATAGTTTTATAAAACGAATGTTATCGGCATCATATTCTCTAAGAGATGGTGACAAAAATTATAATGATTATATATTAGAATTAACTAACTTGTTTTATAAATATTCTTTCGATGGCAAAAAAGTTATAATGCCAAATTATACCATAGCCTATATCGGAAACATATAAAACGGGAGATTATAAGCAGTAATATACAGACACTTTAATTTTTAAGTGAAGATAATCTGAAATTTATATTTAATTCTAAAAAAGACTTTTACCGTTATATAATTATGTTATTATCAGGTCTAATAAAAATATTTTTAGTGTAAAGGTAGGAAATTTATGAAATTTTTACGAAGACTGTCAGTTGCGGCTCTCGCAGGATTAATGGTTTTTTCAACAACTGCCTGCAACAATAAGAAAGATGATACAGATGATTTATTTGTTTATGATGATTATTCTGCTTATTTAACTCTTGGGGATTATAAAAATATAGAAATTGAACTTGCAAGTCCGGAAGTTACAGATGAAGAAGTTACGGATTATATTAATTCAAAACTTTTAGATAAAAATGTAATTTATAAAGCTGGTGATGATAGAACTGTTGAAAATGGAGATATAGCTAATATAGATTATGTTGGTAAAATAGGAGATGTACAATTTACAACTGCAAGCGGATATAATTTGAAAATAGGTTCGGGTGCTTTTATACCGGGATTTGAGGACGGTCTTGTAGGAGCTAAGAATGGTCAAAAATTAGATGTTAAATTAAAATTTCCTGCAAGTTACGGTGGAACTTATACAGACGCTGACGGAAAATCACAGCCATTAGCCAACGCAGATGCGGTATTTACTGTCACAATAAATTATTTTGGCAAGAGTGTTGTCGGTGTAAATAAAATTATAGACAGAAAAGTTGTCGAAGGTGATGTTGTAAATATAGATTTTGTAGGATATATTGATGGTGAAGAATTTGATGGCGGAAGTTCAAGCAACTACGACCTTACCATAGGTTCAGGCGGATTTATAGATGGCTTTGAAGATGGATTGATAGATGCACAGCCGGCAACAGATGAGTTAGTAGAATTAAAACTTAAGTTTCCGGATACCTATGTGAATAATCCTGATTTAGCCGGTAAAGATGTTGTATTTAAGGTTAAAGTAAATTATATAGTTGAATATGTTTACCCCGAACTTACAGACGAAATGGCTAACCAATTATCAACAGACTATACAACCGCTGAAAAATATAAGAAAGCCACCGCAGATAGTCTTCTTGAAACAGAAGAAGGTAATTATAATAATGAATTATTAAATAAAATCTGGGAAAAGATTGAGGAAATCTGTCCTGAAAAAAATGATGCCGTCCCACAAAAAGAGATTGATTATGTTTATAATAAAAATATAGATTATTTTGAAAATTATGTTCAAGAAATGTTTGGTGTTAGTTTAGAAGAATATATTTCAGAATATTATGTTGATGAAACAATAGAAGATTTCAAAGACGAAGTAATGGAAGATGCAAAAACTTATGTAAGGCAAATGTTAATAGTCTGTGCTATTGCAAAGAATGAAAATATTGAGGTTCTTGATGATGAGTATAATAAATATTTGCAGGATAATTATCAGGCAAATAATTATACAACACCTGAGGAAATGGAAAATGCTGTTGGAAAAGTATCAATTAAAAATAGAATGCTGCAGGAAAAAGTTTTTGATTACTTAAATAGTGTAGTAAAAGTTGTGGAGCCAAAAACCGAATAATAAAATATTAAAGCTGATTAACAAAATTTAGTTAATCAGCTCTTTTTTAATCAAACAATAGGTTAAGGTCAGAACCATTATGCAAAAATATATATTTAAGTTACTCTCATTATTTAAAATTTATATTTAATTCTTAAGAGGATTTTTATTGTGACGGAAATATGCTATTATGTAAATAATGGTAGCTATAATTGTCTTTATTAAATCGGAGAGTTATAAAATGAAATTAGGAATATCGACAGCGTGTATGTATCCACAACTTACTGAAGATGCTATTGATACATTGTTAAATATAGGAACAAATGGAATAGAAATATTTTTTAATACATCAAGTGAGCTTGATATACAATATTTAACACCTTTGAAAAATAAAATTACTGAAAATAATTGTCAGGTTTTATCAATTCACCCGTTTACATCTTGCTGCGAAAGTTATTTTATATTTTCGGAATATTATAGAAGATTTATTGATACAATCCCTATATATAAAAGAATGTTTGAAGCGGCAGGTTTTCTTGGTGCAAAAATTGCAGTTATACACGGGGCAGCAGACAAAAAAGTTCGTACAATAAATAATGTTGAATATTTTAAACGCTTTGAATTTCTATATGATATGGCACAAGAATATGGAGTGGTTTTGGCACAGGAAAATGTTAATTTGTTCAAAAGCCAGAATATAGATTTTATAAAAGAAATGAAAAATTATATGAAGGAAAAAGCTGCTTTTGTTCTTGATATAAAGCAGGCTGTTCGTTCGGGCAATAATCCTTTTGATGTCTGTTCAGCTATGGGAAACAGTTTAAAACATATTCATTTGAATGACAATACTAAAACACAAGATTGTTTATTGCCTTGCGAAGGCACTTTTGATTATAATAAGTTTTTTGATTTATTAAAATTAAATAATTATGTTGGGAATATAATTATTGAGGTTTATAATCATAATTTTAAAACATTAAATCAGTTAAAATCCTCTTATATAAATATAAAAAATATAGCTGAAAAATATTTTGATATTGAGTAATTAAAAATCTATTATACAAATGAATATTTGTACGAAACGGGGGAATGTTTTGTGAAATGTCCATATTGTTCTTATGAGGAAAGTAAAGTAGTCGACACAAGACCGACAGACGAGAGGGAAAGAATAAGACGCCGCAGAGAATGTTTGAGTTGTTCAAGGCGTTTTACTACTTATGAGATAGTTGAAAGTATGCCAACTATTGTTGTTAAGAAAAATAACAGGCGAGAACAGTTTGACAGAGAAAAATTATTGAAGGGTTTAATGAGAGCCTGTGATAAAAGAGCTGTTTCGGTGGATACATTAGAGCATATTGTAGATGAAATTGAACTGAAAGTTCAAAATTCTCTTGACAGAGAGGTTACATCTGTAAGAATAGGCGAATATGCTATGGAGTATTTGAAAGAAATAGACCAAGTTTCTTATGTTAGGTTTGCTTCCGTATACAAACAGTTCAAAGATATTGAAAGTTTTATGGAAGAACTTAGCAAATTAAAAGATGAAAATTAGTTTTAAATTTTAAGTAAAGAAGAGATGAATATATTTTATGGACGAAAGATTAGTAAGACTAAGCAAAAAAATGGCTGTTGCTTTAAGACATCACCCTGAAAAATTCGGATTGAGAGTTGATGAGTATGGTTTTGTTTCGTTAGATAAACTTTTTACGGCGTTTAAAAATGAACAGAATTGGAAAGATTTACAGATAGATGAGTTTGAACAAGTTATAGAGCAATCAGATAAAGAAAGATATCAAATTGTTGGAAATGAAATAAGAGCTTTATATGGTCACTCTATTCCTGTTAAGATTAAAAAAGATAAGGTAATACCTCCTAATATTTTATACCACGGGACATCAATAGATTTCTTGGACAGCATTATGGAAAAGGGTTTATTGCGTATGGGCAGACAATATGTTCACTTATCCAAAGATATTGAAACTGCCGAAAATGTTGGGAAGCGTAAAAAAGGTAAAACCATCTTATTAGTTATAGATGCTGGAAATGCTTATAATAATGGTGTAACATTTTATTTTGGTAATGACAGTATAGTATTGGCAGATTTTATACCAAAAGATTATATATCAGTAAAATAAATGATATGTCCGCAGTTTTTAGCGGGCATATTTACATTTGGCAGGAAATTTTTTGGAAAAGGTATTGACAAATTTATCTTGTAGATGTTATAATAATCCCTGTTAGCGATGGATAACCGTATCGAGTTAGCTGTGTCAAACTTTTTTTAACAAATAAATTATTTAATTTATTTGTTTTATTAACGATTATAAGTTAGGCACAGCAAACTTTAAAATATAAGTTAGACATAGCAAACTATTAAAGTTTTATAAGGAGATGCTATTATGCATAAATTTAAGGTAATATTGGCAGCACTTTTAAGTGCATTAACAATTTCAGCTATGACAACCGTTGCTGTTGCTGCTGTTTCGGACGATGAGTATGTTTATGGTACGATGAACATTCCGTATAGTGAGTTCTATAAGAACGAAGGTATCGGATATGAAGTTGATGCAGTTGCCTCTGCTACATCAAGCAAGTGGAAAAACGAAAATCTTGTCGCAGGCACATATCATCAAGAAAACGAGGACGGAACAGGTGTAATTCTTGGCGTTACATATAATGTTGCCGTTAAGAAATCAGATTTAGCAAATATTAGTGGAAAATATAATTTTGTAGAATCAGATACAATGCCAAATGCCTATAAAATCGTAAGTGTCAATGGTGAAAATTTAGAATTTTCAGCGGTAGTTGGAAATACAACGGAACTCTCGGGCGAGGCGGCTATTTCAACTTCAAAACCTTGGGGTGATTATCTTGTAGATGTAACAGGTGCAGAAGTAGAGGGCACAATTTATGGAGTAATATTTACAACAACAACCGGTGATAATTTTGCTATGCGTCATTTAGAAAATATATGGCGTGGAGAATTTGCTTGGTCAGCAGGTTTTACAACAAAAGAACCTCACGGAAATACATTAAATTATGAAGATTTCCAAGCATTGTCAGGTCAAACCGTTGATAAGATTACATATATAACAGAAAATGGTTATTATGTAGTTGATGTGAATATTTATGTTCCGATAAAATTTGAGTACAATTTGTCAGTAGAGAATACTACAATAGATAACGGCACAACCTCGTTGTTATTAGAAGGTCTGCCAAGTGATTATAATGCCGTATATAGCATTGATAGTTTAGATGCTGTTATAAAAAATAACTCAATAACTTATTCAAATGCAAAGCCCGGTCAATATACACTTAATATAACAGATGCCAATGGTAAGTATGCAGATATTTCAACAACATTTATTATATCAACAGACAATATTCCTGTTAAATATGAAAGCGGTAAAATTATTGCTTCTGACGGTATAAGTAAAGAAGAGTTTACAAACTATATTAATAATATAAGCAAAGTGACAGTTAATGATAAATCATATAATGCAACCGGAAAAGGCTCTGTAAAAATTATATTAGATGATGGCACAATCGACACAACTGCTAATTCAAGGGGCGAGTTAATATTTGAAGAGGGCAATATATATAAAATTACAGTATCTGCGAATGGTTATAGTAATGATATTACATTTGAGTTTTCTACAATGTTTGAAGATGAAAAGGGAAATTCGGTAGAACCTCCAAAAGATGATAAAACCCCAGACAATAATACAACAAGTGATACAGTGCCAACAGGTGATACATCTAATAATTTATTACCAATATCAATGTTAGCAACAGTTACATTGTGTACGGCAGGTATTGCTATTAAGAAAAAGAAATCAAATTAATTTTTAATTGAAAATCAAATATTCAGATACTTCTCACAAAAATACATTGAACTTTTCGGAAATTCTTATATTTCCGAAAAGTCTTTGTGATTAATGGAAATAGAATATCGAAAGGAAGATATTATGCTTTTTATAATTGCCTTAGTAATAGCAATTTTATTTTCGTTTTTATGTGGTAAAGCACTCAAAAAGCACCCATATATATTTTACATTTTAGCTTTGGCGATATCAGTTGTGACAGTACTCATAAGTACAAATACAATTGACACTCGAACATTGCCGATATTTGTGAATACATATATAATAAGTTTATTTACAAAGGGGGCATTGGCAACAGCTTTGTGGGCGGTTGTAATGTGGACAGGGGCATTGCCAAATGGTTCTTTTGGAATTAAAAAATTAATGCCAATAAGAGGTGAATTATCGATATTTACGGCAATATTAACACTTGCTCATAATATAGGTTATGGTAAAACATATTTTGTAAGATTTTTTACTGATTTAGGAAGATTACAAACAAATTATATTATAGCTTGTATTTTAACCTTTATATTGCTTTTAATTATGATACCGTTGACGGTTATCTCATTTCCGCAAATTCGCAAAAAAATGAGTGCAAAAATTTGGAAAAAAATCCAGCGTTTTGCATACATTTTTTACGCACTGATATATGTTCATATAATGTTTCTATATATACCTTTTGCGAGGACAGGCAGAAGTGGCTGCTTGTTAAGTGTTATAGCTTATAGTGTAGTATTTATAGGATATGCAGTATTTAGAATAAGAAAGTTTTATATAGTTAAATGTAAAAAAATAAAAAAAGAATATAAGTTGTTAAGACTTAATACAATATCGGCACTTATATTCATAATACCATTATCATTAATGATATTTGTATCATATTCAAAGCAAAATATACTTGCGGTTAGTGCAGGTGATACTAATACAACTAATACAAATATTAATGCCCATACCAATTCTAATGCGATGGCAGAAAATACCTTTTCTGAAAATTCTAATGATATTATCAGTAATGACTTGACAAGCGTTAATAATTTTGATAATAATACAATTGATAGTTCAACTGTCAGTGATATTTATAGCGATAATAGTAGTTATATTAGCAGTGATGTCAGTAAAGTTGATACAACAACATCATTTATTGATGATATAAACTCAACAGTAGACAGTCACATTTATGATGTCAATATGTCAAATAATGAGTCTTTATTACAAAGCAGTATAGTATCACAAAATAATATAGTTTCAGAAGGTGTTGTAAGTTCAAAACCGGAAGAAACATCAAGTAATATTTCGGAGATTATTTATGTATATAAAAATGGCACATATACAGCATCTGCTTTTGGATATGACGGAGATGTAGAAGTGAGTGTTACAATAAAAGATGATAAGATAGTATCTATTACAGGTATTTCGTATGAAAGTGATACTTGGTATTTTGAACAGGCACAAAGCGGTGTTATTCCTCAGATTATAAACAGTCAAAATTGTAATGTTGATGCTGTTTCAGGTGCAACATATAGTTCAAATGCTATAATATCCGCTGTTCAGCAAGCACTTAATTCAGCCAAAAATTAAATTAATGGGAATGTGGTAGTATGAAACAAATAAAATTTTTTTTATTGTGTATATTATGTTTATTTATATTATGTTCTTGTGAAGATGACAATAATACGATTTTCTCCACAGAGAATAGTATTGATTTATTTGCTATGGATACATATATGCGAATAAAAGTTTACGGTGAGGATACAGACAATGTTCTTAATAGTGTTAAATCTGAAATTATAACTTTGGATAACCTATTTAATGTAAATAATGCTGAAAGCGATATATATAATATAAATAGTCATTGCGGTGATAAAATAAAAGTTAATGTTGATACTATCAACCTTATTAATAAGTCAATTGAAATATCAAAAGAAACAAATGGTGCATTAGATATAAGTATTTATCCTATTGTAAAAGAATGGGGATTTACAACAGGAGAATATAAAATTCCAGATGATAATACTATCAATCAGCTATTGCAGTATGTGGATTTTAATAAAATAAAAGTTGAAGGTGATAGAGTGTGTATTCCTAAAAATTCTGCGATTGATTTGGGTTCAGTCGCAAAGGGATATACGGGGGATAAAATCAGCAGTATCTTAAAGGAAAATGGTATTAAATCTGCATTAATTGATTTAGGTGGAAATATTCAAACGATTGGTGTAAAGCCAAACGGAGATTTGTGGAGTGTGGCTGTAAAAAATCCCACTGATACCGAAAATTATATATGTATATTGAAAGTATCCGATAAAGCTGTTATAACATCAGGAAATTATGAAAGATATTTTACAGATGAAAACGGCAAAAGATATTGTCATATAATGGATACAAGTACGGGCAGACCGGCAGAAAATGGTCTTATATCAGTTACTGTAATAGGTGATAGTGGGGTTGAATGTGATGCACTCTCGACATCTTTATATGTTATGGGGACAGAAAAGGCAGTTGAATATTGCAATGCTCATAAAGATATTGATGCTATATTTGTAACGGAAGATATGAAAATTATGATTACAGAAAATATTAAAAATAGCATACAAATGTTAAACGGCTATATATACGAAGTAATATAACAATTATGGGAGAGATTTAAACATTTATGAAAAAGAATAAGAAAAAATATATTTTTTATATTTGTTTGATAGCTGTTATAATAGTTTGTGTGATATGTATTATAATTCAATCTATAAGTGGTCAAGTCGGCAAACAAGCCGTCGTTAAGGTAGACGGAGAAACAGTTTGTATAATAGATTTAAATAAAAATCAAACCGTTTATATAAATGGCAGTAATAATATAAAACTTGAAATTATATGTGAAAATAACAGTATATATGTAAATCATTCAGATTGTCCCGACAAGATTTGTGAACAAAAAGGTAAAATATCAAGTACAAATCAGAATATTATATGTTTACCGGCAAAAACTGTGATTGAAATTATAGGTAATGAAAGCAGCAGGGGAGATATTGATGCAGCAGCATAAACAACAAAATAAAAAGCTATCAACAAAAAAATTAACTATGTTAGCTTTATTACTTGCGATAGCATTTATATTAAGCTGGATAGAATATATAATATCTTTGCCGGTTATAATACCGGGCATAAAGATAGGTCTTGCAAATTTAGCCATATTATTTACATTATATATATTCAGTGTAAAAGAAACTTTTCTTGTTTTAATAGGAAGATTAATATTAAACGCATTGTTATTTGGAAATGCCCTGTCATTAATATACAGTTTTGCAGGTGGAATATTAAGTTTTATTGTAATGGCAATATTTGTAAGATATTTTAAGGCACATACTATTGCGACAAGTATATGTGGCGGTATATTTCATAATATAGGACAAATCATAGCAGCATTTTTTGTTATTAAGACATCATTGGTTTGGACATACCTGCCTTATCTTATTATTGGCGGGATAGCAGCGGGAGCATTTAACGGTATTATAGTAAATAAAATACTTAAATATGATGATATAGTTTCAAAAATAAAATGTCTGTAAATTAATACAGACATTTATTTTTGTTATTTCATACTTTTTATAATAGAATCGATTGCCTCACGAAGAAGAATAGTTTCTCGATATTTTGAGAAATCCTCTATTGATGTAAAACTATGATTGTAAACAAATTCTGAGCCATTTGTTATCCAACCGATATACTTATTAGTTTTAAATATATACATAATGGCATAATAATCATAATCAGTATCATCAAATGTATAACTAAGTTTCATAATATATTCTTGTACTTCAATGCTGCCGACATTTTCGTTTGTAATAAAATATGATTGGTTGATTGGAGTAATAGATGATATTTTTCTATCCGGATATAAATCGAATATTACAGAACTTATATCTGTTTTAAATATATTTAAAATATCGTTAATACTTTTATCGTAGTCGCTATTTTTGGAATAATCATAAGCATAACAATCAAAATTAGTCATAGGAACAGTTATATTGTTGCTCTTATTTGAGTTATATTGACCTGATAAGTATTGTGTAGGATAAGCATTTTTATCGTATAAATCTATGTATATTTTGCTTGAATACTCATTGTTATTTGGAAAATACTGCGGGGTATTCATAGCTATGGATTTTGAACTATATTCGCTTAAGGTGCTTAAAACAAATTCATCAATATCTAAAATTTCATTTTTATCTGTAAAAATAAATGCTAAATAATTATTTTGAATTGTAGTTAAATATATAGTGGCAGTGAAACTGTTTTCCTCGTAGCCTTTATTTTTATACTCAAATGACTGAATAATTTTCTTATAAGTTTTGCTGTTATATGTTACAGTGCCCTCAGAAATCAAGTTAGTTTCGACAGGGTCTTTTTTATTTTTATATCTGTTTACGCAAATGTTGTCATCAACTAATATACCATTTATAATAATATCTATTGCTTCATTTTCTGTATATTCATTAGCATTTAAGATATAGTTAAAGAAATCTAAATCTATTCTTTGCAAGGCAAATTTAACGCTGTTGATATTTGGTATAGTATAATTTATCATTTCTGTTGTATCGTTTTCGGCTGGCAGCACAATAGGTATATCAAAGCCATAATGAAATTCATTATTAACATAAGTTCTGAAATCGGCAGATTTATTAACAGTGTATTGTGCGATATTATCTTTTATTTTTAAGCGTAAAGATTCTAAGGGGTTTTGAGTTTCTGATACATTTGAATTTGTGTCATTAATTTTGTTGTTAATGTCATCAATAATATTGCACCCTATCGAAAATGCTAATATAAATAACAAAATTAATAAAATACAGATTAACTTTATTATTAAAATCTTTTTCAAAACAAATCACCCCTTTATAAAATAATTTACAAATTTATTATATTATAACTTAAAAAGATGTAATATCTAAAATAGAATTATAAAAACTATTCTTGTATAAATTTGTTTTTTGTAGAGGGAGTATATTATGTTAGTAAGTAATGTGAAATTGTATAAATTTTAAGGAGTTTATTGAAAAAATCACATTTATTTGGTATAATTTGGATAAATATTTATGCAAAAAGTGGTGTTATACATTGAACAGAAAGAAAATTTTAAATAACGGAGCTGTTATTGATATAGGTTCAAATAATGTAAAATTAACTATATCACAATGCAGAAATGATAATATAGAAGAAATAGAAAAATCTGTGTATCCAATAGATTTGGGACACGAAGCATTTAATTACGGAAAAATCAGTGTTGAAAAAATAAAGGAACTTACAAAAGCGTTAAAAGGTTTCTCAAACATTTTAAATGAGTATCAGATTTCACAAACTAAAATAATAGCTACTTCTGTTTTCAGAGAAGCTGAAAATGCTGCATATGTTGCCGACCAACTAAAAATTCAAAATGATATGACTGTTGAAGTTTTGGAAGATGATGAAGAAAAAAGTCTTATATATTTTGATATTCTAAGAAGGCTCAAAACTCAAAAATCAAATTTGGGTACAATACTTTTTTCGTATATTGGAACCGGTACAATAGGTATTGCGATATATAAAGATGACAGATTTTTATTTTCCAGGAATTTTCCTTTTGGTTCTTTGAAATTAAAGGAAATTCTTACGGATAATAACGAGTTGTCTGACAGTATTTTTGTAGCTATGAATGAATATCTTAATACATTAGTTGACAGATTAATAATACCTGTTGAGAATAAAAATATTGATAATATAATAGTTGTGGGAAGCAGAGTAAATTATATTTCTAAATTTACCGGCAGTAAAACCGCTGATGATAATATAGTTAAGATTTCGAGAGATAATTTCAACAATTTATATAACGATTTGCAAAATTTATCTGTTGATGCCATATGCCGTAAATATATTATGGATAAAACAAATGCAGAGATGTTTTGTACAACAGTAGTAATATGTTCGCATATATTGAATTTAACTAAATGCAGAAATATATTGGCTCCGGAATATTCAATATCAAATGCATTAATCAGACAGATGATCTTTACTAAGGAAAAATCAGATTATGATAAACATATATATGACAGTGCAGTATCTTGTGCAAAGGTTCTTGCAAAACAGTATGGTTGTAATGTCAAGCATTTTGAATGTGTCAGCAGATATGCAACAGAAATATTTGATAAATTAAAGAAAATTCACGGTATGGGTACTAAAAAGCGACTCGCATTAGAGATAGCTTGTATAATGGGAGATTGTGGTATATTTTTAAATACTAACAATACACTTTTAAGTACATTTAATATAATTAAAGATTCGGATATTTATGGATTATCGGAGGAAGATGTATTTTTCATAGCGAATACAGCCCGATATGACGAAGCCTATACTCCAAGTATAAATGATAGCTTATTTAGTAATCTTAGTGCTAAAAACAGACTTGCAGTATGTAAACTTGTAGCTATAAGTTCACTTGCAAAAGCTCTTGATAAAGCTCAATTACAAAAATTTAGTTCATTTTCAGTTAAATTACAAGAAGATGTTCTGATAATAACGGTTTCATCAATCGAAAATGTTTATCTTGAAAAAATATCTTTCAACAGATGTAAAAATTTTTTTAAAGAGGTTTTTGGTATAACTCCGAAACTAATAGTCAAAAGTTTCGATATTAATTCATAAATAAGCAATTAAGGAGATTTTTAGTATGAGTGATAAAAAACATAAAATTAATAATATAGAAATTCCATATTATAATAGAGAACTAAGTTGGATTGACTTTAATGCCAGAGTACTTGATGAGGCTTTTAAAAAAGATAATCCTATACTCGAAAGAGTAAATTTTCTTGCAATAACTGCATCTAATCTTGATGAATTTTTTATGGTTAGGGTAGCAGGTGTAATGGAGCAGATACATTCGGGCTACAATGAAAAAGACCCGTCAGGAATGACGCCAAATGAATTATTTGATAAATTAAGTGATAAAATACACGATTTTACAGAAAAACAATATTGTTGTCTGAATCGCTCTATACTGCCTGTTTTAAAGAAAAACGGAATAGTATTTCTTGGTATAAAGGATTTAAACAATAAACAACGCAAATATATAGACAATTATTTTGATAAATCATTGTTCCAAATTTTAACACCACTTGCTGTTGATACAAGCAGACCTTTTCCAATGGTCGCCAATAAAACCTTGAATATAGCTGTACGACTTAATAAAGATGGTGACAATGTATTTGCGATAGTTCAGGTACCGTCTATTGTATCGAGGTTTGTTGAATTGCCGAGTGACAACGGCAGAGCGTTTATTATGCTCGAAAACATTATTATGGAAAAACTAAATACTTTGTTTGAACTATACAAAATAGAAGCATATTGTACATTTAGAATAACAAGAAATTCAGACCTCGAGATAGATGAGGAAAGTGATGACCTTTTAAAAGAAATTGAGGAGAGCATAAAAAAACGAAAAAGGGGCAATCCTGTAAGACTTGAAATTTCGCATAAATGTGATAAGGAATTGATGGACTTTTTGACAAAGTCATTAGATGTTAGAGAAAAGGAAATTTATCAAATACCAAATATGCTTGATTTAACATTTTTATTTAAGCTGAGAGGTCTTAATAATTGTGATAGTCTGCGATTTGAGCCTATCAAATCAGTAAATCCACCAGCTGATTTTTACGGATATGATAATATATTTGACGCTGTTAAGGAAAAAGACAGAATGGTACATCACCCGTATGAGAGTTTTGACGCTGTATTAAAATTTATAGATACTGCGGCAGATGATGAAAATGTTCTTGCAATAAAACAAACTTTATACAGGGTAAGTGGAAATTCGCCTATTATATCAGCATTGATGAGGGCTGCTGAAAATGGGAAACAGGTTACGGTTCTCGTTGAATTAAAAGCAAGATTTGATGAGGAAAATAACATTGTATGGGCAAAAAAACTTGAAAAAGCCGGTTGTCACGTTATATATGGTTTGGCAGGATTAAAAACTCACTGTAAAATAGCACTTGTAGTAAGACGAGAAGAAGATGGAATTTATAGATATTTACATCTGGGTACGGGAAACTATAATGACAGTACAGCAAAAATATATACAGATATAGGTATATTTACTTGCAGAGAAGATTTTGGTGCAGATGCGTCATCATTGTTTAATGTAATAACAGGCTACTCAATACCTCCCGAATACAACAAAATGATAGTTGCCCCAACTGGTATGAGAAAGTTTTTTGAGCAGGCTATAAGAAATGAAATAGAAAACGCTAAAAAATCTTTGCCTTGCGGAATAACGATTAAAGTTAATTCTCTTGTTGATTATGATATGATTTCTTTATTATATGAGGCATCTTGTGCGGGTGTGAAGATAAGATTATTGGTAAGAGGTATATGTTGCCTTACTCCTAAAATTAAAGGAATAAGTGAAAATATAACTGTTTATAGTATAGTCGGACAACTGCTTGAGCATAGCCGAATATTCAGATTTGAAAATGGAGGTTCACCTAAAATTTATATGGGCAGTGCAGATTTAATGCCAAGAAATCTGGATAGGAGAGTTGAATTAGTATTCCCGATAGAAGACGAAGATTTAAAACAAAGAGCCTTCGATATATTGGAATTAATGTTTAGTGATAATACAAATGCGCGTATTCAAGGCTCAGATACGATTTACAGTAACATTGACAAGCGTGGAAAAAAGAATATTAATTCTCAGCAAACTTTCTATAAACTTGCCCAGCAGTCATTGAAAGATAAAATTAAAATCAATGAAACTCATCTGTTCAAACCTTTGACTAATGAAGATAATATAATTTAAAATAGTGGCAATTTTCCCTCATTTTAGAAAAGGTGAAAAAGTTGCCGCTATTAGTCAAAAAATTGACAAATAAAATAAAGTTTATCAATTAAAATCGAGAAATAAATTAAATAAAATAATTGTATACAAAAAGTTATTACAATATTAAGCAATAGGAATTATTGTCTTGCTGATTTGTGATATAATATAAAAAATTTTAGAACAGACGGGGGTTGTTATAAGTTTGATTACAAAAAAATACACTAAAAGAAAAAATAAAACTATATATTTTATAACTATTATTGTTGCTTTGACAACATTGATTTTTGGTATAGGATACTTGTTTGCAGGTTGTTCACTTGATGATACAGGAAACCAAAATGATAATTTAAATTCAATTCTTAACGAGCCAAGTGAAAATTTATTAATCGAATACATAGATGTAGGACAAGCCGATTCATCTTTAATTTATTTGCCAAATGGTGAAATAATGCTCATAGATGCGGGTGGAAATTCAACCGCTAATAAACTATCTGAATATTTATCAGAAGAAAAGGGAATTGAAAAGATTGATTATCTTATAGGAACACACCCGCACGAAGACCATATAGGCGGACTTGATGTTATTATTAATAATTTCGATATAGGCGAACTATATATGCCAAAACTCGCTGATTCAAGCGTCCCTACTACAAAAACATATAATGATGTTTTAGATTCTATAATAAATAAGAATTTAAAGGCTAATCAAGGAATAGCAGGTGTAAATATTATAAATGAAGATGATTTGAAAATTGATATTATTGCACCTAACAATGAAAAATATTCTGATTTAAACAATTATTCTATCGCTATAAAGATAACTTATGGCGAAAAAAGTTTTTTGTTTATGGGTGATGCCGAGGAATTATCCGAAAATGAAATTCTTGAAAATGGTTATGATGTAAAGGCAGATGTAATTAAATGTGGACATCACGGAAGCCATTCATCGTCATCGGAAGAATTTATCAATGCGGTAAATCCTGATTATGCTATAATATCTTGCGGAGTAGACAACAGTTATGGACACCCACACAGTGAAACCTTGGAAAATTTTGAAAATCATAATATAACTTATTACCGTACAGATAAACAGGGTACTATATATCTATATTGTGATGGCAGAAAAATAAATATAACAACTGAAAAATAATTAATAGACTAAAAACAAAACGCCTATATAAAGCTATTTTATAAGCTCTATATAGGCATTTTTTTAGTTTGGAGTTTTAATCGAGATTAATTAGAAATTATTGTTGTTATTTCTTTGGCTGCTGCTTTGGCTGTTATTTTGTTGATTACTAAAATTGTTATTATTTTGGTTATTTTGATTGTTTTGGTTATTGTTATTATTATTTTGTTGATTGCTGAAATTATTGTTGTTCTTGTTACAGTTGTTGTTTTTGTTGTTCTGATTGTTTTGATTGTTTTGGTTATTATAGCTTTGGTTTTGCATTGATTACACCCCCTTTGTAAAATTATTATTTGCCGATTGAAGCATAATATACAATGAGTTTTAAATTTTTTAGTGATTGACAAATTTATCCATATATTATATAATTTGTGTATAGTTATTTTATATAATATATGAAATTTTAACGAAATACGCTTGAAGAAAGAAATTTATGATATGTACAAGAATTTTATATTTGATTTATACGGCACACTTATTGATATAAATACAAATGAATGGAAATATTCTTTATGGAAAAATATGTCATATTATTATAAATTCAATGGTGCGTCATATAAACCCACAGAATTAAAAAATGCTTATGAAAAATCTTGTGTTGATTTTAGAAATAAAGTACCAAGAGATAAATATGAAAAATATCCTGATATTGTCATAGAGGAGGTATTTAAATTTTTATATGAAAAAAAAGGTATAAAAGCCTCCGTTGATTTGGCACTTCAAACAGGTAAAATATTTAGGGTCTTATCTACTAAATATATAAAACTATATGATGGTATAACAGATATGCTGCAAAGCATTAAAAATGAAGGTGGAAAAATATTTTTATTGTCAAATGCACAAAGAATATTTACCGAGCCTGAAATGAAATTATTGGATTTGGAAAAATATTTTGATGGTATATTATTGTCATCTGACTGGGGCTGTTCAAAACCGGATTATAAGTATTATGACTTGATATTTAAGAAATATAATCTTAATAAAGAAGAAAGTATAATGATTGGAAATGATTGGAAGTCCGATATACAGGGAGCATATAATTACGGAATAGATTCATTGTATATACATTCAAATATTTCGCCGGAAATTCAAGGGAATTTGTTAAGTACTTATACCATTATGGACGGCGATTTTAAAAAAATGAAAGAAATTTTACTTGAAAACATTAAAATTAATTAAAAAAATGTATAATTTTTTTGATTAATTCAAATTATATTAATCAATTATATTTAGAAATGAGGTATCACTATGGGTAATTCATCAATGCACAAAATAAGTTATGGTTTGTATCTTGTTACTACAAAACAAAATGATAAAGATAGTGGTTGTATAATAAACACATTATCACAAGTTACAACATCACCAAATAGGGTTAGCATAACCGTAAATAAACAAAACTATACTCACGATATGATTAAACAAAGCAAGAAATTTAATGTTTCGTTGCTTGATATAAATACCGATTTTGATTTAATAAAGCGTTTTGGATTTTGCAGTGGTAAAAATACAGATAAGTTTGCAGATTTTACGGCCTGTAAGCGTTCCGAAAACGGAATGTTATATCTAACAGAAAAATCAAACGCTTATATATCAGGAAATGTTATTTCAGATATGGATTTAGGGACACATACAATGTTTATAGCAGATGTTGTTGAAAGTGTAACTCTAAATGATGTTCAGTCACTGACATATGAATATTACCAAAATAATATAAAGCCAAAGCCTACGAAAACCCCTGAACCAAAAGATAGCATATCTTGGGTTTGTAAGGTTTGCGGATATGTTTATGAAGGTGAAGATATACCAGCAGATTTTATATGTCCTTTATGTAAGCACGATGCAAGTTATTTTGAAAAAACAGTTTCCTCATCTTATATAGTAGAAAATTCAACTCCAAGTTTAAAGGGAACAAAAACCGAGGAAAATCTAAAAACAGCTTTTGCAGGTGAATCGCAGGCAAGAAATAAATACACATATTACGCTTCAAAAGCTAAAAAAGACGGTTACCTTGCAATAGCAAATATATTTGAGGAAACTGCTGTAAATGAGATGGCTCACGCTAAAATTTGGTTTAAATTACTGCACGATAACAATATACCTGATACTCTTTCAAATCTTAATGATGCAGCAGAAGGAGAATATTTTGAGTGGACAGATATGTATGAAACTTTTGCCAAAGAAGCAAGAGAAGAAGGTTTTGAGGATATTGCTTATTTATTTGAAGGAGTTGGCAAGATAGAAAAACGCCACGAGGAAAGATACAGACGCTTAATAAAAGATTTAGAGGGCGGATTAGTATTCTCTAAGGACGGAGATACAATTTGGGAATGTGCTAACTGCGGTCATATTTGTATAGGTCCAAAAGCTCCGGAGGTGTGTCCTATATGTAAGCACCCACAATCATTTTTTATAGCTAAATCATAATCAGTTTTCATAAACAAAAAACAGACAGGCAAATGTTATTTTGCGTGTCTGTTTTCTGATTTACAGTAAATTTAACAATACATACAATTTTATTTGCTTTTCTATTGATAATTAAACAGCAAAGTAATATAATGATTGTAAGCCGGCAATTAATATATTATTTATTTTATTAGTGAGGTGAGTTTTGCAATGGCTTTAAGGGATAAGTATAAATTTAGTTTAGAAGTTTCTGAAAATTGGCATTATGTTGACGAAGAAACACCGAAAAATTTTGATTCTTGTTTGGCAATGGCATTTGATGAAGTTTCAAATGAATATTGGATATTCTCAGGTCTTTATAATGAGGACGATAAGCGTTTTTACGATGGCTTCGGACATCTTGATTTGAAAGATACAATAGCGTGGCTCTCTATTCAAGATGATTTAATTATAATAGAATAACATTAACTTTTTTATAATGGACCTGAATAAATATCAGGTCTGTAATTTTGGGCATAAATTAATAAACTAAAATATAATGAATATCTGATATTTCCGATATTAAGTACTAATAAGAATTTTTTAAAAATGTTAAATTTCTTATGCTGTTGTAAATTTATACATTTTTATTAATATATATATATAATGATAAATGTTGACTTTTGGTTATCTGTGTAGTAAAATTAAGAATTGACAGAATTATTGTTTTATCAATGATTAATATATAATTTTAAATTTGGCTTGAAATCTAAATAAAAATTATAAGCCAACAGAAATGGGGACTAAATTATGCAAAAAATTAAAATTGAGCTTACTAAAAATCCAAAGGCTAAACCTACTGATGAAACTAATTTGCCTTTTGGTACGATATTCACCGACCATATGTTTGTTATGAACTATGATGAAGGTCAGGGTTGGCACGACCCAAGAGTAGTTCCTTATGCTCCGATTGAACTTGAACCATCAGCTATGTGTTTGCATTATGGTCAGGAAGTATTTGAGGGCTTAAAGGCTTACAGAACAAAAGACGGCAGAATACTTTTATTTAGACCAGACCAAAATATGGCTCGTCTTAATGTTTCAAATGAAAGACTTTGTATTCCGGCTATTGATGAAGAATTTTGCGTAGAGGCTATTAAGACTCTCGTAAATATTGAAAAAGATTGGATACCTTCTCTTGAAGGTACATCACTTTATATAAGACCTTTTATATTCGCAACAGATGCACACGTTGGTGTTCACCCGGCAAAACATTTATTATTTATCATAATCTGCTGTCCTGTTGGTGCATACTATCCGGAAGGATTAAATCCTGTTAAAATTTATGTAGAAGAAAAATATGTTCGTTCGGTCGTTGGCGGTATGGGCTATACAAAAACAGGCGGTAATTATGCTGCATCACTAAAATCTCAGGACGAGGCAGAAAAACAGAATTATACACAAGTTTTATGGCTTGACGGTGTACACCGTAAGTATATAGAAGAAGTTGGCACAATGAATGTATTTTTTGTAATTGGTGATGAAATCATAACACCTGCTTTGCGTGGCTCTATATTATCGGGTATTACAAGAAAATCATCTATTGAATTGTTAAAATCTTGGGGTTATAAAGTTTCAGAGCGTCCAATTTCAATAGATGAAATTGTTGAAGCTGACAAAAATGGTCAACTTAAAGAGTCTTTTGGTACAGGTACGGCTGCTGTTATATCACCTATCGGTCAGCTTAAATATGGCGGAAATATTATGGAGATTAACAATGGTAAGATAGGTGAGATTTCACAAAAACTTTATGATAATCTTACAGGTATTCAATGGGGTAACTTAGAGGATACAATGAATTGGACAGTTGAAGTTAAATAATTAATTAATAAATAATACTTGTTATTGGATAGGCATTTTTTAAAAATGCCTATCCATTTATTAAAAGGAATGATTAGTTTTGCCTGAATTTACAGTTCCGGAAGAATATAACGGCGAAAATATTAAGACTTTTTTAAGAAATTATTGTAGTGTTTCGTCAAGATTGCTTACGGATTTAAAAAAATATCCTAATGGTATAACCATAAAAGGCAATCGTATGCGAAGTGTGGATATTATTTATACGGGGGATATTGTTAAAATTGAATTTCCACCGGAAAAAACTGAGATAGTTGCTGTTAATTTACCGCTTAATATCGTCTATGAGGATAATGATATAATTATTATTGATAAACCGCCTTTTATGCCTGTACACCCTGTCCACGGTCATATTGATGATACATTGGCTAATGGTTTAGCGTATTATGCACAAAGTAAAGGGGAGATATGGACATTCAGAGCAATTAACAGGATTGACAGAGATACATCTGGATTAGTTCTTACAGCAAAAAATACTTATAGTGCGTCACTGTTAAGCGGGAAAGTCGAAAAAGTGTATATTGCTTTATGCGAGGGAGAATTATTCGGAGAAGGAACGATAGATGCCCCTATACGATTAAAAGAAGGTCATAAAATCCAAAGAGAAGTTGGAGAGGGCGGAGTTAGGGCAATAACCCATTGGAAAAGTATTATGGTAAAAAATAACCACACTTTATTGTCTATAAAATTAGAAACAGGCAGAACTCATCAAATAAGAGTTCATTTTTCTTCTATGGGTTTTCCGCTTGCGGGTGATGATATGTATGGAGGAAGCAGGAAATATTTTGAAAGACAATGTCTGCATTGTGCCGGACTTGAATTTATACACCCTATTAGCAAAAATAAAATGACGATAAAAAGTAAAATGCCTGATTGGATTAAAGATTTAGAAAAATAAATTAATTATAGTATCAAAAAATTAATAATGTCAAATGTACGCTCATATCAATATTATATATTGATGTGAGCTTTTTTATATATACTATTTTTTGTTGCCTATGATTAAATTGTTATTGTATAGGTAAAAATAATAACATAAAAATCTGATTAAGTACTAAATTAGATTTTTTATCTTTTATGTTCACATATATTAAAAAATCGGAGCGTGAAAACTATGAATATAAAGCGTGGGGACATATATTATGCAGACCTTAGTCCCGTAATAGGCTCAGAACAAGGTGGTGTACGACCTGTTCTTATTATACAAAATGATGTTGGAAATCGCTTTAGTCCGACAGTTATAGCTGCTGCAATTACAAGCCAACACTCAAAGGCAAATTTGCCTACGCATATCCATTTGTATGCGGATAATAGTGGTTTAGCAAAAGATTCGGTTGTATTATTAGAGCAAATCAGAACCATCGACAAAAAGCGTTTAAAAGAAAAAATGGGTTATCTTGATAATGGGTATATGGACCAAATTAATCAGGCATTATCAATAAGTTTCGGATTGACGACAAATGAATAGTATTCTTACATATCTATTTTATGTAAGGAGAAAGTATATGTATCTATATGGGTAAAATATATTTACCCATATAGTACAGTATAAATGACATTATTTGTAAGTACTATGTGTTAAAATAACTAATTAAAATATTATATTGAAAAGAGGCATAGTATGAAACAAGTTATTTATATTGATATTCTGCTGTGCATAAACTTTGTTTTCAGTTTTTTTGCTTTATTAAGTGTAATCAAAATTTTAAAAATCAATTATAGACCTATAAGGTTATTTTTAGGGAGTATAGTTGGAGCTTTATCATCATTAGTAGTTATAATGCCGGAAATGAATTTTATTTTTTCGTCTGTCATTAAACTCTTAACCGCTTTTATTGTCATATTTGCAGCATTCTATCCCATAAAAGTAAAAACTTTTATCAAATCAACAGCCTGTTTTTTTATGGTAGGATTTATATTTTGTGGTGTTATGATAGCTTTATGGCTGCTATTTAAACCGAAAGGCGTTGTTATAAGAAACGGCGGGGTGTATTTTCAGATTTCCCCGATAGTTCTAATAACTTCGACATTAGCAGCGTATGTGATTTTAAGAGTATTATCACGGCTTACAGGAAGAGAAAAAAATAAAAACTCAATTTGTAAATTGGAATTATTTTTTAATGACAAGCATACTATTCTTTATGGAATTGTCGACAGTGGAAATAAACTGCGTGAGCCTTTTTCCAATTTGCCTGTTATAGTCGTATCTGAAAAATCAGTAGATTTTAATAAATCAGATAATTTGAAATTTAGAATTATACCATTTAATTCGATAGGCGGAGAAGGCTTTTTGGAAGGGTTCAAAGCAGACAAGTTGTATTTGGTGACAGATAAACAAAAGCAGCCAATAGATGCCTACATAGCTATTGCAAAATCAGATAGATTTTCGGGAGAATTTAACGCTATTGTACCAAATATATTTTTTGAATGATTAAAGGAGGAGTTAATTTACAATGGTTAATATTTCTAAAAAAATTCGTGAAAAATTACTTGAATTTGGTATGAAATTAAAAGTCAAAGATGGCATATATTACATAAACGGTGCTGAAACTTTACCGCCGCCTCTATCACAAAGTGAAGAAAAATCTATTATGGAACGCATAGAGGCTGGTGATAATTCAGCAAGAGAACCATTAATAACACATAATCTAAGACTTGTTGTTTACATAGCTAAAAAATTCGAGTCAAATTCGGCAGGTGTTGAAGATTTGATTTCAATAGGTACAATAGGTTTGATTAAGGCGGTAAATACTTTTTGTCCGTCAAGAAATATCAAACTTGCTACATACGCCTCACGCTGTATAGAAAATGAAATACTTATGTTTATGAGAAAAAGTTCACAACTTAAAAACGAGGTTTCAATAGATGAGCCTTTGAATATTGATTGGGACGGTAATGAACTTCTATTATCTGATATATTAGGAAGTGAACAGGATTTAATAAATACTAAGATAGAACAAGATGTAGAACGAAAACTTGTTTTATCTGCTGTCGAAAAATTATCAGATAGAGAAAAAGTTATAATGGAATTGCGTTTCGGACTTAACGGCAGAAAAGAACATACCCAAAAAGAGGTTGCTGATGAACTGGGAATTTCACAATCATACATATCAAGACTTGAAAAAAAGATTATCGCAAGACTTAAAAATGAAATGGAAAAAGCCGGCTGATAAACAGTGCATATTTTGTATAATTTATATAATAAAATTTTTAAAATAAGTTAAATGTAGTCTATAATGTAGAAATAAATAAAATTCTTTAATAGACTATTAATTTGTTCGGATTTATGTTATAATATGTACACTATTAATGAGAAGGAGAATATTAAACTTATGGACAATGAATTAGACCTTGATGATATTATCTATTTAACAGACGAAAACGATAATGACATAGCTTTTGAATTTATTGATGTTATAGAGTATGAGGACGAAAATTATATTGCCCTTTTACCGGCTGATAGTGATTCAAATGATGGAAATGCCGTTGTAATTCTTAAAATGGTCGAGGATATAGATGGAGATTATTATGATAGCATAGAAGATAAAGAACTTGAAGATACTTTGTTTGAAATCTTTAAGAAAAAATTTAAAAATGATTTTAACTTTTAATATAATTTACATATGTTTTAACCTAAATAGGCAAGAAGTGCCCCGCTTCTAAAGAGGTGGGATGAATTGCCGGTCAGCCGCAGGCTGACTTTTTCTTGACATTATGAAATTACAGTGATATACTAAAATCAGATGAAATCGAAATAAGCCTGTATTACAATAGAGCGATAACCAAGCCGTAATACAGAGAATTACGAAAGGAGAACGGATTAGAGGTAATCATTCCTCTATGATAAGGGATTCTGACAAATTGACCTCTTTTTTCCGTAATCAGTCGGGATGTAACATGTGCCAAGCAAGACGATAGCAAGCAAATTTGTCATAACCGTGGGACACACGGGGTTAGCTCGTCGATACTGTACAGACTACTGTACTTGAGCGAGAAGCCCCCGTCTCTAAGCGAAGCGTAGGCGGCGGGAGTATGTCACATAATTAAAATATATTATCAAGATATTTCAAGGTGGATTGTTTTGATAAGTAAATTATTTATTATTAAATAAAAATTAAAAATTTAGTTTCGTAAAGATGCGAGGCAACACGATTGAATTTACTATTTTGATAATAGCAAATTTAATCTGTTGCCTCACTTTATCTATATTTGAGTAATCAATTTTAAAAAATCCATTTTAACACCATAGGCAAATCCCAAATATTAGGAATATATTAAAATCAATGGCTGTAATTGCTATAAAATAGTTATTTACAACATTTGATTTTTGTAGTATTATATTAAGCGTGGATATGAAAGTTTTGCTTTTAAATCTTGCATATCTTATCAAAAACAGTTAGAAAGGAATGTGACTATGATAAAGGAAGTTATCACAAGTAACAACACTCAACAACAAGGTCTTTACAGTCCGGAGTTTGAACACGATAACTGTGGTATAGGAGCTGTTGTGAATATTAAGGGTATAAAGACACACAGTACAGTTGCAGATGCACTAAAAATTGTAGAAAATTTGGAGCATAGAGCCGGAAAAGATGCCGAAGGCAAAACAGGCGATGGCGTTGGTATTTTACTCCAAATATCTCATAA
This sequence comes from uncultured Clostridia bacterium, assembly GCA_947625785.1. GTDB lineage: Bacteria > Bacillota > Clostridia > Oscillospirales > Acutalibacteraceae > CANQPS01. The sequence goes on from CANQPS010000001.1 coordinate 161,873, forward strand.
TTTCTTCTCAAAAGTCGCCAAAGAAATGGGTATAGACATAGGCGGAGAAAGAGATTATGGCGTAGGTATGTTCTTTTTTCCGCAAGATACTCTTAAAACTAATCAGGCTAAAAAAAGATTTGAAGTTATCTGCCAAAAGGAGGGTTTGGAATTTATAGCTTGGAGAACAATCCCTACAAATCCGTCTGTTATTGGCACAAAAGCTGTTGAAAAAATGCCTTGCATTATGCAATGTTTTGTAAGGCGTCCTGCAAATATTGCAAAAGGTATTGATTTTGACAGGAAACTTTATGTTGTCCGCAGGGTGTTTGAGTTAAGTAATGAAGATACTTATGTTGTTTCTTTATCAAGCAGAACAATAGTATATAAAGGTATGTTTCTTGTCGGTGAATTGCGTATGTTTTATGGCGATTTGCAAAATGAAGATTATCAATCTGCTATTGCTGTTGTACATTCCCGTTTTTCAACAAATACAAATCCAAGCTGGGAAAAGGCTCACCCTAACAGATTAATGGTTCATAATGGTGAAATTAATACCATCAGAGGCAATGCCGATAAAATGTTGGCTCGTGAGGAAAATATGCAGTCTAAGGCTTTAAGCAAAGAAATGTATAAACTTACTCCGATAGTAAATCCTGCCGGTTCTGACTCTGCAAGACTTGACAATACGCTCGAATTTCTTGTAATGAGTGGTATGGAATTACCTCTCGCAGTTATGATTACTATTCCTGAGCCTTGGGAAAATGATAGAAGTATGAGCCAGACCAAAAGAGATTTTTATCAGTATTATGCTACTATGATGGAGCCTTGGGATGGTCCTGCATCAATATTGTTTTCAGATGGCGACTATATGGGTGCTGTTCTTGACAGAAACGGCCTTAGACCATCAAGATATTATATAACAAAAGATAATAGATTTATCCTTTCGTCAGAAGTTGGTGTTCTTGACATACCACCGGAAAATATATTAGTTAAGGATAGATTGCGTCCGGGTAAAATGCTGCTTGTCGATACCGTTAAGGGCGAACTTATTCCTGACGAGGTTATTAAAGAAAGATATGCACAAAGACAACCTTACGGCGAATGGTTAGACAGCAATCTTATATACCTTAAAGACCTCAAAATCCCTAACAAAAGAGTTAAGGAGTATTCACCGGAACAGAGAGCTAAACTTCAAAAGGCATTTGGATATACATTTGAAGATTTGAAAGATAGTATTCTTCCTATGGCTCAAAACGGTACCGAAGCCGTTGCGGCGATGGGTATAGATAGTCCTTTGGCAGTTCTTTCAAACAAAAATCAGCCTTTATTTAATTACTTTAAACAACTTTTTGCACAGGTTACAAACCCGCCTATTGATGCTATTCGTGAGGAGATTATAACTTCTACATCAGTTTATATTGGCAAGGACGGCAATCTACTTGAAGAAAAAGCCGAAAATTGTCGTGTACTTAAAGTTAAAAATCCTATTCTTACATCAACGGATTTATTAAAAATTAAGAATATGCAAGGGATTAAAGTAACTGAAATTCCTATAACATATTATAAAAATACTTCAATGGAAAAAGCTATTGACAGATTATTTATCGAAGCAGACAGAGCTTTTGCTGATGGTGCAAGTATCCTGATACTTACAGACAGAGATGTAGACGAATATCACGTAGCAATTCCGTCATTACTTGCTGTTTCTGCTATGCAGCAGCATCTTGTAAAAACTAAAAAAAGAACCTCCGTGGCTATGATTTTGGAAAGCGGCGAACCAAGAGAAGTACATCATTTTGCTACATTACTTGGTTATGGTGCTTGTGCAATAAATCCATATCTTGCACAAGAATCTATTAAAGAACTTATTGAGAAAAATATGCTTGATAAAGATTATTATTCTGCTGTTGATGATTATAATAATGGTATTTTGCACGGTATTGTAAAAATCGCATCTAAAATGGGCATATCAACTATTCAATCATATCAAGGTTCGCAAATTTTTGAAGCTATCGGTATAAATTCAGATGTAGTTAATAAATACTTTACAAATACGGTCAGCCGTATCGGCGGAGTAGGTATGGCTGAAATTCAGGCTAATACCGAGGCTTTGCACGGTAACGCATTTGACCCGCTTGGTCTTGATAATGATTTATCGCTTGATAGTACAGGAAATCATAAGTTCAGAAGCGGTAAAGAAGAACATCTTTATACGCCGCAGACAATTCATTTGCTGCAAACTGCTACAAGAACCGGCAATTATGAAATTTTTAAAGAATATTCAAAACACCTTTATAATAAAGATATGGGTGGAAATATAAGAAGTCTTATAGATTTTAATTATCCTGAGGAAGGTATATCAATAGACGAAGTTGAAAGTGTTGATTCTATCGTTAAAAGATTTAAAACAGGAGCTATGTCTTATGGTTCAATATCACAGGAGGCCCACGAAACACTTGCGATTGCTATGAACAGATTAAATGGTAAATCAAATAGTGGCGAGGGCGGAGAAAGCGATGAAAGATTAAGCGTAAGTGCAGACGGTTTTAACAGATGTTCTGCAATTAAGCAAGTTGCATCAGGACGATTTGGTGTTACATCTAAGTATTTGAATAGTGCTAAGGAAATTCAAATTAAAATGGCACAGGGTGCAAAACCGGGTGAAGGTGGTCAGCTTCCTGCCGGCAAAGTTTATCCTTGGATTGCTAAAACAAGACATTCAACGCCGGGTGTAGGACTTATTTCACCACCACCACATCACGATATTTACTCAATAGAAGATTTAGCACAGCTTATTTACGACTGTAAAAATGCAAATAAAAACGCAAGAATTTCCGTAAAATTAGTATCCGAGGCAGGCGTCGGTACGGTTGCTGCCGGTGTTGCAAAGGCAGGAGCACAAGTTATTCTTGTGTCGGGTTATGATGGTGGTACAGGTGCAGCACCTCGTAATTCAATTCATAATGCAGGATTGCCTTGGGAATTAGGTCTTGCCGAAACCCATCAAACGCTTATTATGAATGAACTCCGTAATAAGGTTATTCTTGAAACAGACGGTAAATTAATGTGTGGCAGAGATGTTGCCATTGCTGCTGCACTTGGGGCTGAGGAATTTGGTTTTGCAACAGCTCCGCTTGTAACTATGGGTTGTGTAATGATGAGGGTTTGTAATCTTGATACTTGTCCTGTTGGTATAGCTACACAAAATCCGGAATTAAGGAAGAAATTTGCCGGTAAACCTGAATATGTTATAAACTTTATGAGATTTGTAGCTCAAGAACTCAGGGAATATATGGCTAAACTCGGTATTCGTAAGGTTGACGAGCTTGTCGGAAGAACCGATTTATTAAAACAAAAACCTTGTGCTGATAGTAAAAATATTGATTTATCAAGAATTTTAAATAATCCTTATTTTAACAGTGAGCAAAATGAAGTAAGATATAATAAGAAAAGTATATATGATTTTAAACTTCAAGATACAATAGATGAAAGTATAATTTTAAAGAAATTAAAGACGGCTCTTGATAAAAAACAAAGTAAAACGATTGAAATAGATGTTACAAATATAAATCGTTCGGTTGGTACAATATTTGGCTCTGAAATTACCAAGAAATACGGCGAGAATATAAAAGATGATACATATAATGTTAAATGTCACGGTGCAGGTGGTCAAAGTTTTGGAGCATTTATTCCAAAGGGATTGACGCTTGAACTTGAAGGCGATTCAAATGACTATTTTGGTAAAGGATTATCAGGTGGTAAACTTATAGTATATCCGCCAAAAAGCGTTACATTTAAGCCGGAAGAAAATATTATTATTGGTAATGTTGCCTTGTATGGCGCAACAAGCGGTAAAGCATTTATTAATGGTGTAGCAGGAGAGCGTTTCTGTGTAAGAAATTCGGGTGCAGTTGCAGTTGTTGAAGGTGTTGGAGACCACGGTTGTGAATATATGACAGGCGGTAAGGTCGTAATTCTCGGAAAAACAGGCAAAAACTTTGCTGCCGGTATGAGTGGCGGTATTGCTTATGTTCTTGATATGGACAGTGACCTTTACAAGAAACTCAATAAAACACTTGTTGCATTAGAAGCAGTTACAGATAAATATGATGTATTAGATTTAAAGAATATTATTCAGCAGCACGTTGATGCAACCGGCTCTGCAAAAGGCAAAGAAATTCTTAATAATTTCAGTACATATTTGCCTAAATTTAAAAAGATAATGCCGCACGACTATAAGAGAATGTTAAATAATATTATTCAGATGGAAGAAAAAGGTTTAAGCAGTGAACAAGCTCAGATTGAAGCATTTTATGCTAATTCTAATAAATAAGGAGTGATGATTGATATGGGTAAATTAAAAGGCTTTTTAGAATATAACAGAGAGGTAAGCAGTGCGGCCTCTCCGGAAAATAGAATAAAAAACTTCAATGAATTTCATACTCCTTTAACAAGAGATAAGCAAAGAGAACAAGCAGCAAGGTGTATGGATTGTGGAGTTCCATTTTGTCAGTCAGGACTTTTATTAAATGGTATGGCGTCAGGTTGTCCACTTAACAATCTTATTCCTGAGTGGAATGATTTTGTATTCAACGGTAACTGGAAAGAGGCATTTTTACGATTAAAGAAAACCAGTAGTTTTCCTGAATTTACATCAAGGGTTTGTCCTGCACCTTGTGAAGCTGCCTGTACTTGTGGACTTAACGGGTCGCCTGTTACCAATAAAGAGAATGAGTATTCAATAATAGAGTATGCCTATGCAAATGGTTATGCCGGACCGAACCCTCCAAAGGTAAGAACAGGCAAAAAAGTTGCTGTAATTGGTTCCGGTCCTTCCGGTCTTGCTGCTGCTGACCAACTTAATAAAAGAGGTCATAATGTGACAGTTTATGAGCGTAATGACCGTATAGGTGGTCTTTTAATGTACGGTATCCCTAATATGAAACTTGAAAAACATATTATTGACCGTAAAATTAATATTATGAAACAAGAGGGTGTGGAATTTATAACAGGAGTTAATGTTGGCGTTGATGTTCCTGCCCAGAAGATAATTGATGAATATGATAGTGTAATACTTGCTTGTGGTGCGTCAAATCCAAGAGATATAAATGTTCCCGGCAGAGAATTAAAGGGCATAATGTTTGCTGTTGATTTCTTAACCGAAACAACAAAAAGTCTTCTTAATTCCAATCTTCAAGATAATAATTATACATCTGCAAAAGATAAGAATGTAATTATTATTGGAGGCGGGGATACAGGTAATGACTGTGTTGGTACATCTGTAAGACACGGTGCAAAATCAGTTTTGCAACTTGAAATGATGCCTAAATTACCTGATACAAGAGCTGAAAATAATCCTTGGCCGGAGTGGCCGAGAGTTTGTAAAACGGATTATGGTCAGGAAGAAGCGATTGCTGTATTTGGCCACGACCCAAGAGTATATCAAACCACTGTTAAGGAATTTATTTCTGATGAGAATGGTAATGTTTGTAAAGCTATACTTGTTAAATTGTCATTCACAAAAAATGATGAAACAGGAAGAATGCAAATGTCCGAGGTAGAGGGCAGTGAATATATCGTTGATGTTGATTTAGTATTAATAGCCGCTGGTTTCTTAGGTTCACAGCAATATGTTACAGATGCATTCGGTGTTGAAGTGAATCAAAGAACTAATGTTAAAACCGAAAGCGGCAAATATCAAACCAATGTTGATAAGGTATTTGTTGCAGGTGATATGCATAGGGGACAATCATTGGTTGTATGGGCCATTCGTGAAGGCAGAGAGGTCGCAAAAGAAGTTGATACAGCTCTTATGGGTTACTCAAATTTAGCTTAAATATATTAAAAAGTCAAGCATTTTTATGCTTGACTTTTTGTTTTTGCAGGGATTAAGAATATAGTGTTTAAAATGAATGAATTTTTTAAATTCAGCTTTTGCTATTCGTCCCAAAAACTTCAAAATTTTTAAATGCTGTTGCTGCGTTTCATAGAATATAAGGCATTGAAATCTTATATTTGTAGTGATATAATAAAGGTTATAGCTAATCTTAGAATAAGCATAATTCGAGAAAGGAATAATCACAATAATATATAAATTTGTTAGGTGAAATTTTAGTTATGAAAAAGTGGGTAGTTTCAAAACCAAATAAGGAGAATGCTCAGTACATTCTTAATATACTAAAAGAGGATATTCCAAATGCGAATATGCTTGCAATGTTACTTGACCTTAAAGGATTTAAAAACAAAGAAGACATATATAAATTTTTATCATATAGAAATAAATTACATAATCCGTTTCTTATGAAAGATATGGAAATAGCTGTCGAATATATTAAAAATGCTGTCGAAAATAATAAGAAAATATGTATTTATGGAGATTATGATGCAGATGGTGTAACATCAACGGCATTATTATATTCATATTTGCAGTCCTGTGGTGCTAATGTTATGTACTATATACCTTCAAGAGATAGCGAAGGCTATGGTATGAATAAATATGCCATAGAAAAATTGCATATAATGGGTGTTGATTTGATAATAACTGTTGATAATGGTATATCCGCTTTTGACGAAATAGATTTAGCAAATAGTTTGGAAATGAAAGTTATAGTTACAGACCACCATACACCACAGGAAAATTATCCCAATGCTGTTGCTATACTTAATCCACATAGATGGGACTGTTCGTATCCGTATAAAAATTTATGTGGTGTTGGGGTAGTATTCAAGTTAGTTTGTGCATTGGAGGACGATGAGGAAAGCGTAATAGAAAACTACTCTGACCTTGTAGCAATAGGAACAATATCTGATATTGTTGAACTTTCAGGTGAAAATAGGACGCTTGTAAAATATGGATTGAATGCTATTAAAAATACGGACAGATACGGCTTAATCGAATTAATGAAGGTTGCCAATATTGAACCAAGTAAAATAAATTCTAATAGTGTGGCTTTTGGAATATCACCGAGGATTAATGCCTGTGGAAGAATTGAAAGTGTTTATACGGCATTAGAATTATTACTTGCGGAAACGCCGGAAGATGCACAAAAAATCGCTTTAAGAATGAATGATAATAATAAACAAAGACAATCTCTCGAACAAAAAATATTTAATGATATAGAATTAATGTTTAATCGCAGACCACATATTTTGCAGCAGCCTATAATTATTGTGGCAGGAGAGGGCTGGCATCACGGGGTTATTGGAATAGTATCATCGAGAATTACAGAAAAATATGGTAAACCATCAATTATAATGAGTGTAGAGGGTAATATTGCAAGAGGCTCGGGAAGAAGTATAGAAGGATTTTCTTTGTGCGATGCAATATTTGCAAATTCTCAATATCTGGTTAAATATGGCGGGCATCCTATGGCAGTCGGATTTAGTATTTCAACAGAAAATATAAAAACTTTTTCGCAGGCTATTATTGATTACTCAAAAAAACAGGAAATGCCCATAAATTCTTTGTTGCTGTCATTTAAAGTAAATGCATCTGCACTTAATGTTAATATGATAGAAAATTTAAAATATATGGAGCCTTATGGCTGTGGTAATAATCCACCAATATTTGGTATATACTCAATGAAAATTGATAATATTACAGCCATTGGAGGCGGTAAGCATTTGAGAATTATTGTCAGCAAAGAAAATAAAAGTTATACAACTCTTAAATGGAATACTGGTGTTGATAGTTTTCCATATATGATAGGTGATATAGTTGATTTGGCAGTTATATTAGATAAGTCGGATTATAATGGCGTTTCACAAATGAGTATAGTAATTAAAGATATAAAATTATCAGCTTGTGACAATGAGTATATAATAACCGAATTAAGAAAATATGAGGCATATAAACGCGGCGATAATCTTACCGTTGATGAAATAAAATATTTATATCCTACTCGTGAGGAGTTTGCAAATGTATATAGATTTTTAAGAGATAATAAGGGTTGGAACAATACTATAAGTCGTATGCAAATTGCACTTAATGCTGTATCATACAGCAAATTATTAATAATACTTGATATAATGCAGGAATTATCTTTAATTGAAATTATTGATATTGGGGGGATTAAAAAAATAAAGCTTTTACAAGTTGCACAGAAAGTTATCTTAGAAACATCTACTATATTAAGGGATATTATTGAGAGGGGTTGTATTTAAATGAGTATATCTGTACCGCATTATCAGGATTATGAGCAGTTGGTTGAATTATTGAATAAAAGCAGCAATAATTTTAATATGCAGTTAATAGATAAGGCATATAAACTTGCTGAGGAATCACATAAAAATCAGCGTCGAAAGTCAGGAATACCTTACATATTGCACCCAACTTCTGTTGCTTGTATATTGTCGGAATGGGAAATGGACGAACAATGTATCGCTGCCGCATTATTACACGATGTTGTTGAAGATACTCCGGTTACGCTTGACGAAATTATAAGAGGTTTTGGTAAACAAATCGCAAATTTAATAGATGGTGTTACTAAATTAGGAAAAATACCTTATTCTTCAAGAGAGGAGCAACAAGCTGAAAATATAAGAAAAATGCTTATTGCTATGAGCAACGATATAAGGGTTATAATTATAAAACTTGCTGATAGACTTCACAATATGAGAACAATAAGTTGTATGGAACCGCAAAAACAGAGAGATATATCTCTCGAAACAATGGAGGTATATGCACCTATTGCCCATAGACTTGGTATCAGTGCTGTGAAAGATGAATTGCAGGATTTATCCTTGCGATGTCTTGACCCTATCGGATATAAGGAGATTGAAGATGCTCTTGCATTAAAGAGTGATGAGAGGTATGAATTTATTCAATCTATAAAGCAAAAGCTAATCGCCAGAATAAATGAGTTTATTCCCAATGTTTATGTTGAGGGCAGAGTAAAAAGTATAAACGGAATATATCGAAAAACTTTTATGCAGGGAAAAACTATGGAACAAATTTATGATATATATGCCGTAAGGGTTATTGTCGATACAATTAATGATTGTTATAATGTTCTTGGTATAGTTCACGACCTGTTCAAGCCTCTGCCGAATAGATTTAAAGATTATATTTCTACGCCTAAGCCTAATATGTATCAATCATTGCATACAACGGTTATAGGCAAAGAGGGAATACCTTTTGAGGTTCAAATTCGTACTTGGGATATGCATCATACTGCTGAATATGGTATAGCTGCCCATTGGAAATATAAACTTGGCATATCTAAGAAGGATACTATGGAAGAACGCCTTGTCTGGATTAGACAGATGCTCGAAAATCAAAAAGAAATAGAAGATGCAACTGATATTGTCAGAAATATTAAGTCGGACTTAGTTCCGGAAGAAGTATTTGTATTTACACCAAAGGGTGATGTTATAAGTTTGCCAACAGGTGCAACCGTAATTGATTTAGCCTATGCAATACATTCAGAAGTTGGAAATAGAATGATTGGTGCAAAGGTTGACCAGAAAATTGTATCAATAGATTATAAAGTAAAAACAGGCGAAATTGTTGAAATTATAACCACTAAGGACGAACATCACGGTCCTACACGAAATTGGTTAAATATAGTTAAAACAAGTGAAGCAAGAAATAAAATCAGACAATGGTTCAAGCGTGAAAAACGAGATGAGAATATTGTTGAGGGCAAAGAAGAGCTTATTAAGGAATTTAAGAAAAATGGTATATATATACCTGAAAAAGATTTGCCTGAGATTCTTGCTGAAACTGTAAAAAAACAGCGTTGTAATAATTTAGAAGATTTTTATGCGGCAATAGGTTATGGCGGAATACAGCTTTGGAGAATATTACCTAAGATTAAAGAAGAATACAATAAAAAAATCTCCCCGAAAGATAAAGATAGCGTTCAAGTTTTGCCCCATAATGCACCTGAGCCTAAAAAGAAAGTTAATGGTGGTGTATATATCGAGGGTATTGATAATTGTTTAATAAAATATTCAAAATGCTGTAATCCACTCCCTAATGATGATATAATTGGGTTTATTACAAGAGGTTTTGGTGTATCAATTCATAAGCGTAATTGTAAAAATGTTCCCGTAAACATTGAAACTTGTGCAGACCCGGAAAGATGGATAAAAGTTAGTTGGGCAGGAGAAGTTCAGGACAGCTTTAAGTCCACACTTGAAATTATAGCAAATGATAGAACAGGATTACTTGCAGATATTACTATATTGCTGTCTAATATGCATATATTCATTCATTCTTTAAATTCAAGGGAAACCAAAAATGGTCAAGCAACAATTCACGCAACAATTACTATTAAAGGCTTAACCCATTTACAAACGGTTATGACAAAATTATCAAATATCAATGGTATTGTATCAATAGACAGACTGTAATTAGGAGAGAAATATTTTGAAAATAGTACTTCAAAGAGTGTTATCGGCTGATGTTTCAGTCGATGAAAAAATTATAGGCAGTATAGACAAAGGATATGTATTGTTTGTAGGTATAGGTAAAAATGATACAATTCAGACTATTGAAAATATGGCTGATAAGATTCCAAAGTTAAGATTATTTGAAGATGAAAACGATAAAATTAATTTATCTTTATCTGATGTGAAAGGTGAATTGCTTATAATATCTAATTTTACATTATATGCCGACTGTAAAAAAAGACGACCGTCTTTTACAAATGCTTGTCCGCCTGATTTAGCAAATGATTTATACAATCATTTTTGTGATTACATTTTAAAGTGTGATGGCGTTGGAAAAGTTGAAAAAGGAATTTTTGGTGCATATATGAAGGTAACATCTGTAAATGATGGACCTGTAAATATTATATTGGAAAATTGACATTTATTAGCTTGAAGAAAAGATGGTGACACAATGCTTAATGTTAATAAATTTACGGTAGGAGATTTGGGTACAAATTGTTTTGTCATAGAAGATAAATCAAGTGGTGAAATAGCTATTATAGATGCCGGTGCATATTCCAAGCAGCTTGTTAATTTTATTAAGAATTATGATATTAATAAAATAAAGTATGTCATACTGACGCACGGACATTTTGACCATATAGGATATGCTTATCCGATAGCACAAACTACTCAAAGCAAGATTATTATAAGCAAGAAAGACAGTAAATTTACATCTGATGCGATGCTTAACTTATCAGCTATGTTTGGTCTGCCTTGTGATTCTTTTAACGCAAATATCGAGGTTCAAGAGGGTAGTGTTATAGAATTGGGTGAAACTACTTTAAAGGTTATTGAAACACCCGGTCATACAAGAGGCAGCATTTGTCTTATATCTAATGATAATAAGATATTTACCGGTGATACATTGATGAAAGATTCTATGGGGAGGGTTGATTTTCCAACAGGTAATTCAAAGGATATGGATTTATCCTTGAAAAGACTTGCCGAATTAGATGGAGATTACGATTTATATTGCGGACACGGTGCAAATACAACACTTGATTATGAACGAGCAAATAATTATTATTTAAAGAGAGTTCAAGGAAAAATAGAATATGACGATTTATATTGATAACCATAAATTTCATTATGAAATGGAAAATTTGACAAGAGTATTTTTAAAAAACGAAATTATTAAAATAGAAAAAGAAAGTTTTATTGATTTGAGCAACTTAAAAGTACCATATATTTATACATATATGGGTAACTCTGATAGTGATGAAATTAAAATAAAAGTATCTATTGTTACCGAAAATTATAGTGACGAAAAAATAACTGTTGTATCTAAAAACAGTGATTGTGAATTATCTATGGCAACTCTGCTTTATGATATATTGGAAAAATACACAAATTATACACCAATGTGGGGTGTATTAACAGGTGTAAGACCAATTAAATTGATGAGAAAGTTAATATTTTCTATGGGTAAAGTTGGTGCATATGATTATTTTAAAAACAAATTGTTGGTATCCGATAAAAAAACGCAGTTAAGTATGTCAACAGCAGAAAAAGAACATAATATAGTTTCTATGTCATCAAAAATGTCGTGTAGTATATATATATCAATTCCGTTTTGTCCAACAAGATGTTCATACTGTTCGTTTGTATCTCAGTCGGTCGAAAGGGCAACAAAATTAGTAGAGCCTTATCTTGAACTATTATGCCAAGAAATTGAACAAACTGCAAATATTATTAAAAGTATAGGATTGAAAGTTGAAACAGTCTATATAGGCGGAGGAACTCCTACAACCCTTACAGACCAACAGCTTAAAATTTTATTGGAAAAAATAAATAAAGTTTTTAATATGACCGAATGTAAAGAATTTACGGTTGAAGCAGGTCGTCCTGATACAATTACAAAAGATAAATTGGAAGTTATTCTTGCGAATGGTGTAACGAGAATTAGTATTAATCCACAAACATTAAATGATGATGTACTGAAAGCTATTGGCAGAAAACATTCCGCACAAGAAACAATATATGCCTTTGAAATGGCAAGAAAATTAGGATTTAGTAATATTAATATGGATTTAATAGCAGGGTTACCGTTGGATACACTCGATAGTTTTAAATCTACTATCGATAAAATTTGTGATATGTCACCTGAAAGCGTAACCGTTCATACACTCGCTATGAAAAAATCTTCCACATTAACTATGAACGGAGAAAAGATAGAATATGAAAATATAGCCTCAAATATGCTTGATTATAGTCAAGATATTTTGTTCTCAAATCACTATAAACCATATTATCTTTATAGACAAAGCAAAATGGCGGATAATCTTGAAAATGTTGGTTGGGCAAAAGAAGGATTTGAAGGATTATATAATGTTTTTACAATGGACGAAACACATACAATTTTAGCTTGTGGAGCGGGTGCGGTATCAAAATTAAGGGATTATAAAAGTGAGTACATAGAAAGAATATTTAACTTTAAATACCCGTATGAATATATAAGTCGTTTTAACGAAATAATCGAACGAAAAGAAAAAGTGGGGGTATTTTATGACAAATATTTTAAATGAAACAGGTAAATTATATAATGTATCTCAAATTAATATAATTGCAAATGGTTTTTCAAAAGAGATGATTGAGGAAGCAGAAATTTTATATAAAGATAAAGTAAAAAGTACAGCTATAAGTATATTGGAACAAAAAAATGATTATAATGTAGTATTGTTGGCAGGACCTTCCGGAAGCGGTAAAACGACTACATCAAAAATATTATGTGAAACAATAAAGAAACTTGGAGAACAAGCTATTGCATTATCTATGGACGATTTTTATATGGGATTTAAAAGAATGCCCATAGGTGAAAACGGTAAGAAAGATTTTGAATCCGTTTATGCAATAGATATACCGAAATTTAAAAATACCTTATATGAATTATTATTGAACGGAAGTGCTGAAATTCCAAAATACAATTTTTCTAAAAGTGAGCCATTTGATTTTACAAATAAAGTTATATTGGCAAAAGGCAGTGTTGCAATTATAGAGGGAATACACGCTTTTAATCCTATCTTTACAGAAGGCGAAAATTTAAATAATGGTTTGACAAAATTATATGTTTCTGTCGAAAATAGTATTTCTTGTGGCTGTAACAAAATTTTAAAAGATTCTGATATTAGATTTTTAAGGCGATTGATTAGGGATAAATTTTTTAGAAATTCAAGTGCTGAAAGAACCCTTGATATGTGGGAAGATGTTGTTAAGGGGGAAAATAGGAATATTTTTCCTTATAAACAAAATGGTGATTATTATATTAATTCTTTTCATATATATGAAGTATGTGTATTCAAAAAATATGTCATTGATTTGCTTAGTAAAGTTGATAAGAGCAGAAAAGATTATTCGTTTGCAGAACACATTTTAGATTGCGTATCAGAGTTTAATGATATAAATTCAGAAATTGTTCCGCTAAATTCCTTGGTAAGAGAATTTATCGGCAATAGCAGTTATTATATGTAAATAATTATATATAGGAAGAAATATTATTTTTACAAAAAATTCAAAATTTCATAGCTTTATATTGTTGCAGATATTCAAACAAAGTGATATAATCAATATACAAAAAATTATAAGTTTTTTGCATATTAAAATTAGGAAAGGTTTGATTTAAATGAGTATCCTTGATGATATTTTATTCAACGCTAAAAGTGCTGTAAACGAAGTTGGAAAAAAAGCTAATGTTTTTGTTGATAATACTAAATTGAAGTTTAATGCAGCAGAACTTAGAGGCGAATTGAAGAAAAAGTATGAAGAACTTGGCAGACTTGTATATTTGGGCAGTAAGGAAGAAGTAGAAGGTTGTCGTGAAGAAATTGATGCCTGTATCGAAAGTATTACCGAAATAAACACCCAATTAAAAAATATTGACGAAAATGTACAGGTAAATTGCTCAAAAAGAAAATGTCCGGCGTGTGATTCTTTTAATCCCAAAGATGCTATCTTCTGTAACAAATGTGGTACAAAAATTGTTGGACCAACTAAATCAGATGATATACAAGAGTAATAGTGATTTTGTTTTAAATTAAAAGATAATAGAGGTAGAGAGTAAAGATTAAAATATATTCTTTACCTCTTATTATTTTACTCGTAAATATATTTTGAGAGGTAGTGATGTATTGGATAATACTTCTAATAACGAAAATAAACATTCTTTTTTAAGAGGTGCTATGGTACTTGGTGCAAGTATGGTCATAGTAAAATTAATAGGTATGGTATTCAAAATTGTATTGTCAAGAATGTTTGGCGGAGTGGGAACAGGAATTTTTAATACTGCATACGAATTATATAATCCATTGTTTACCCTTGCAACAGCAGGATTTCCGATAGCTATATCAAGATTGGTTTCTGAAAATATAACGAGAAAGCGATACAATGATGTAAAACTTATTCATAAAATATCTGTGCCAATATTTATTATAACAGGTATTATATGTTTTACCATAATGGTATTTGGAAGCTTTATTTATATAAATATAATAAAAGCTCCGGAAGCAATATATGCCATATTATTTCTGTCGCCTACAATATTTTTCGGCTGCCTTATGTCGATATACAGGGGATATTTTGAGGGTACAAGAAATATGGTTCCTACTGCAATATCAGAAGTTATTGAGGCAAGCAGTAAATTGATAATAGGTGTATCGGCATCATATTTAACGATATTCTTTGCTTTAAAAGAATTTGACAAAAATGGTACGGTTTTAGGAAAGGCATACGAAAATGCCGAGCAGGCAAGAGATGCAATAATACCATTAGCAGTAGGTATATCAATTTTGGGTATATCATTGGGGGCATTTTTTGGATTTATATTTTTACTAATAAGATATAAAGTAAAAGGCTCAGGTATAACAAAGGAACAATATGCCGCTGCTCCTGCCCCTGTTCCTACAAAACAAATGGTTAAAACTCTTATAAAAACAGCATTACCAATCGGTGCAGGTTCAATAATAATGAGTTTAGCATCAACTATTGATGTAACACTTATCAATATGAGATTGTATTCTGTTATGCAGACATCTCCCGATGAATTATTGAGTGTCTATAATTCTCTGATTCCTCAATCGGTAATCGATAATGGTCAAGTTCATATATTTTTATTTGGTTGTTATGGTATGGCATTAACACTTATGATGATAGTTCCGGCAGTGACACAAGTTTTTGGTACAAGTGCATTACCGTCTGTTACGGCTGCGTGGACAAACGGTGATAAAAAGATACTTAAAGCCAGAATGGAATCCGTTTTAAGGGTAACATTTCTTGTAACGATACCTGCCGGCTTGGGACTTGCCGTATTTTCACAACCTATAATGAATTTACTATATGGAAATTCGTCAGTAGTAAGCGAAGTCGAAATAGCAGCAAGAGTTTTATGTGTTATGGGTATTGCCGTAATATTCACTTCAACAAGTACACCTATATGCAGTATGTTGCAGGCTGTTGGTAGGGTTGATGTACCATTAAAATTGTTGTCAATAGGTGTTATAATAAAAATTATTTTGAACTATACTCTTGTAGGTATACCTAAAATTAATATACAGGGAGCAAGCGTGGGAACATTAGTGTGCTATATTTTTGTTACAATAGTCGGATTATGTATATTGTGTAAAGAAACAAAAATAATACCGGATTTCTATAATATTTTAATTAAACCTATGTGTTCGGCAGTAATTTGTATATTATTATCTTATGGATTTTATAGGCTTTTACTTTTGGTAATGGACAATAAATTTACAATACTGTTGGTTATAATATTTGCGGTAATATCCTATGCGGTAACATTAATTGTGATGAAAACAATTACAAAAGAAGACTTGGCTCGTATGCCAATGGGAAATAAAATTGTTAAAGTACTTGAAAAAAGAAAGCTAATAAGGTAAAATATTATAAGTCGTATATTGAATATATGAATTTTTAGAGTTTTTTGAAAAAAGGAGTACATTATCTTGGATTTTCAATTTAAAGAAAAATATAATATAGATGACCTTGTGGAAATTGTGAAAATACTTCGTTCACCAGATGGCTGTCCTTGGGACAAAGAACAAAATCATCATTCGATAAGAAGAGATTTTATTGAAGAGGTATATGAAGCTATTGAGGCGATTGATACAAATGATACGGAATTACTCAAAGAAGAACTTGGAGATGTGCTTTTACAGGTAGTATTTCATACTCAAATTGAAAATGAACAGAAACATTTTAATCTTGATGATGTAGCAGACGGAGTTTGCAAAAAAATGATTATTCGACACCCACATATTTTCGCAGATGTACAAGCTAATACAACAGAAGTTGTTTTGACAAATTGGGAAAATATTAAAATGCAAACAAAATCCCAGACTACCTTAACAGAAACTTTACAAAGTGTTTCTAAGGCTTTGCCGTCACTTATAAGAAGTGATAAAATTCAAAAGAAAGCTGCCAAATCAGGATATAAAAAAGATAATGTTGAAATGATTATTTCTAATCTTGAAAATCAAGTAACTGTTACAAAGAATATTATTCAAAATAACGACAAAGATAAATACGAGCAGACAATAGGCGATTTATTATTTTCTGTTGTTAATGTTTCTCGATTAATTGATGTAGATGCCGAAAAGGCCTTGTATAATTCTTGTGAAAAATTTATATTATATTTTTCAAAGTTAGAGAGTATCGTCAAAGAGAGAAATATTGATATAAAGAATATTTCCGTAAACGAGCTAAACTCTTTATGGGAAGAAATACGAAAAAAATAGTTTTGGAGGATTTATTAAGATGAATAAGACAGAATTAATTACAGCAGTGGCAACAAAAACAGGTAAGTCCAAAAAAGATGTTGAAACAGTTATAACATCTCTTATTGAAACAATAGTTGAAACTGTTTCAAATGAAGAAAAAGTTCATTTAGTAGGTTTTGGAACTTTTGCGAGTCATTATCGTAAAGAAAGAAAAGGCTGTGACCCAAGAACTCGTGAACGCATTGTTATATCTGCCGCAAAAATTCCAACATTTAAATTCGGAAAATGTTTTAAAGATGCTGTAAATAAAAATCTTAGTGACAGCGTTGAAGAATAGTAAAAAATTAGTTTTTGCCACATCTGTTAAAATATAAAACAGATGTGGCTTTTCAGTAGGTATATGAAAAAGAAATTATTATTTATTTTATCATTTATTTTTATAATATTATTTATTGTGATTGCTATTAATCCTTTTAAAAAGAGTATAACAGACTATCCGGAAATTAATGTTATTATTGATGAAAACGGAAATATTTGTGACAGCGATTTTGATATGAATAATATTATTAGTGTTCCTTATATAAACCAAAATGCTTATCCAACAGGCTGCGAGAGTGTAAGTACTGTAATGGCTCTTAATTATATGGGGATAAATATAACGGTTGATGAATTTATTGATAACTATCTTGATAAAGAAGATTTAGAGAAAATAAACGGTGTTTACTATGGACAAAGTCCCGAAAATTATTTTATAGGTAATCCAAGAGAAAAAAGCGGTTTAGGTTGTTACTCAACTTGTATTTTTAATGCTTGTAATAAATTTGTTGATAATACATATACGGTTAAAAATCTTAAAAATACAGATTTCAATAAACTGACCGAATACATAGATAAAAATATACCTGTTATCGTATGGATAACAATTTCCCTAAAAGAGCCTGTTTTTTCAAGAACTTGGATAATAAAAGACAGTAATATTCCGTTTGTATTTTTAGGTAATGAACATTGTGCTTTACTTGTAGGTTATGACGATATTTACTACTATTTCAATGACCCCTTAAGCGGAATAGTTGCATACAGAAAAGATATAGTCGAACAGCGTTATATTCAAATGGGTAAAAACGCTGTTGTTATAGAGTAATTTTTGTAATTTTATATATAATGTTTTATATTTTTGTAAAATAGTCTGTTATATTGACATTTGTTAGATATAGTAAAATGTGGTATAATAATATTGGCATTATTGAAAAAAATTAAAAATTATAGGAGGATATTGATGTTAAGAGATATAGAGATAGCACAAAACACAACACTTACTCCAATAACAAAGGTTGCTGAGAATTTAGGTATAAGTCAAGAAGATATAGAACAGTACGGACGCTATAAGGCTAAATTGAGTGAACAACTCTATACGAAGTTGGCAGATAGACCAGATGGTAAACTTGTTCTTGTTACAGCCATTAATCCAACACCGGCAGGAGAGGGTAAAACTACTGTTACAGTCGGATTGGGACAAGCTATGGCTAAAATCAATAAGAATGCTATTATTGCATTAAGAGAGCCATCATTAGGACCTGTATTTGGTATAAAGGGCGGAGCTGCAGGTGGGGGATACTCACAGGTTTTGCCTATGGAAGAGATTAATTTGCATTTTACAGGAGATATGCACGCCATTACATCAGCTAATAATCTTATGTGTGCCGTATTAGACAACCATATACAACAGGGTAATGAATTAAATATAGACCCTCGCAGAATATTGGTTAAAAGATGTCTTGATATGAATGACAGAGCATTAAGAAACATTGTAGTAGGTCTTGGAGGCAAAATAAACGGAGTTCCAAGAGAGGACGGATTTATTATAACTGTTGCAAGCGAAGTTATGGCTATACTTTGTCTTGCGGAAAATCTTAAGGATTTAAAAGAAAGATTAGGCAAGATTTTAGTTGCCTATACTTATGATAATAAGCCTATTTATGCAAAAGATATCAAGGTAAATGGTGCTATGACAGCTTTATTAAAAGATGCAATAAAGCCAAATCTCGTTCAAACTCTTGAAGGAACGCCTGCTGTTATGCACGGTGGCCCGTTCGCAAATATCGCACACGGCTGCAATTCTGTAAGAGCAACAAAATTAGCTTTAAAATTAGCAGATTATTGTATTACAGAGGCAGGTTTTGGTTCTGATTTAGGTGCAGAAAAGTTTTTTGATATTAAATGCAGATATGCTAACTTAAAGCCAAGTGTTGTAGTACTTGTTGCAACTGTACGAGCATTAAAGTATAATGGCGGAGTTGCTAAGGCGGATTTATCAAGCGAAAATATTGACGCTTTAAAAAATGGTATTGTAAATCTTGGTACGCATATAGAAAATATGAAAAAATATGGTGTGCCGGTTGTTGTTGCAATAAATAGATTTGGTACGGATACAAATGCAGAACTTGAATTTGTTGAAAATTACTGCAAAGAAAAAGGTGCAGAATATGCCCTGACAGAAGTTTTTGCAAAAGGTGGAAATGGCGGCATAACCCTTGCCGAAAAAGTTTGTTTACTTGCTGAAAAAGAAAATAGCTTTAATCAACTTTACCCACTTAATATATCAATCAAAGAAAAAATTAAAACTATCGCTGTCCAAATTTATGGGGCAAAAGATGTGGTATATACAACGCAAGCGGATAAAGCATTAAAGGAAATAGAAACATTGGGCGGAAATGATTTGCCTGTATGTATAGCTAAAACACAATATTCTTTATCGGATAATCCGGCATTGCTTGGAAAACCGCAAGACTTCACTATTACAGTAAGAGATGTAAAAATATCTAATGGTGCAGGATTTGTTGTAGTATTTACGGGTGACATTATGACGATGCCGGGACTATCGAAACAGCCATCAGCTTATAGCATAGATGTTGACGATAGCGGAAATATAGTTGGACTATTTTGAGGAAGTCTGTATGAATAATATATTTAAAAGTTGTTGTGCTGAAAGCACTGAGGAAATAGGGAAAACCGTTGGCAGACTTCTGAAAGGAAAAGAGATTATTGCATTATATGGCGGACTTGGTATGGGAAAAACTACTTTTGTTCGTGGACTTTGTGCAGGTATGGGAATATCTGCTGATGTATCAAGCCCTACTTTTGCGATAGTACACGAATATCGTAGTAATGATAAAATTCTTTATCATTTTGATATGTATAGGGTAACAAGTTGGGAAGATTTATATTCTACGGGATTTTTCGATTATATGGATAATGGCGTTATAGTAACCGAATGGAGTGAAAATATCGGGAATGTCATTCCTGATAATGCTATAAGGATAAAATTTTCTCTTGGAGATACGGAAACGGAAAGAATTATTAAGATAGAGGGTGTACAGGATATATGAATATTTTAGCATTAGATACTTCTGCTGTATCCGCATCAGTTTCTATACTTAAAGATGACTTCCTTTTAGGCGAATTTTATATAAATACAAAATTAACCCATAGTCAGACTATTATGGTTATGCTCGAAAATCTTTTAAAAGTACAAATGATGACTATTAAAGATATAGATTTATTTGCCGTAAATGTGGGACCGGGTTCATTTACGGGAATAAGGATAGGTGTATCTGCCGTTAAAGGTATGGCAATGGTTAATGATACGCCTTGTGTTGCAGTATCAACGCTTTATTCAATGGCTCAAAATCTTGTTATGTTTAATGGTATTATATGTAGTGTTATGGACGCAAGATGCAATCAGGTTTATAATGCGTTATTTAAATGTACAAACGGTAAAATTTCAAGAATTAACAATGACAGAGCAATTTTAATAGAAGATTTAAAGGCAGAACTGTCAAATTATAATGAACAAATTTATTTGGTTGGCGATGGTGCGGATATTTGTTATAAGGTTATGAATGACTTATCTAATATTCATATTTCGTCACAAAATTTAAAATACCAACATAGTTATGGTGTTGGTGTTTGTGCGTTAGAAATGTATAACAAAGGTGAATATACTTCCTCTGAGATGCTTGTGCCGTCATATTTAAAGTTGCCGCAGGCTGAAAGAGAATTAAAAAATAAATTATCAAAAGGAAGTGCTGATAAATGATAGCATTAGGCTGTGACCACGGTGGTTTCGTATTAAAAGAGGCAATAAAGAAATATCTTGAAGAAAAAAACATAGAGTACAAAGATTTTGGTACTTACAGTGAAGAATCCGTAAATTATGCACCGTATGCGTATAGAGTTGCTAAGGCTGTGGCAGATGGTAAGGCAGAAAAAGGAATACTTTGTTGTGGAACAGGTATAGGAATATCTATTGCTGCCAATAAAGTTAAGGGGATACGAGCAGCTGTATGTACAAATGAATTTTGTGCTGAAATGACAAGGAAACATAATGATTCAAATATTTTATGTATGGGAGGTCGTGTCATTGACGCAGAAAAAGCTGTAAGGCTTGTTGATATTTATTTAAATACAGAGTTTGAGGGCGGCAGACATATTCCGAGAATCAATGAAATAGCTGCAATAGAAAACGGCGAAGAATTATAATAAATATAATATAACAGTAGGTGGTTTATTATGGATTTTAATGCTATATATCATAGGTGCACAGATAACTATTGTTATCCGTTTAATGAAAATGAGTTAATAATTAATATTAAAACGGGTAATGATGTTGATGAAGTTTATATACACTATGGTGATCCGTTTGATAAGGGTATATTGGGCGGTGCTGAAAAATGGAACGGAAAAAAAGAAAATATTCCGTTTAAGAAAAATCTTAGTAACACACAGGTTTGGTGGACAACTACTGTTATACCGCCTTATAAGCGTTTAAGGTACTTTTTTGAATTAAAATCAAAAGGTGAAACTTGGTTTTATTATGAGGACGGAGTTATTTCTCAGGAGCAGGCGAAAGTTGAAGGAAAGTTTTTTCAATATTTTATATATCCTTGGATGAATCCATCAGATTTAAATGTTACGCCAAATTGGGTAAATAATACTGTATGGTATCAAATATTTGTTGACAGATTTAATAATGGTGATAGTTCCATAAATCCGCCATATACAAAGGCTTGGAAAAATGAAAAAACACAAATTTTGGATTTTTATGGCGGAGATATTCAAGGAATTATCAATAGACTTGATTATTTGCAAAAACTTGGTATTAATGGCATATATTTAACACCAATATTTAAGTCTGACAGTAATCATAAGTATAACATATATGATTATATGGAGATTGATGAACATTTTGGAAATAAAGAAACATTTAAAAAGTTTGTTAATGAGGCTCATAAAAGAAATATTAAAATTATGCTTGATGGTGTATTTAATCATTGTGGAAAACATTTTCCTATGTGGGAAGATGTTCTCCAAAAAGGCAGAAATTCAAAATATTTTGATTGGTTTATGATAAACAAATATCCGTTTGATAAAAATAGAAAAGATACAAGAGATAAGTCGTTTTATTCATTTGCGTTTGCATCTTCTATGCCTAAAATGAATACCAATAATCAAGAGGTAATAGATTATTTTATTGGTGTATGTGAATATTGGATTAAAGAGTTTGATATTGATGCGTTCAGATTAGATGTTGCAAATGAAGTATCGCATAATTTTTGCAAGCAGTTAAGGAAAAAATTAAAATTTATAAAACCGGATTTTTATATACTTGGCGAATTATGGCACGATGCTATTGCTTGGCTCAGGGGTGATGAATTTGACGGTGTTATGAATTATCCTCTAATGGGCAGTATATGTGATTTTTGGGTTGATAAAAATTTAACTAAATATAATTTTGAGTATAATATAAATAGAAGTTATACAATGTATATGCAACAGAATAATAATGTTATATTTAACTTGTTAGATTCGCACGATACGGCAAGACTTTATACACGGTGCAAAGGAAACCTTGATGAATTTTTTCAACATCTCGCAGTACTATTTACAATGCCGGGGAGTTCTTGTATTTATTATGGTACGGAAATAGCGATGGAGGGCAGTTTTGACCCTGACTGCAGAAGGTGTATGCCTTGGAATGATATAGATAAAGGCGTATATGATGATAGAATTAACGAAGTAAGAAAATTAATAAATTTAAGAAAAACAAATGATATGTTTAGAAGTCTTTATTTTCATTTTCCTAATCATATAAACAATAAAAGAGTACTTGAATATATGAAAATTAATAATAACGGTGACAAAATACTTGTTGTTATAAATAACAGTTCTGATAATATTTATATTGATAGGGGATATGGTGTACTATATAGCAGACATTATGATGATAGTAAAGAAATACTATTTGCAGGTGGAATACTCATCAAAAAAATAGACAAGAACTATAATTAATGATAAAAAATAATGCAGAGTTAGATATTATCTAATTCTGCATTATTTTTTATATTATTCTGATATATCTATTTTTTTACAAAGTTCAATTAATTGTTCAAATGTTTCAAGTCTGCTGCTTTCATTTCTGAGAGAGGCAGCACCTCTGAAACCCTTTAAATACCAAGCAATATGTTTTCTTGCTTCCCTCATACCAATATTCTCGCCCTTATAATCGCAAATTTTTTTAGCGTGGTTTAGCATAACTTTAATTTTTTCGGATTTTGTCGGAACAAATGAATCTCTGCCATACTCTAACCAAGAATTTATTTGATAAAAAATCCAAGGATTTCCCAATGCTCCTCTGCCAATCATTATCATATCACAATTTGTATATTCAATTATATCAGATGCTATTTGGGGAGTAGTTATATCACCGTTTGCTATAACGGGGATTTTAACGCTGTTTTTGACCGCCTTAATAATATCCCAATCCACTGTATTAGGGGTATATTGTTGTTGTCTTGTTCTTCCGTGGATAGTTATTGCGTCTGCACCTGCTGATTCACAAATTTTAGCAACTTCTACTGCTGTAACAGTATTATTGTCCCAACCTTTTCTAATTTTAACTGTAACAGGAATATTAACCGTTTTTTTAACAGCCTCAACTATTTTACCACATAAATCAGGATTTTTCATAAGAGCCGAACCACAGCCGCTGCTTGTTATTTTAGGGGCAGGGCAGCCCATATTTATATCAATTATATCAGGTGAATATTCCATAGCTATTACACTTGCTTTTGCCATAGTATCAGGGTCTGAGCCGAAAAGCTGTACGCCGGCAGGGCGTTCCTTATCAGATAAATTCATCAATTCTTTGGACTTATAGCTATCATAGGAAACACCTTTTGAGCTGACCATTTCGCTTACCACATAAGATGCCCCATAATTTACGCATAATTCCCTAAATGCCATATCTGCTACTCCTGCCATAGGAGCAAGTGCAGTTTTTCCTTTGATTTCGACATTACCTATAAACATTAATTAAAATTTCACCCTTACTTTTACTAATTATTTAGCACTATAAACCTTTAGTGCTTCATCAACATCACCGTCAAAAATAATTTCGCCCTTTTTAAGATATATAGCTCTTTTGCAAATTTCTTTGACGCCGTTTTTAGAATGGCTGACGAATATTACAGTTACATTTTGTGATATGAGTTCTTTAATCTTATTTTTACATTTATTTTGAAATGTTGCATCACCAACGGCAAGAGCCTCATCTATAACTAATATTTGTGGTTTAGTATTAATGTTTATAGCAAAGCCAAGTCTTAGACGCATACCGCTTGAATATGTTCTAACGGGTTGGTCTATATAATCTCCCAATTCTGCAAAATCAATTATACTGCTTTCTATTTCTTTAATTTGACTGTCGTTTAACCCCAACAAATAACCTTTAAGATATATATTTTCTCTTCCGGTCATTTCCTCAGAAAAACCTGCTGTTAATTCAAGAAGTGCTGCAACTCTGCCTTTGACAATGACATTTCCCGATGTTGGAAATGCTACACCTGTTATCATTTTCAAAAGAGTTGATTTACCGGCACCATTATTTCCGATAATTCCGACAGATTCACCCTCGTAAATTTTTATACTTACATTATTAAGTGCCTGATGTTTTTTAATTTTTTTTGATTTATGAAATAATGCTATAAATTGTTCTCTGCTGTCTTTATACAAATTATATGTTTTATAGACATTTTCAAAAACTATAATTGGTTCGCTAACGCTCATTATATAAAACCACCTTCTATTTTATAATTTGTTATAATACATCAGGTAATGTTTTTCTCAATCTCTTATAATTATACATTCCTAAAATTGCTAACAAAACAAATTCTACCAATATAATACACAGTCTTGTCGGATTTTCAAAAAACCATCTGTTATCTATAAAAGTATCTCTATAACCCTTTACGAAGAAATCGAACGGATTTAAATATACAATTACTTGAACCCATTTTATGTTTATAGCAGAAGTATCATAAACGATACCGGTAAGCCAGAATATTCCTGTCATAATTGAGTTAAGCAGATTTTGAAAATCTCTGCTGAAGGCACTCATAGTTGCCGTTGACCAAGTCAGTACAAGAAAAAATAAAAACATAAAAGGACAATATAAAAAGAATTGCAGATTATAGATATTAGGGTAATATCCGAATAATAAAAGAATTATATACATTATAGCCGTAAGCATAAAATGCACATATAGTTTTGCGAGGTTACTAAATGTTATAATAGTTGACACAGGAAATGCCATTTTTTTAACATATTGACTGTTTTGCCTTATAGAGGCTGCACCTAAAATCGTAGCATCATTCATAAAAAACCAAGCTATAAATGCCGGCAATATAAATACAAAAAATGAATGACCATTAATTTCTCTGCCTTGCCTTATACCTATATCGAATGCAAACCAATATACAAACAATGTAAAACTTGGTTTTATAAGTGCCCAGCCTGTTCCGATAAATGAACCTCTATATGTTTTTCTTAAATCAGTTTTAGCAAGAATAAGTATTTTTTTAAATTGATTCTTATGCTCCTTAAATATACTTGTCAATAAATATCAATCCTTTATACATAATTTAGTCATTGTATATTTTACTATCATTATTATGGCTTGTCAAATACAAATGTAGCGGTCTTTTAAAAAACTTTTTTCAGAGGAAGCGGGGCATTGCCCACAACCTCATAAGGGCTTTTCCCTTAACCCGCAAGCCCTTTGAAAAAGGCTTGACCGAAAACTTTTTTGGGTTAAAAAACATAAAAGTTTTTGAAAGTTTTAAGAAAACTTTTTTCAAAAATTTTTTGAGATTTTGCAATCTGTTTCATTCTGTTGCAGTTCAGTTCATTTTATGCCCGATTCTACGGCACTTTTTCTGGTAGAAAACATAAAACTGCCGAAACAACGCAAAACCGAAAAAATCAAGCAACGGTCATATTTTGGTAGAAACATGGTAGATACCTACCGATATCAAGGTTGGTAGAAAGTTGGTAGAAAACCTAAAACAAACGGTAGAAAGTGTGGGTTTGTCAATGATGTGTTACATATTTTTTAAATAGCATCAATTTCGTCTGTTTGCAAGAAATGACGTATAATCTGAAAAGGAGATTTCCAATTCAAAGGGCGCATAGGTAAGTTATTATATTTTCTGCTGTGAACAGCTAATTGCTTTTCAAAATCTTCAAACGAGTAGAAAGAGTGTGTTGCATAGAAGTATTTATATTGATAGAACTACTCTCCTTTAGCATCACCTACAATGCAGGCTGTAGGAACCACCTTAACATCTATCTGAACACGCTGACTTGGATAAAGCATTTTCTCATAAGGTTTTGGAATGTATTTTGAGTTCGGAGGTGTTTGGCGAGATTCTCCGAGCCTCCGGAGCATACGGTAAAGTCTTGTTATGCTTCTTTTATATCCTCTTAATCGCAGCTTGACCCAGAATACTACAAGTCCTGCGTGAGGATTTCTTCTCCTCATATCCTTTATCAGCTTTATTTCTTCCTTTGTATGCTGTTTAGGATGATATTTTGGTCTATGTGAACGATCTGCCAGCGATTGAAGTGTCCCGTCATATCTTCTTTTCCAGAAATAAATATATTGACGAGTAACATCATATTTAATTGCTGCCTTTCTCACTCCATGCTTCTCAGAATATTTGATTAGGGATTGACGAAACTTCATCTTTTGTGTTACAGTATTCATAGCAAATAGGTTCTCCTTTGTTATGTTTTTTGTGGTAAATTAACTGTAATACAGGTTCTTCCTATTTGCTATCTTTTTTTATAACTGTAACATATCAATTGTAATCCTACAACACCAAACCGTGCTTTTGCTCTGATTGATGTTGAAATTCATCGAACTTTGTGGTATAATAATTCTGTATCAGTGCGTATAAGGACAGGAGGTACGAATATGGCAGTAAGCTACAAAAGGTTATGGCATTTACTACTTGACCGAGATATGAAGAAAAAAGACTTGATTGAACTGGCACATATAAGCGATTACACAATCAGAAGGCTCAACCGTGGAGATAATGTGACTACCGATGTATTGGTAAAGATATGCCGTGCACTTGACTGCTCACTCGACGACATCGTAGAAATTCTGCCGGAAGATAAATAAACAGAAAATAAGGCTGAGATAACTATACAGAAAGTGAGGTCGCAAGAATGGCGAAGGCGACAACAAAACCTAAAAAAGAAATATCTATGGAGGAAACTCTTTGGAAAAGTGCGGATAAGCTTCGTGGCGCTATTGAGCCTGCTGAGTACAAGCACGTTGTTTTGAGCTTATTCTTCCTTAAATTCGCAAGCGATAAATTTGTAAAATGCAGAGAGAAGATAGTTAAGACGCACGGCGAAAAATACGCCGATATGAAACCGTTTTATACACAGGAAAATGTGTTCTATCTGCCGGAGGAAAGTCGTTGGAGCTATATTATCGAGAACGCAAAGCAGGACGACATTGCTTTGAAGATTGATACCGCTCTGTTTACAATAGAAAAGAACAATCCTGCCTTGAAAGGCGCTTTGCCCGATAACTATTACTCCCGTTTGCATTTTGACACGGCGAAACTGGCTTCGCTGCTTGATGAAATAAACC
The DNA here is from genome assembly GCA_947625785.1 of uncultured Clostridia bacterium. Lineage (GTDB taxonomy): Bacteria > Bacillota > Clostridia > Oscillospirales > Acutalibacteraceae > CANQPS01. Next base: position 190,019 of record CANQPS010000001.1, read on the forward strand.
GTATCAACACCGAAGATGAAGAAAACGATATTATCGGGCGTGTGTATGAATACTTCTTGAGCAAATTTGCTCTTGCCGAAGGAAAGGGCAAGGGAGAATTTTACACGCCGAAATGTATCGTCAACCTGATTGCAGAAATGCTTGAACCATATAGCGGTATCCTTTATGACAAAAGCACGCCGAGATTGATACAATTCTATATCTTCAAAAATGCCGTAAAACCGCCGTATTTGGGCGGTTTCTTTATTTCCAGCGTTATGGCAGCATAGCCGGGACAGCCGCCAAGACGGGAAACGCTCCGATTGTCTGCTGAACTCCGTAACGATTAAAAAGCTATCGTTACGGAATAGGGCTATCGTTAAAGGTGTACGGGCTATCGTTTATACATTTCTCTGCTAAAAACTACGCTGCTTTTCGGCAGCAAAATATGAAAAATTTACTTGACAATAAGCAGCAGATGTGCTATGATATATAGTGAGGTGAGACTATGCCCAATTTAGGTCAAATGATTAAAGATAAACGGGAGGCCGCCGGGTTGTCTCAGAAGAAATTAGGGACTGCCTGCGGTTTGAGCGACAGCGAAATAATGAAGATTGAAAATGGACAGCGAAAGACACCAAGCTGGAGAAATTTGTGCCGAATAGCGCAAGCCTTGGAGTTCCATCCATTCGAGATATTGCTGGAAGCCGGATATATCACAGAGAACGATATCAACCCAGGTGTACGGATTCACGGATTAGACAAGCTGGATGACAAGGACATAGAAACGGTTCAGCTATTTGTCGACTTTGTGATTTCAAGAAAAGACACCGACGGGATTCCAGAAGGAGGGCTTTAATATGGTTTATAGGTTAGGAGAATTATTCTGCGGTCCTGGTGGGATTGCATGGGGCGCACTTCATGCAGATATAGGCAACCCAGAGTTTTCAATAGTACATCAGTGGGCAAACGACTATGATGCAAGCACTTGTGATACATACCGTCATAATATTTGTCCAGATGCACCACAGACGGTTTATCATGAGGATATCAGAAAATTCGACATGAGTAAGCTGGCACCAATTGATGCATTGGCATTTGGCTTTCCGTGTAACGATTATAGTGTCGTTGGTGAGCAGAAAGGGATGGCTGGTGTTTACGGCCCCCTCTATTCGTATGGAGTTGCCGCACTGAAACTGTTTAAACCACAATGGTTCTTGGCTGAAAATGTTGGTGGTCTGCGGAATGCCAATGAAGGCAAAGCATTTACAAAAATCCTCACAGAACTGAGGGAGACGGGATATACAATCACCCCGCATCTGTACAAATTTGAGGAATATGGTATTCCGCAGGCACGTCACAGACTAATTATTGTTGGAATCAGAAACGACATAAATGTGACTTTTAGAGTGCCCTCAACAGAACCGTACAAGGATATCGACAATTCATGCAGAACGGCGATTGAGAATCCCCCCATCCCGGAGGATGCTCCGAATAACGAACTAACACGCCAATCCGATATGGTCGTTCGCAGACTGCAGCATATCCTTCCGGGTCAAAATGCATTTACTGCAGATCTTCCAGAGGATTTGCAGTTAAATATCAAGGGAGCAAGAATCAGCCAAATATATAAACGCCTTGATCCAGAGAAACCATCCTACACTGTAACAGGAAGCGGCGGAGGAGGAACGCACATCTATCATTGGGAAGAACCGCGTGCTTTGACAAACCGGGAGAGAGCCAGACTTCAGACATTCCCAGACACATATGTTTTCCAAGGAAGCAAAGAAAGTGTCCGCAAACAGATAGGAATGGCAGTGCCATGTAAGGGAGCCCAGATTATTTTTGAGGCGATATTGAAGTCCTTTGCCGGCATTGAATATCCATATACAGAACCAAACATAAACGAATAATATTAGCCGGAGAGCATTGAACTGAAATTTGCTCTCCGGGCTTTTTATTTGTTGCCTACAATATTCTGATATAGTTTTTTCAGATTTTCTTCGGCCACCGTTCGCTTTAGTTGGCATTCCCATATCGTGATGACATTCCATCCTTTGGATTCAAGCAGACGGGTATTTTGCTTATCCCGTTCTACATTCCTGAACATCTTTTTACGCCAATACTCCTCATTCGATGCAGGCCATACAAATCGTCCGCAGTCGTGGTGATGCCAGAAACAGCCATTCACAAATACAACGGTCTTATATTTAGGGAATACCAAATCTGGGCATCCCGGAAGTCGGCGGTCATTTTTGCGATAGCGCAGTCCGCAGGAAAACAGGTATTTTCGGACTTTCTCTTCCGGTTTGGAATTGGTACTTCGAATATGCGACATATTCATGCTGCGGACTTCTTTTGAGTGGTTATCCGCCATAAAGCTATCTTCTGCCTCCAGAAGAGAAATCCATATAATACTGTTCGTCATCGATTTTGTAAAAGACCACATCCGTCCTTCCATATGCTTTTAAATCGCTGGCGTGTACATACGCACCATTCGCCAATCCAAGTCGATTCCGAAAATATTCACCAAGCTGTGCATTGCTTGCGGGTGTTGTAATTGCTTTGTCATTCTGTTGTTCCACACGAAGCTGCAGGGTGTGATGGTCATCTGTCACCACAAGGAAATGCTGTTTATTTAATGGGAAAAATCCGCTCTTTGCGATCCTGCTGGGGAGGGGAATGTAGGCTTCATTTTTGTTGCGCTTGTTTCGCTGTCCCCAGTTCAAACCAGAGCGTTTTCCCGGCTCTCCAGTCCTGGTAATGAGCGAAAGGTGAACACAGTTATCGGGAGACATGGCGGTTGCCGATGCGGGAGATGCTGTTGACGAACGAATTACAATATAATCCTCAACTTCTGAATGATTACAGAAAATAGAACGATTGACAGCATTTTCATACAATCTATAGGCGTATGCTGCCGACCGTGTTGTCATTGAGCCTCCATGCTTTCTTAGAAGCGAGGTCTGTGTAAAATCGTAGGAACAGTTAAAGGCTTGAACAGGGGTATCATCCTGGAGCCAAATGAACAGATTCTTTTTGGATATCGGCGGCTGGAACAGATAACTGCAGGAAAAACTACACTGCTCGTCCAAATATCTGCTTGCATGGAGTTCTTTGAATCCCTCATGAGAAATGTTATCAATTCCGTCATCAATTACAGCTTCAACAATAAGTTCTACTGAAACTCCTGCGATGCCTTGCTCCTCGTAGGTTGTAAGGAGCCAGGAAACCATGCTCGGCGTTGCGTGAGATGAAAGAATGCAGAGCTTGTTTGCCCCAGTGCTAATGGGATCAAACAAAATGGTTTTTGCTATACTTTCTGAATACTGCGATTCCATAGATTAACCCTCCTCTTCAAAAACATCATAATACATGGTGTTGTCGGGGAGTTTTATGTTTGGAACCCAGAGCGGCTTTCCTCCCCATCCTTTTGTTCCTGTGACCTGGTACATAGTTAGGACAACCTTATCAGTAAATGAACCGCCAAGCTGCCAATCATTAGGGGACAGTAAGGCACCAGTCCCTTGCGCAACATTTCTTCCCCTGCGTACAATAAGGATTCCCTGTGCTGCAGGCTGTTCGGCGAGAATTGTATCCACGATAGACTGAAATGCCTGCAGTTTAAAATCGGGGCTTGGTATTATGTGTGAGAGTATCTCCTTGACCAATCTCAGGCTAACCTGGTAATACGACTCGGTTTCCGAAAAGGACTCAAGCAGTCTTGAGATACCCTCAATAGAATCATTATCTGGATAAAATGGGTAGTAGTTAGTTCCGCCTGAAATTATTTCAACGTGGTCGTTATCAAGGACATTTTTCCTCGTAGGATTTAAACCATTGGGGTAATAGAGTTTAACATCGTCAATTCCGCGCTCCACCTGTGCAATAATCGAGTTATTCGTTGCGTTAATATCTGCAAACAGTTTATAAAGGTTTTCGTCAATAAAAACCATCATCATACCGGGGTCTCGGTCATAACCAAACATTCTGCTGTGCTGCCACATAGTATCCGCTTGAGGCTTCTTGCTTGTTCGGGTGTAATAAATGGTTTGAAGCCCAGGAAATGTCACGCCGCGTCCAAGGGTATTTCCGCCTATAACAAAACAACAGCCTTCAGAATATTCGGTACTTTCAATATCGGATTTTCCGTTCATAACAAGAACCTTTATGCCGCCCTCTGTAAGTAGCTCAACAGCCTTTGCAAAAATAATATTAAACGGCTGTTTTTCAGACCTTGATGGGGTAAGAATATCGTACTGTGATTGTAGTGCTACCTTGAATTCTGAATCAACATTGTTACGGCACCAGACCAGCTCTTTCTCCACTTCATCAGCAAATCGCTGGTGTGCGGCCACCCTGACGCTCGGATGGAATAAGCAATTGGATACGTCCCCTCCTGAAGACAAGATTTGAGCAGACACTGCTAAATGGCGCACCACAACAGAACGGGTGGAATTTTCTATAGTATCCAGGTAAGAAATACAATCCGGCTTGCCAGACACAGGGAAAAAGAAGTCACCACCGAGATAAGCATCACCAGGCTGGAAATAGTATGTAAAATATGGATGCCAGCCAGATGCGATTGTCTGCAGGAAGATCGCCTGCGGTGTACCTGTTACCTGCAGATACAAGCTGCTCGATGCACCATTCTTGATTATATCAAGATATTTGTTGATAGACGATTGACGGTCTCGATTTACAAGCGTATTCAAAGATGCTGCGTCAGCCTCATCATCAATAATAAAAAGTGGATTTCCTTTCATAAAACCAGTCGAATTTAGGATGTTTGCCCACAATTTCAAAACCCGCACATTTTTCTTGAGGACAATAATAGCGGGCTGTATCAGGCTGTTGTCGGTAAAGAGACGAGCGTCATTTTCACCGCAAATACAAAAGCTGTCCAAATCAGACTTCACTCGATCTAAGGTCTGCTGTTGGAGTACGACATTATCGGTAGTCAACAGAACAAAAGCCGGAAAGCCGAGATCAGCGGCTTTGCACATAATGCCAAACATTTGCCCGGTCTTTCCAGATTGAACATTGCCAAAAAGGAGCCCGATTTCATGGCTCGAAAACGAAAAGGTTTTTATATACCGATCCCCGACGTCTTCAGCTGTTTTTTGAATAGACTCAGCCAGCTTTATGTTTCCGCGCTTTGCAATTTTCTGCAAATATGTTTTGAGATACTGCATCATTGATCACCCCGCTCTGTTTCATCTGCACTTCCTATAAAAGCAAGAAACCACACATCCAAAGATTCACCGCTGCTGTCTAACGCTGACTGCCCGGTTTTCTTAAACAGCAGCCTGTCACAGCCGTATTCGTCCAGCATTTCCTGGGTGATCATCCCACTGCGGTCTGTGTCCTCCGCAGTATTGTTGATAGGCTTTACAATCCCGGCAACGGCCAAGCGCCCTTTGAGCCAGCGTCCCATTATAAGTTCATCGCCAACGGCGCTGAACTGCTTGTTATTGTCACTTGTGGTATGGGCTTTAAACCAATATCCATCATCAGTCACTACGAAAAACGGCTTGTTCTTTTCCGGGTATCCATCCATACGGTATATTTCGGCTCCTACCGTCAGCTGAGTTTCATACCAGTCACGTGCCTTCCTTTTGCTCCGAGGAGCGGCATAGCACACATTTATGTTCGATTTTGTGAAATGTTTACCATCATCCAAGTAGCGTTCATCTGCCTTTGGAACTTTTAATTGCAGGAAAAATGACACAGAGGCGTCACAATGTTCGTAGAAATCAACACTGGACTGAGGGACAGATGTAACTAATTCGATCCCGTTTAATGCCGTATTAACCTCGCGAATGAGAGGCATCCCGCTTATTTCCGAAATATTAGATGAGCAAATTGGCTGTTTAAGTTTTTCGATATGATTGGAGATCTCTGAAACCTCGGTTGTGTCAGTCGTAAGAGCGGCTATTTCATACTGCCTACGGTTGGCGGCTTCAAGTTTTATCGCTCCAAGGTTAGCTGATCCTATGATTGCTGAGAAGGGTTGCCCATCCTTATAAAAGCAATACAGTTTCCCGTGATATTTGAATGATTTTACAAGTCGAATTTCACCGATTCCGTCATCACGCCATTTCTGATCCAGTCTCAGTGCAGTATGATAAGCACCTTCCGGCATTCCTTCGATGTAGTACATTCCTATGGTAAGGCATATCTTTCCTATTCCGCAGTTTTCTACCATAGTCTCCAGTTCGGAAATTGAAGCCACAGAAGTATAGCCCACCGCGATTTCCACGCGATCCGCATGTGACATTTGTTCTGTAAAACAGTCGATAATCGTCTGCTGGGTCTCTTCAGTTCCCAAGGGCAGAATATTCGAATACAGCAATTTCATAGCGTTCCTCCATTAATCTTTTACAGTTTCCATGATATCTTCCAATGTACAGTCCAACGCAATACATATTTTAAGAAGAACATCAGTCGTGATGTTGTCTCCCTTGCCGAGTTTGGCAACGGATGCCGAACTAATACCGGCTATTTCCTGCAGGTCTTTTCTTTTTAGGTTTTTGTCAATCAGCATTTTCCACAGTTTGTTATAGCTTATTTTCATGGTTCACCTCAGTTATTATTGGAACAGGTCAAATAAATCGTCGCCAACATTTTCCTTCTTGTCAATCAATTTCTGCATATATTCTCTGGCGGACAAGAACTCCGCCTTTATTGGGAAATCATCACTGTCAAGCAGACGGAGAAGATCCTGGTAGCCATGCGGATTCTTTAGGACATCCTCAATGTGGATTTCATAATTTCTGCCGACTACTTCGGGATCACCGAATCGATTCTTATATTCCCAAGGAACCTCATCTATGTCTATCAGCGAGTTCGGGTCATAATCAGGATCGTGGTAATCCTCATCCAAATATACCCATTCATTTGTTAGAAATTCATCGTCATACGGTAAATCACCATATCCCAGGATCGCACCTATGCACTGGATTCTAATAATTGAATCATAAATGAACGATTCCGGCTCATTTGCATCACAGCCGTTAGTATCCCCGCTTTCATAATATAAGACGGGATACATCTTTTTGAGAAACGTCCAATAACCATCCTCAGCATCACACTCTTCGAAAAGCGACCTCAGAAATGGCTCAAATACATATTCCTCGATTTTTTCTGGGATCATATCGTACAGCATATTGAATGTTTTGTCTGAATAGTGGCGGCTTCTCTTATTTTCAAAGAAATCACCGATTGCTTTCAGCGTCTTATCCTTCTGTTTTGAAAAATATAAGGCGCAGAAGTATTCTTGGAATGAACGATGTGTAAAATGATATTTTCCGCTCTCATAAAACATGAGGCACATATTTTCAACAAGGTCATCCCGAAAATCTGAAGCGGTAACTCCGGCCGGTCCCTTTGTTCGTTCGTGCAGACTGTTAAAGTATTTATCAAACAGAACATCTGTGAATTCGAATTTTTCATCGCGATAACTGCGCGCACAGAATTCTGCGAAATAGTCCGCAAACTGATCTGCAGTTAGTCCGGTTTTTAAGACACGCTTATATGCACCTTTGCTGGCATCATGCTTTTGAGATAAGGCAACATACGCTTCTCTGTAAAATATGTGCATTTTGGAAGGAATTTCTGCAAACTGTTCGTATGTCATAAGCATGATAGTAAGAAGCAGGGGGTTCTGTGTAAATTCTCTATGTGAAATAAAAAGTGAGGTTTCCAGTTCTCGACGGAAGTTTTCCTTTATTATCGGTTCGTCGGGTCTGAAGTCCAGCTTATCGATTAACGCAAGCGCCTGCTCTTTTGTAAACGGACAAAGGTCAAGTACTGTAAATCTGTGAAGAGATACAAATGATCCAGTGGGACGGGAGGAGATGACGAACATATTCTCCGTGTATTTATCTGCAAAGATATCTAAGTCATGCTCGAATTTCTTTCTATAATCCGATTTTATTTCGTCCAGCCCGTCAAACAGCAAAAGACATACTCCTTGCATGAGCAGTTCGGAAAAATCATCAATATTGTCTGTACCTCCAAGCCCCTCGAATTTTTCAAAAATGTAATCTAAGAGTCCATCATAGGAGTCATTATAATCTTTCAATGGGATAAAAATAGGTATTTTCCCAAACTCATCAAAGCGGTCTATGGCATCCAACAGAAGATGACGCATCATCATAGATTTTCCAAGACCGCCTGTGCCGGAGATCAAAATGAAATTTGAACATTCCTGCAAAGTTTCCGCTGTCGCATCGTGGATGGTTTTCGTTTGATAAGTAAATTTCTTGATATAAACCCTTTGGGATATATCGTTGCATACATAAAACTTGTAGAACTCCCTTGGCGTGTCATTGTAGAGGAGAGTTTTCATTTTATTGTACTTAGCATAGGTGTTATGGAGATAGGTGCCGAATTCACCGGCGGGAGACAATACGCCAGTGGGAACAAGAAGCCAAGGTGCATCTCCCGTGAGTTCAGGAGCAATCCCGTCAGGAAGCAGAACTGGTTCCATACCGTCAGGGATTTCATAGGGGTCATTCGTACCATCATCCTCAGCTGAGAAAAATTGGCTGGCAGAAATAATATTGACCGCTATGTTTCCGCCCCAGCTTTTTCCAACATCTGAATCAAACTCGCGTTTTGCTCTTTTTGCAGTGGGCTGTTTATGCCATGCCTCAATGGTAGCTGCACCAACAGTGTTGTCGGTTCGGTTCATTAAAATAAAATGCCAAACGCCAAGAAGAAAGGGCTGCAGATCAATATTCTGCGTTATAAGCAGGTGTTTTTTGTCCATTGGCTGACCGTTGCTGTCTACATAGAATAATTCGTCCGTGATGCTGGAATCTCGGTTAATAGTATCGAGAATTGCCCGGACAAGCCAGTTTCCCATGTTTTTCTCATCAATAAAGGCAGTTGTAAATTCGCACATCCGCTGCAAAGGTGTGGCAAATGAACCTTTGATTTCACGGTCAAAGGCACTTGTTAATTCTTCTCTGTTAAACGGCAGATATTCATTAGCCGACAATCTGCAGGCCTTATATGAAGATGTATATGTCCGGATCGAGCGGCCTGCAGGAGTGATGTAATCTGGGAAAGCCACACGGATGAGACCTTCAAAAACTTCGCTGTCGCTCAGCCCGTCCTTTTCACCGGCAGCATTTTTCCTGGGGGCGAATCTCGGTCTTCTCGCCTGGAGAAGGAGGACGAAAAATGTGCCGCCGCATAATGTATATTCTCTGTTTTCGGACATAAAAACACCTCGTTTGCAATTATTGACACTATTAACGCTGTTGACTCTGTTGACTGCTGGCAACTCTTTACAGCAACACTATTGTCTATAGGATGAGCTTCAGAGATTAAATCTCTGAGGCTTTGTTTTTTTTGCGCGAATGTGTATATATCCAGTATATCACATTTTTCTCAATTTCACAAGATTATTCGAGCGGATAGAAAAATAAAAGCGGAAATTCAAAAGAAGAGATTTAGTTTCGCAAATTTTCTCAACAGTCCGAGATGGCCATTAGGACGATGGGACGCATAACGACCTTAAACCGCAGCGATAAAGGCTGCGGTTCGAGTGAAGATGCACCCACCGTTAGATTTCCTGCGCTCATTTTCGGATTTCCGGGAGTCTGTGGTCACCTTCACTTACAGGTTCTTTTTGTGTCCCACCGTACCTTACCTCGGACGGAAAGGACACGAAATGAAAGTAAACCAGAGTAGTACAGAGTCAAAGAAGTTCCAGATCCCAATGGTCGTAACGGACGAAACCATCCGCGATTTCGGGATCAAGCCGGAGGATGTCACCTGGCGGCGCATCGGAAACCGCAAGTGTCGCGTGGTGATGGTCGATGCGACCAAAGAGGAATACAAGGCGTACATGGAGCCGGTCTGGGCAGAGATCAAGCGCGAGGACCGGGACGGCCGGTGCATGGTCAAAGGCAGGAACGGCAAGCTGATCCGCTGCCTGGAATGCAACCGCTGCGAAAAGTGTGATCGTTCTGCGGAGGTATGCCGCGAGAGGAACAAGACCGCATCGCTTTCGTTCCTGGTGGACGAAGGAGCGGAACCGGCCGCTGAAGGGTCGTTTGAGGATGACATTATCTACGAGACGATCCTGGAAGACCTCATCGCCAGGTTGAGCGAGATCAAGCCGAAGTACGGTCGGATTTTCCGTCTGCTCTATGACGGTGCCACACAGCAGGAGATGGCGGACGAGTTGGGCATCAAGCAGCGGACGGTGTCGGACGATATCAAAAAGATCCGCAGCCTCGTACAGCCGCTGGTGAAGGACATCTTCAACCGTTAAAAAAGATGGGCGGTGCTTATCATCTCGATAGGCGCCGCCCTATTTCAGTCTTTCCTGTAAAACATGGTTTCATAGCCATCCGCCCGGAGGTTCAGCCCGCTGATCCACGGCGGGGTCCTTCCCATCTGCTCACAGACTGCATCCAGGGATACACCCATGCTGCACTCGATGATGAGTTCGTCATGGACGTGTCCGACGATGAAACAGTGGGACAGCATCCTCATAGCGTACATGAGGATGTCGCGTGAGATTGCCTGGACGATGTTCTCCACAAACTTTGGGCCGTAGGATTCAATGCGCTCCCACTTCTTTGTACTGCCGACGCCCTCATAAGTGACGGAGTCGCCGCCGAACTGATTGATCCCCATCCTGGGCTTCACATAGCATAGTTGCCGCCCGGAGGGCAGGACGATGAAGAGCATACCGCTGCGGTATCGGAACCTGATGCCGTGCGTTTCCGTGTCCAGCCGCTGACGGACGGTCGTCTTCACCGCATTGTCCACATCCCACCAGAACTGCACGATGTTCGGATTCGAGGTGCGCCATGCGTCCACGAGCGGCTGAAGCTCCTCCTCAGACAGCCCCATCTCCAGGGCGCCCATCGCCTTGAGTGCGCCGACCGATCCGCCGTAGCCGAGGGCGAGTTCCGCAATCTTGCCCTTCTGCCGGAGGTGGGCGTTCCGTCCGTGCTTCTCCACGGGGACATGGAACATAGCCGACGCACTGGCGCAGTAGATATCGCCGTTGTCCGCAAAGACCTTTAAGCGCCAGTTTTCTCCCGCAAGGAACGACAGCACGCGGGCTTCGATGGCGGAAAAGTCCGATACGATGAACTTATACCCTTCCCTCGGCACGAACGCCGTGCGGATAAGTTCCGAGAGGACTTCCGGCACGGAATCGTACATCATGGAGAGCATGGCGTAATCGCCGGAGCGGACAAGGCTCCGCGCATCCTCCAGATGGGCCATATGGTTCTGCGGAAGATTCTGCAGCTGGATCAGCCTGCCAGCCCAGCGGCCGCTCCGGTTCGCTCCGTAGAATTGGAACATCCCCCTTGCCCGGCCGTCCGCGCATACGGCGTTCTGCATCGCCTGGTATTTTTTCACGGACGACTTGGCAAGCTGCTGGCGGAGTTCCAGCACTTCGGCGAGTTCCGGCGGGGCGGTCTTCAGAAGCTCCTTCACTGCTTTCTTGTCGAGGGAGTCCACCTCAAGGCCGTGCCGGGTGAGCCAGTCCTTCATCTGCTGTACGGAGTTCGGGTTTTCGAGGGAGGTGAGCCGCCGCATCTTTGTGGACAGTTCCTCCCTGGAACGCTCGTCAATTGATATGGCCTGTTCGACCACGGCCATATCAAGCCGTATCCCCCGGTCGTTGATCTCCTGGTCGAGATGGTACTCGTCCCACAGGAAGTCCGGCACGGGGAATTTTGACAGTTTCCGCTGTATCGCCATCTCGGTTTCCACATCGCGCTTGTTGTATGCCATGAAAGTCGCCCACTTGACCGGGTCATGCTGCGGAAGGTTCCTCGTCCTGCCGCCGTTTGCCATTGTGGGCTTACAGGGTACGCAAAAGTATCGGATGAGCGCCTTGCCCTCGGACATCTTCCGGCTGTCCAGCTTCAGCACCGCACCGATCCCCTCAAGGGACAGCGGCAGCCCCATATATGCTCCCCAAACGAGAGAGCATTTCCAGGAGGACGGGTCAAGGTAACCGCCGACAGTATCCTCATCTATGCTGTAGGAGCGGAAATGCTGCGGGTAGTTCCGGCGCAGCCAGACCGACAGGCATATCCGCTCGAAAGATGCGTTATAGGCCCATTTGGTGACGCCGTCATCAGAGAGGGCTTTGATGATCTCCTCCGGCACGGTATCGCCGGATGCCAGGTCGTACACCATGACCTCGCCGCCGTCCACGGATACGCCGAAGAGCAGGATTTCAAAATTGGGGGATTCGGCGTACTTATAAACGCCGCATTTCTTCAGATCGACATCGGAAAAGGACTCAATGTCGATTTCTAAACTTGTTATTTTAGCCATGAATAATTTCTCCCCTTTCGAATGGCCGAGATGACGCTTTGGGAAACGCCAAACATTCTTGATAATTCACACCCCTTGAATCCACAGTAGAAGCCAAATCGAATGGCGCACACATCATCAATAGACAGTTTTCTCCAAACTTTGCCTTGCCGATAGACGTCAAGGATATTTTCTGTTCGTGTGCCGTATCTGAGGTTTTCCAGCCGATTGTCAGTAGGATCGCCGTTGTTATGCAAAACCTCCATCCCGGCTGGCGGCGGACCAACGAAGGTCAGCATTACTAATTGATGAACAGGGCGGCCGGATGTTCCCCGTCCAAGAATCACAGATACATGGCCGCTTTTGCAAAACTGTCCTGGTCTTAAAATTCTCCCCTTTACATTTCGCTGGAATTCGCTCCCGGTAAAATGGCACACACCTCGGACCTTATGGTCTAAACTGCGGATTCTGCCCATATCACTTGCTTGGTATTTTCCCTCATAGCCAGGGATGTCTTTCCATAGTTCCAAACTCACCACCTCCAAGAAAACGGGGCGGCAGGTGTTCGGAACCCGCCGCCCGCTCTGTTTGCCTGCGGTGTGCTTCAGGACAGGTAATCGTCATCGTCCCCGGTCGAGAAGTCATCCTCTGCACGGCTCTTGCCGCCGAGCGGCTCCCCATCGGAAATCTTCTGAAGGTTGTTCAGGCCGCAGGCGATGCCGCGATTGCCGTTCGAGTTGAACGCATACAGGTTTATGCTTGCCCTGCCGTAGACGCCGGAGTAGACCTCGGAGCGGTCAAGGATGGGGTTAAGGTCTGCGTCCACAATGCCGGGAGCGGTTGCGGAGTTTGCGTTGATGAAGTACGCATCCGCATACACGGGATCGTCCGGGCGCTCGGCATCGCCGTCACGCAGCGGGGTCTTGATGACTGAGAGGGCGGGCACGGTCTTTCCGCTGCCCTTCAGCTTGGACTCGCCCTCCTCGTAGGCCGCCTGGATCGCCGCCTTGATAGCGTCGACCGTCTTTTTGTCAGACTTCGGGATGATCAGGCTCACGCTGAACTTCGGGGTGCCGCCGTTGATGCTCTTGGGGTCCCAGACGTTGGCGTAGCTCCATCTGGTCTTGGGACCCGTGATAACCTTAGTCCTGTTTACAATCTTTGCCATAGTAGTTGTCCTCCTTAATTTTCTTTGAAATCTTCAATG
>CANQPS010000002.1 GCA_947625785.1 uncultured Clostridia bacterium
TTGTTCCGCGTTCGGAAACAAGTGGTTAATGTCTGCCATTTTTTCAGCCTCCTACTGTAATTTTGTAATTTCTAAAGCGGGGTGCCCACTTGAAATTCTGAATTTTCCGAGATACTTTGTATTGTCGTCGTTGTCAACGATCATAATACCATCGATCTCCTCTCCAACCGCTGCCGCTGCCTCTCGAGCTGCCGCCGCTGCCGCGTTTGCACTTTCCTCCGCTTTGGTGGCTTTTTCGATTGCTTGTCCTACGCTGCCGGCTGCGCTATTCGCTTTTTGAGCCGCCGCATCCGTTTTGTTGAGTGCACCTTGCACTGCTCCGAGAGCGTCTACAAGCGAGCCGTACTCGTCCGAGCTTTTTACTTTGTTTTGATTGTAAGCCGAGCCTCTGACATTGATATAAAAGCTCTGCGACGATAAGAGTGCATCGCCTTTGTAAAGCCCGATCTCCGCCACGGCTACGCCCTCGGCGGCGAGCATCTGGGCGGTGAGCTCTGCGTTAATAACGCCGCCATCTATGGCTGCGTCGTTAATAACTTGTGTTTGGTCGGCTTTCGTCACTTGCAAGCGAGCTGTTACGCCGCTTTCGAGCTCGTAAGGCTGTCCGTGGTTAAGTGGCTTAACTTTAACAAAGCGGCTCTCCTGGTCGTACTGTTTGGCAAAAACAGTAATAGGGAGCGTATCTCGCGCAAAGTCAATGTTAATTTCCTGCAAAATTTTCATTATCTTTTTTCTCCTTTATGATAGCGTAATTGTTTTCCAATCGTACCAAGTGTTGTTATAACGGTATCGTATATACATACCCGAGCAATTATATGCAGTATATCTTTGCAGAATATACCCGCTCGAATTTGCTATAATCTCGAGAAAGCCCGCTATATTTGCAGGGTAGTGCCTCTCAGTGCTCGCGTTTGCCGAGGCCGCTTGCGTATATATGCCTGGTTCCGTTAAGCTGTTAAAGTCCTCCGTGTTTCCCAGGCTCGCCACAACTCCGAGCACATTATAGCCGTTCATTTTTATTTCGCCGCTTACATCAAGGGCGGCGGCGGGCTCGCGTTTGTTTACGCCTACCTTTTTTCGGCGGAAAGACAATAGCGGGGTGCCCTGTGGGATTGTAATTACGATGGTATCGTAAGTCAATTTATCGTCAACTCTAAACTCCACATAATACGAGTAGTCCGCGTCAAGGCTTATAAACTCGTCCGAGGCAAAGTTAAAGTTGTTATTGTCGTAGGTACAACTGCTCGTAATATTTACATATGAGCTATAAGAGCTTTCGCTCGTCTTTCTGTAACGGTATCGTAAGTATGTAAGGCTGTTTTTGTTTGTCCCGCTCACGGTTACGGGCGTTATTTTTCCGCTGATCGCCGCTTGCGTTGTGTTCTCAGCCTCGTTAATTCTCCGCACAGAGTAGCTTTTAATGCTTATTCCCTCGTATGCGAGCACCGTTATATTTACCGTTACGGAGGTAGTGTAGCCTCGGGAGTCAATCGCCGTTACAACTACGGGTACAGTGCCCGAGTTGTTAATTTTGCCTACTGTAATAGTGGTACTCGTGCTCGAGGCTGTCGCGTTTCCCGCCACAACGGAATAGCTCGAAACGGTGGCTCCGTTTTTCGCTGTCGCAGCTGTCGCAACGACTTGTAAGCTCGATATGCCTTGTATCAAAACTTGATTGTTTCCCGTGACTGCTGCCGCCGTCGTGTTTGTATCTTGATAGGTAAAGCCTGTAAAAGTCGGCGAGGAATTAGCCGCCGTCGTTTGTATTGTCGCCGTTTTTGTGCTTACTGTTCCTATTTGCGTTGAGCCGCTTTTTGTCGTGAGCTCGTAAGTAGCCGAAAAGCTCTTAACGCTTGCCATAGCCGCAAGGATAGTAGAGCGTTGCGACGCGGTAAGCGTTATTGTGTTTGAGCCGTTCTTTAAGCTCAAGCTCGATATGGTTAATACCGTTGTAGAGCCTTTTTTAATTACGAGCGTATGCGTATAGCTTGTGTTATACACCGTTACGGACATTACGAGGCTTGCCGTTGCCGCGTCTGCCGTCAATGTATTTACCGACGATATAACGGAGCCGCCGAGCGTTTTAATTGTCGTCGTGCCCGAGGAGCCGTAAACCTGGTTCGAGGTTTTACGCGCTCGCACTCTTATACCGTAGCTCGTGTTTGGCGTTAGCCCTGATATAGTCCGCGTCTGCGAAGTCCCGTTTGTGGAGCTAAAATTCGTCCAAGAGCCGCCGCTGTCTGTTGAATAGTCCCACCTGTCGCAATTCGTGGAGGAGGTCGCCTTTACCGTAACGCCCGAGGCGGTTATTCCCGAGGTCGTTATAGATACGGTAGGAGCGGAGCGGTCAATTTTCGTAAGTGTCATTGTCCCGCCGTAATCCTGCGAGCCGTAAGCATATACTCTCGTTGAAAATTCTACCGTTATACTCTTTGAGCCGTCCGAATTGTGCGTTACGGTCGTTGAGCCGCTTGCCGAGCCTTTGGCGGCGGGAAATACTTTCGAGTCCCAAGAGGTGCGAGCCTTATAATAAACTTGTACGCCGTTAATTTTAACCGTTGTAGCGTCTACGGTATAATAGTTTACGTTTCCACCGATTGATTGTAGCGTCCAATTAAGCGTAGATTGATTTGTTATAGCATTTACGCTCTCCGTTATGGTTAGCTGCAAATATCTACCGTCGTAGCTATCGCTTTTCCAAGTTGGCATAGCCTCTCACCTCCTAATCAAGCAATACAAAGTCGAGCCCGTTTGCGTTTGGTACAAACTTTCCTTTGCCTACGGTTAGCTCGTCCGTTACCTCTGTTTTTCGGAGCGTCGTTAAGTCCTTATTTACCGTTAAGACAACCTCTCCGTTATGTTTGATAGCAAACTGCGTATTGTCTATTATGGTTTCGGTCGCGCTCTCCGAGTTTGTAATGTTAATCCCGCGGCGGTCGATTTTTACATTTGTTGTGTATATCTCGTTCGGTGCGGGTGTCCAGTAGCTTTTTTGCGTTCCCTCAACTAACATAAAGTCGGCGACATAGAAATAATAGCCCGTCGTGCCCGCCGTAATAGTTACCGTATCGCCCGAGGCGGTATTGTTTTCGGCTGTTGCGTCCTGTGAGGCTATAACGGAACCCGTATAGTCCCAATCGTCCGACATACCGTTAAGCCCGCTCGAGTTTCTTATTTTGTTAATGCCGCCCGTAGTCTGCCTCGTATATGAGAGCGTGAGGCTTTCCACGGTCTGCCGTAGCTGCGATATGGTCGTTTACACGGTTTCCATATCTGCCGTAAAAACGCTCTCAACGCTTTTAATGAGGCTTAATAACTGCTCGTCCGCTGCTATAAACGCTTGCTCCACGCTCGAGGTTGCCTCTCCGATCTCGTTTGTTACCTCTGCTTTGTAGCTCTGCGAGATCGCCGCGCTTTCTACACTGTCGGTGCGGAGCAAAGCACCGTTGAGTATGCCCGCCGTGATAAAGTCGGCAACTATGGAACCGTCCATAGTTGCGGCGAGCGTGTACTCTCCGTTGCACCCCGTGGAGGAGTAACCCAAGCCGCCCATATTCCAACGCCATACATTTACCGCCTCCTCGATTGTAGGCGCGTCAAGTATGAGTATTTCCTGCGGCTTTTCTGCGGGGTTGAGCACTACATAGCCGCCGCTATGCCCCGTAATAAGGCTCGTCGCTTGCGCTATCGCGTTTTTCAACGCCGCACTTGCTTGTGCCTGTCCTGTTTTTACGCTCTCTTTTACGTTCTCAATTTCGGCGGCTTGCTTGTTCACCGTGTCGGCAAAAGAGCTTTTAGCGTCCCCGAGCTCGATACTGTCGTACCGCTCGGCGAGTGCGTCATAAACGGTTTTAATAACCTTTGCGGAGGCTGTCACTCCGAGTTTTGAAAACCTCACCGCCACGGTATCGCACAAGCTCACACGCTCAAGCGGTGCAATGTTTTTATATTCCTCCGTTTGCCATAGTTGCACGAAAGATACGGTAATATTAACCTTTGGAGTGCCGAG
The DNA here is from genome assembly GCA_947625785.1 of uncultured Clostridia bacterium. Classification (GTDB taxonomy): domain Bacteria; phylum Bacillota; class Clostridia; order Oscillospirales; family Acutalibacteraceae; genus CANQPS01. The sequence goes on from CANQPS010000002.1 coordinate 4,010, forward strand.
GTCTGCCGCTGCGATATATGCCGCCGTTTTTGCCCTCAAAGCCTCCTCGGTCGGTATTTCGTCGTCGCCGAAACGGTCGGAAAAGTCCATAATAAAGGCTTTATAGTGTCCTATGTCGCCCGCTGCCGTGAGAGGTATTACCTTTTCCGTGAGGTAAACATATATCTGCTCGGTATTGCCCTCTCCGTCGTCGTTGTTATAAACGGCATAGGGCATAATGTGGGTGCAGCACTCTGCAATATTGCTTTCTTGTTTAAGGTCTTTAAGGTTTTTCCCGTATTCAATGCTTACGCCGTTGTCTTTCCCTCGGTGTGCGTGTAAGTTGATAACGAAATTGTCAAACTCATATTCTCCGCCCCATACATCAAGTACCGAACCCGATTGCCCGCCGAGGAGAGCGCGAACGGAGCACGGCGTTAATATGCTCGTGCGGTTAAGCGTCGATATATCCGAAACGGCGGTAAAGCTATGCGGCAAAGGCGTTTCCTCGAGTGCCTTTGTAATTGCCATTTGCGGGGTAGCGTTAAGAGCTGAAAAGCCCGCAAGCGGTAGCCCGTTTAGATCGTAGCTGATATGCTCCGCCGAGTAAGTAACGATACCTTTTAACGGTTTCGAGATCTTATATACTCGGAAAAGCTGCGGGGTGCTCGTTTCGTTTGCCTTTGCTTTCACTATGCAGCCGTCGCCGAGCAATTCGTACCATTGTCCCGTAATCGGATATTGCAGCGATAGTTCATAGCTGCCGTTGCGCTCCTCCGTTACCGTTGCTTTGGTAGCATCTTTCAAAAAGCCGAGCCCGTTATTTGAAAAATCCGTTGTGCCTTTTTCGTACAAAATAGGTATCATAAGCAACACCACCTCGGTACTATTTCGAGTCGTTCAACGCTCCCCACCCACGATATAGCGTTATTGCCTGGGTAGAGAGTAGGAAAGTCGTCCGCCGTCATTTTGTTATTTGCTGCCGCCGTCCCTTTGTAAGCGTTCATCATTTCCGAGTCAAGCTCTATGTATTCGTCCACTCCCGATAGCAAGAAGGCGTCGTTGTTAATCGTGAGCGTTATTGTACCGCTGCCAACGATTTTTATATACGGTCGGCTCGGGAAAAGCTCGGCGTTGTATAGAGTACCCGTCTTTGTAAGCGTAACAACGCTTTGTCCCTCGAAAGAATACTTAAACGGCTTGCAATTAAAGGTCAACGAGAGAGAGCCGAGATTGCGTAGCTCTTGCTCTATATTCACCTCGTCGGAGTACGACGCGAGGCGGTAATACCTTGCGTCGTAGCTATCCCATAAAGGAAAATAGCCTTGCTCTGCGAGGAGCCAACCTTTTATTTGGTGCGTAATCTCTACAAACTCCCGCTCCGTCGTATTGAGGAGCGAGAGCTTGTACGGGATATTTATGTTTTTGTAGCACCCGTTGTCGGTTATAAGATCGCCGCTTCGTCCCGCTACGCTTGTATAGGTTATGTCCCTTTGAGCTCCTTTGTAGGAGCCTTTCTCTACTATAAGCAAGCCAAAATCAAGGGAGCATTGCCCTTTGAACATCAAAAACGGTAGTTTCTCCATTATCCAAACACAACCCCCTTTCTTTTGATTTTTTCGGCGATCATTTCGAGAAGAGTATCTACAAAGTTCTCCATATCGTCCTCGTCGGTACCGTCGAGGTGTTCAATATAGATAGCCCGCTCTCCGAGAGTGATATGTACGATTATTTTGCCCCCTTCGTCCGTCTTTTCCGCCGAGATCGCCTTGCTATACTCTTTGTTTTCGCCCTCTGTGAGGACGCGCTCGCCCTTATGCAGTAAAGCGGGGTACTCATCGTAAGGTACATACTCCAAGCCGATACGGAGGCGGGAGAGCTCTTTTATATTAAACCCTTTTCCTCCTACACCTGGTACCCAATCCGGTATTTTTAGCTTGTTAAGCCCACGGATAAATACATTTATACCGTCTATTACCGAGTTAATAGGCACCTTAAAGGCGTTTTTGATACCCTCAAAGATATTTGAGAATATCTTTACCACCGCGTCCCAGGCTCCGCGCCAATTCCCCGTAAATACATTCTTTACAAAGTCAACAATGCCCGAGAACAAGTTTTTAATGTTCGTTACTACCTTGCCTATGCCCTCAAACGCGCCATTAAACACGGTGCTTATTACGTTTGCAACGCCCGAAAAAGCGGATTGCAGAGGCGGTAAAACCTTGTTAATAAGGCTCGTTAAAAGGTTAATTATCTGCGGCAATATAAGGTTGAGTAAGTCCATTAACGGTGATAGCAGCGTTACGAGTAGGTCGAGTATCGGTTTCATAAGCGGCATTATCGCGTCGAGTAGGGATATAAGCACGGGCAAAATAGCCTCGATTATGCTTGTTACGAGAGGCAGGATAGCGTTTATGAGGTCGATTAACACGGGCAGTATCATTTCTACCACCTCGAGAATAGGCGGCAAAAACTCCTCTAATAGCTTTGTGATCACGGGCAAAATAGCCTCGATAATCTGTACCAATAGCGGCATAACCGTATTGATAAGCTGAATGAGTACTGGCATTATTGCTTGTACTATCTGCAAGATAGGCGGGAGCAATAACTGTATGAGCTCAATAATTACGGGGAGTACCGCTTGGATAATTTGAATAAGAGGTGGGATAACTGCTTGAAGCAATCGAATGAGCACGGGTAAAACTGTATTAAGTATCTCTGTAATTAAAGGCATAAGCGAGGTGATAAGTTGTATCACGATAGGGAGCACCTGCTCTATGATCCGTACCAAGAACGGGAGTAACTGCTGCAATAGGCTTATTAGAACAGGCAAAATTGCAGTGATAATATTCTCGATAATGGGTAGCAGCGACTCTATTAAGTTAAAAAATATCGGTAATATGGTTTCTATTAACTCAAAGAGGGGAGGTAGTAGGTTGTCAAAAACAGATACGAACACATCTCCAAGTCTGCCTATAAACTCTTGTATTTGTGGCGTTTTATCAAGTATTAAGTCTGCAAATTTTTGTATAGTCGGTATGAGCCTTTCCCCAATATCGTTATATATTACTTTGAACGCATTTTTTGCTTTTTTTATTGACTCCTCAAGAGTGGCGGACATAGTTTGATATGCCTTTTCCGTTGCGCCAGCTCCGTTGTTTATTTCCTGTAGAATGTTTGAAAAATCCTTGCCGCCGTCTTTAACAAGTGTTAGAGCTGCGGAGCCTGCCTCTACCGAACCGAACATATCTTTTAATGTCAAGCCGCTTTTTCCTGCGTACTCGTCAAGCAACGATAGAATTTCCGCTGTTGTTTTGCCTTGAGCTTGCAGCTCGGCAAAGCTATTTCCTGTAAGCTCCCGCAATGCCTTATCTGTAGTGGAGCCTGTTTTAGAGAGCTCTCCGAGCATTGCCTTAATTTGCGTTCCCGCTTGTGCTGTCGCAACGCCGTTTTTAGTTAATACCGCGTATTGAGTTGAGAGATCATCTATAGCTACATTTGCAGAGTTTGCTACTGGTATAGTCTGCCCCATTGACGCGGCAAGCTCGTCAACTGTCGTTTTGCCGAGATTTTGCGTCATTATAAGCGTATCGGAAATTCTTGTAGCGTCGTCCGCCGACAAGCCGTATGCGTTTATTGCTGTTGTTAGCACATCAACAGCCGTAGCCGTTTCGGTAAATCCGCCTTTTGCAAGTTTAACCGCCGATGTAACAAAGTCTACCGCGTCCGCTTGATCTACGCTGGCAGAAATAGCTCCATATACCGCCTCTGAAAAGTCCGTTACGGCGACTCCTGTGTTAATAGACGCTTGCTTTATGCTGTCAAAAATGGCTTGTGCTTCTTTTTGCGTCCCCGATAAAAGAGTGTTTACTTTTGCAAACGCGGTTTGTGTTTCGGCGGCGTCTGTCGCCATTTTATAAGCTGCCGTTCCGAGAGCCGCCGCACTTGCTACGACAGCGGTACCAACCGCCGCCGCGCCTTTTGCAATAGAGGAGAAAGCCGAGCCAACCTTTGAGCCGCTTTTTTCCGCTTTTTCGGTTGTTGTGTCAATGCTTTTATTCGCCGCCGTATTGTCGATCATTATCGTACCGAAAAGCGACAAAATGCTTGCCATAGGTTAGCCTCCTCTCTTTTTATCTGCCTCGACAATAGGCATAAACTCCGCCATAATGTCCTCGGCTGTTTTTGCTTGTTTTTTGTTGCTCACGGCGGCGGGCTCGAAAGTCTGATTTACAAACTCCTCAAAGTCCATTACCTCCTCGCGCCCTTGTATTTTTGCAAGGGCGTAATTCGCAAGCCATAGCGGGAAAAGCTGTTTTTCAAGCTCGAGCTTACCTCTCTGTTCTTCCTCGTTTCGGGCATAAGAAAGCAGCTCACCGAGAGCCGACAAAGGTAAACTCTCTATAAGCTGCCAATCGTAATATTTGTGTAGTAGGTTTAAGCTCCTTGCTCGGCTTTTTTTCGCAAGGCACGCTTGAAAAAACCTTTCACGCCGTCGTCGTAGATCATCTCGTTAATAACCTCCGCCGCGTCGAGTTTCTTTGCCTCTTCGACGGTAACGTCCTTATAGGCAGCTACAAGCGGCGGCAAGTCGTCGGCGATTTTCCCAAGCTGCGGCGTAATTTCGCCTAAAATCTCAAATGCAAGTACGCCGAGCTTTTCTTTTGATAACTGTGCGAGCGCATCTTCTCCGTCCTTTGGTTCATCGAAAATATCAATGTTTTTCAGTTTTTCAACAACAGGCTTAACATCGAGTTTTCCTACGATTTTAAGCAAAATAGGCATAGCTCCGATTGTAAGCATAGTTTGGTTCCTCCTTAAATTATGTTTTTACTTCGCGTTCATTTCAGGAGCTTGTGCGATTTCCTCCACTTTCCACAAGTCGCCGTCAAGGTCGCTATGCGGATAGTGTGCAAGAAATTCAAGCGCAAGCTCACCCTCTGCTTTCTTCACCGCTTTCGCCGTAAAGCCTGTTTCGTGCATAGGATTGTAGATCGTGATTTTCTTGTACTTGCCGCCAATCGTTTTAGCGAACATAGTAACATTTTTGAGGTATGTCGACATAGGGATAACGCCCGTAGGCGGGTTTTTGATCGTCTTTCCCTCGTCGCTTGCAACCGTGCAACACGGGATAGCACGAGCGAGGTTTTCCTGCGACATACAAAGCGTTGTAACCTTAATCGAGGCTCCCTGTTCCTCGATAACCTGTGTACCCGCTGTTTTTCCGTGCCTTCCGTCAAATTCAATGTCGCGCACGGTTACGGTAGCGGCAAACTCGCCGCCGCCGCGAGTCGGAGCCAAAAACTGCTCGTCGGTTTCCCCGTAATTGAGGAAAATAACGGACTCGTCAATTTGGATAGACTCGATCTGCTGTGTAGTAAGGTTTGTTACCATAAGATAGCCTCCTAATTGTAAAAAATTCTTGCGGATAAGCCGAGCCGCCTATGCGATATATCGTACTCGCTCTCCGATACTGCGTTTTGATTGTCAAAGCCGATATGTGCCGCAAAAACGCCGCTCACGGAGATAACTTCGTTTGTAAGCTCGTTTCGTAGCGCGTCGCAAAGTGCCTCGAGATCCTCCGTCGCGGTAGGCTGTTTTTCGTCCACCCATATATCGAGATAAAAGGAGGCAAGGTCGCCCGCCGCGAGATCAATAATGTTAATGCCGTTTAGCACCGCGTAGGGAAATACCGCGTCTTTGCTCGGTGCCTCCTCGTAGTAGGTAGTTAATATCTTGCTTACCCGCTCTCGTAGAGCTTTGATAAATGATTTCGTATTATACACTCCGCCGCCTCCTCTCCGCGTTAGTCGTCGTTTACGAGAGCTTGACATATAAGCTCGAGGCACTCGTTTTTAACAGGGTATGTACGGATAACTCGGTACATTGTGCCGTTATATTCAAAGTGTCCCTCCCGCTCATAGTCCGCCTCCCGTATTTCTACGCAAAGCTCGGGGCGGTAGCCCTGGGCTTGTGCCTGGTAAAACTCGTTGCGCTTTACGCCCTTTTCGTTGCAGAAAACCTCTCTTTTTTCAAAGACTTTATACGGCTTTCCCAGGGTGTCGAGCTTTTCGGTTTCCTTGCACAAATACCCAATCTCTCGCCACAGCATAACTACGCCTCCTCGGTATATTCGTTCGATAGCATTAAATGCCGTTTGAGCATACCGTAGCTCTCGCGGTACTTTTCGCCGTCCGCGTTATCGAGCCCAAACTCTGCTTTGACATATACAACGATAGCCCGCTTTATAAGTGGGTCGTTTTCGTCGTTCACCTTGTCGGGCAAAATCCCGCCTAATAGGAGATCGGCTCGCGCCGCTCCTATTAGGTCGGTTATTTCTGCGTCAAAGTGAGTATGGTTTAGGCGTAGGTATCGGCGAATACTGTAAACATACTGCTCCGAGATATTCGCCATAGTTTAGCCCTCCGTTGTTAGTCGCCCGCTGCTTTCGCAACCTTTACAAACGCGCCGAGCCCTGCAATAGCCTTACTGTCGAATACGCAAGAGCCGAGGTAGTCAATGCTGTTTGTCGAAAGCCCGCTATGCTCGGATTTTACTACCGTAATATCCTGCGAGTAGTTGCCTACGATATACGCATAGTCGCCGAGGTAAGCCGTGCCAACTTCGAGAGAGCCCGTAAAGTACACCTCACAACCCATAATGTAGTATTTGCCGTTTGCAAATTCGATAAGGTTGTTTTTGCTCTTGTTCATAAGCGGGTAAAAGCTAGCAAAGAACGTAGCTTTGCTCATAGCCCACACCGCATTACGCTCGTAGCCGCTTGCAAGCATACCGTAAGCAGAGGTAACGTCCGCCTCCGTAACGGCTACGGAGTATTCCACAAGGTCGGTACCCTTTGTATATGCACCGCTCGCACCCTTGCCGCCCTGGGCTACGCCTCCAGGCTGATTGCTGCCCGTACCCACGAAAATATAATTTTCGATCTTGCGGGCGATTGCTTCGGCGATAATTTCGACAATATAACTCTCAAAAGCGTTAATTGCCATATTTGCGGTTGCGCGACTCGCCTTAACGAGCTTTACGATTTCGTAGCCAGTAAGAGATACCGAGCCGAGGTTGTCCGCCGCTGTCGTGATCGCCGCATTTTCTGTATGCAGCGCCGCATCGTTGTTGGTACCCTCCACGGCAAACTTAAAGTTTCCGGGAACGTGGAAAATTTTGCACCTCTGCAAAATCGGCGCAACCTCGTACATTTTCTTAATAATTTCGTTTGCCGTACTCTCGGGGATAGCGGGGAGCGCGGAGTTTGCCGCCGTGGAGTATGCCCTCTGCTCGTTGTCCGTAAGGGGCTTGCCCATAAGGTTTTTAAGCCAAGCGGTGCGGTACTCCTTGTCCTGGTCGAAATTATCGGCGGAGCGAGCCGCCACAGGGTTTACAATGACATTCGCGGGCACGGTGCCGTCGTTAATGCCGTTAATGGTCTGCTGACTCTTTTCGAGTTTGGTGTATTCCTCGTCGAGCTCGCGGAGCTCTTTTTCGATAGCGTCGAGGTCTACCTTGTCGTTGCTCTCAAGCTGCGAGCCTTGATTTCTGCCATACGCTGAATAATGTTCATAATAATTTTTCCTTTCTGTGTTTTGAATTTTGGTTTAACATAATGTCTTTGCAATCAGCATTTGACGGCGGCGGCGCTCCTCCAGCTCCTTAAACTCTTTCTCGTGCTCCGCCGAGAAAAAGTCCCTTGCGGTCGAAATACTTGTATCATTGTAGGCGGGAAAATCCACCGCCGATACATCATAAAGTTTTTTGATTTTGAGGATAGTACGGGTATGTGTTTCGCGGTTGTAGCTGTCCTCTTTTACTACAAAGGAAAAACTCATTTTGTCTACGCGGCGCTTTTCAATGTCGCGGTGTAGGGCTCTGTGCCTTTCGTCCTCATTATCCAGGTGAGCCTCAATATCGAGCCCGCACTGTGTTACCTGGTAGGTGAGAGAGTTGTTTTTTGTGCGAGCGTATACGGTGCCGTCGTTCATACCGTGATTACGGTTAAAAATAAAGTCCGACATATCGCACCCGTCGAGAGCTCCGCTTGCGATCTGCTCTTTGTACTCTATGCCGTCCATTTCAAAAAGTACGGTAGGAGTATCAAACACAATAGGCGTACCGCGCACGATAAGCTCCTCGTTCTGTGCTGCGCCCTGGGTATCAAAGCTCCCGAGGTTTCTATACTCCCGCTCATTCGGTTTATAAGGCATTACTCCTCGTCCTCCTTTCCGTCTGTGTCTGCCGCTGCCGCGCCGTCGGTGCCGTCCTCGGGCTCGTCGACGGGCTTGTTGTTGCCCGCTCCCGCTCCGAGTTGGTAAGCGTCTGCAAGGTCAGCGTTTACCATATTGAGAGTTTGTACGCGGCGCTTGCCCTCCTCGCCACCAATAGGCGGAAAGCCGAGCGTAGTTAATGCCTGGTCGAGCATTAAGCCGCCAATTTCGGAAAGATATTTAACGGCGGCGAGCTTGTCGGAGAGTTTCGCATATTGCAGCTTGTTACCCTCGGCAACGATCTCGTTACCGTAGCCGCGTTCTTTCCTGGTAAAAAAGCAATTTGTAAAAGCCTGTTGTATTTGCATAAGAAACGGCTTAACTTCTCCTTCGTAAAAGTCGTCCTCTTGCTCTGCTGTGGCTTTATTCTGCACGATAGCCTCGTTTGTGCCGAAATAATCGTATATCTCGCCTTTGATATAAGCGAGCTGTCCTTGAGGTATCGGCGTTTGTTTGTCGTTAATGGGCGTATAGTCGTATTTGTTGTCCGTAACGATAACGCCTGCTCCGTTGTTTTCCATTTTGAGGTTGTCGCGTATGAAGTCGTCGCGGCGGGCTTTCAAGTCCTCGTTTGCGGTAGCCCGTTTCTTTCTCGAGCCAACCGAAAAGGAGTTGTATATACGCCTTTTGGAAAAGCTCGAGGCAGAGCGGTGCTCCGATCGTTCCTTGCGACTGTTTGCAAAATGTTTCGATAAACAGTATAGGGCGTTCCCCTGTTTCCTCGTCGAAATAATACGGGAAGTTTTCGTCGCCCATTTCCTTTACGAGTCTTTCATATACCGTTTTCACGCGGCGGCTTGTGATTATGTCCCCGCTTGTTATGCGGTCGTAGTATTCCCGTACATAATTCAAGCCTTTTTCACCGCCTGTGTGGGTTTAGTGGCAAACATCATAAGAGCTTGCCCCGCTTGCTCCGCCTCGACGGGCGGTAAAGACTCGTTAAGCTGTTTGATCGTCGCGTTATAGTTTTTCAGCATAGCGTTATATTGCTGTAAAAGAGGGTGTGCCCGTTCGATAGTGTAAGAGCCTTGCGTCATTTTCACTACGAGCCCGTCCTCGGCTATTTTAGCCTCTATATCTTCGAGAAAGACGAGCATATAAGCGGCTCGCTCAATTAGTTTTTTTACAATTTCGAGTCTATCTTTCGGCAAATTTTTATAGAGTTTTGCAATTCTGCGTTGCTCCTTTTTTGTTCGCTCATTTAATGTAACGTCCACTTAAAAACTCCTTTCTTTTGTCATTAGGGAGGGGGTTATATGTACGAGGAGCGGTCATAAAAGGGACTTAACCTCGGTTCATAAAAAACAATGTCAAACTTTTTCGACGGGGGAGTATTGCTTTCACTTTCTCCGCTCTCCGATGCCTTGCGTACCTCTATTGCCACAACATTTATTGCACACAATACAAGTTTGCTGCCCTCTGTTGTGTCGAGTATTACTGTGCCTTGTTCAAGCGCCGCTGCGAGCCGTTCCTCAAAGTCCTTTGCTGTTGCGATAACCTCAAAGGATAAAGCCCCGCTCTGCGTGTATATAATAACCTCGCATATATCAGCTTTCATACTCCGCCTCCCTCTCTACGAGATTTCCCTCGCTGTTGAACATAAGCCCCGCCGCCGTAAGTGCTTGCCCCTCGTGCTCGATAGCGTGGCACTCTCGGCACACAAGCTCAAGGTTATCCTCGGATAGCGTAATACTCGGGTTGTCTATGTTCTGCGGTGTTAGGTGTATTTTGTGATGCACAATTTCCCCAGGCTTTCCGCAGCGTACACATAATCCCATATCACGCTTAAATATATATTCCCTGGTATCTCGCCAGGCTTTGCTTAAATAAAAGCTCTTTGCAAACTCGCGCATATAACAGCGTCCCGCCCTCTCCGCCGTTGTGTTGTTATATCTACTCCCAATACAACGACAAAACGAGCCGCTTTGCAGCAGCTCGCTTAACCGTTTTTTTCTATGATATCAGTTTACCACCACAAAAGCCAAGTTTCTATACAGCGTTTTTTCAAATGCCCTAAATCGAGGATAGAGCAGCCGCTCCGTAGTAGAGTAATGCAAACTCTGCAACGGCTCTATTTCGGAGGTTATATACTGTCGTCGGCGACTCGATATACAGAGCCTCTGCTATAGCCTCTTTAGAGCGTTTCTCGATATACCACAAAATCACGCATTTTTTGTACTCGTCGGAGAGCTGCTCTAATACGCCTTCTATTTCTGCAAGTGTTCGCTCGGTTTCTTTGATATTTCGTGAGCACTCCGAAAGCTCCAAAAGTTCGTTAAGCGTATCGCTCACAAAATGCGAGTCCGTAAAAGGCTTGCTATAATCAATAGCGCCAAGCTCTCGTGGTTTCCCCTGGTCTATAAGTCGTTGCTCTCGCTTTTTCAAATTTTCTAACGCTCTTTTAAGCGTAGGTACGGAACCGAGCACTTGCTCCGCTGCTTTAAAGTAATTCATAAAATCACCTCCGAAATAGTTTTATTTTCCCGAGCTGCCAAAACCTCCCGTTCCTCGCTCGGTGTCCTCGAGCCTCTCTACTTGCTCGAGCTCGGGTGTAAAAATCGGCAAGAGCACAATTTGGCTGATTTTATCGCCTGCGTTTACCGTGTAATCAATCCCGCTGTTGTTATATAGCTTAACGACAATGCTGCCTGTGTAGCCAGCATCTATAACGCCCTCGTTTGTAATTCCGTGCTTTACATTAAGTCCGCTTTTGCTTTTCAAAAAGCCAACATAACCTCTCGGTATTTCGATGTGTACACCAATATTAAAGCAAGCACTACCACGAGCAGGCACTATTTGCCGTTCCCTGGCGTAAAAGTCGTAGTCTTGCGTCTGTAGTGTGGGCGTGTGTGGGCATAATCGCGGCTTCTGCATCAAGCAAAATAAGAGCGATAAGAAAAAATAAACATAGATATTTTCTTTTTCTCCTTTCCTCGGGAGTATGTTTTATTTTCGTTTATAGCTACCTCGCTTTCTGCTTTGTTTTGGAGTTTGCTTTTTATACATCAAGACGGTTATGTAATAGCCGCCGTTGATTTCATTGTAATACGGCTTTACCTCGGAGAGATAATAGCCCTCGTATGCCTTTTCGATCTCGGCGCGGTTGTCCGCTCCGCTGTTGTGCCATTCTTTTATTTTTCTCTGTGATAGCCGCCCGTCACGCTCTGAAATTTTCGGCTTTTCGAGATTTCGGCTTGCGTTCCACCTTTTGCTTAGTACCGGCTCTTTTATGAGGTACTTTGCTATCCCTGTTATACCTTGCTCATCGAATTGCAAAGGTTTTGCCGTAGTATAGCCGTGCCCCCATATTTCCGCGAGAGTGTTAATGTCAATTCCGCCACTCATAACGATATGGTGGTGCGAGCGTCCGCTTTTAGAGCCTTTTTCTGTAACAGCGACATACTTTAAGTCAGGCAACGCGTTTCTTTTTCTGTATCTCTTAACACGGCGGAGGAAATTTTGTAGCTGCCTTTGTGCGTCCTTTGGTGTTTGCGGCTCATTGGTTGGGCTGTATGTTAAATCAAAGCGTATATCGTTTTTGGTAAAATTCGTATTAAGCAGGCGTATTAACTTTCTCTCGGCGTTTCTTTGATTTAGCTTTTTTTGGGTTTTTGTGGTTGGCTTGCGCTTTTTGCTGCGTCCTCGCTGATATTCAAACACGGGGAAAATATCAACCTCCAAATATTCCCCGCAAAAGTGCTTTCTTTCTCGATATAGGCAACGCATAAATTTCCTCCTTACTTTTCGGGGGCTCTGCCCCCAAACCCCCGAGGTTTAACGCTTTTGTTTTCCATAAGGGAATGAGGACGGCGGCAAACTCCCGTGCCTTGTCTTTATTACCGATACTGGACAGCAAACCTCGTTTCTATTTCGTCAATACGACGCCCTATTAAACAACGCCGCTTTATACACAACCCGCATTGTCAAGCTCGCACTTAAAGCATATCGTGTATAATACTTTCGAGCGTCCATCTCCGTTCTGCTTTGGTCGTTATGTTATTATCCATTACAAGCCCTAAAAAGAGAGTCCGCCTCTTTGCTGTCTATTGACTTTTCGCTGCCTTTGTGCTATATTATATATAGGTTAGTAAAGCGACAAAGGCTTTACAGGGCTTATCAAGTTTACGGCTTGATAAGCCTTCTTTTATTTTTTGTTATTGTAAATAACAAGCATTGACGGAAACGGCGCGGCGTTCTGTTCAACTCCGCTCTCGTCCGTAAATTTGAGTCTGCCTCTTATAAACCTAATCTCGGCTTTATTATATATGTAGTCGTGAAAATAGCTTGTGTCCGTCCTTGCAGGAATAAGCATAACTACCGTTACTCCTTTTTGTGCCTCCTCGTAGGCTTTTTTTACCCACTTTCCAATCTCCTTGCCGTATGGAGGATTGCAAAATACAGAGCCTCCAAAATTCCAAGTGTTTATAAGCCCGTTTGTTTCTGGCGTATAGCATATAGGGGCTTTTTTGTTTTTCTCAGTAGCTGCCACGTCCGCAACAAAAGAAAACTCTTTGTCTAATTCGTCGTAAAATTTTTGCGGTGTACACCAATTCATTTTTTTGGAGCTCAATAATGCGCTATTCATTTGCTGCCTCCCCTTGTTCTGTATTGCTTGTTTTCGGCTACTTCTGTGTTCTTGTGAGCTGCTGCCGCAATAGTTTCTTCTACTAATGAACCAATAACAGCTCCTACAAGAAATAAGTAAATTTTGTAAGCTGTTTTTTTCCTCGCCTTTTTCTTTTCTGCTTGTGTCATTTATTTAACCTCCTTTATCTTGTAAGGGTCTACAATAGAAATTGAATTGTTGTTTTTATCAGTAAGCTCTGCAGATATGGAGAGTTTACCGTTTTTATTTCTGTAAATAATAGCCGATACGCATTTATAGCTTAAATCGCCAATCTTTACGGGGCACCCGCTAAATAGTGCCTCTTTTAATTCCTCGTTTGTCATTTGCTACACCTCATTTCTTTTTATTACTAATGAGCACTAAAACAATAAGCGTAGTGCAAATAATAGAGGTAATAATAACGCCGTTGCTCATTGCTCCACCGCCGATACTTTTCTATATCTCATATTTCCTCCTCGCGTTTAACAGCGCGGATTATTCAAAGATTGCAGGATTGAAAATACAAGCGGGGGCGACGGCGTGAGCGATGTCCGCACTGCTGTAGTCCAAGCTGCCGTCGGTGTACACACTCCGCGCGTAGTACGCGTACCCAGGGGCACAACTCCACGGCGTAATAGTCCAAACCCATTTATTGTACTTTAGCATATACGGGCGGTACTTTCTGTAAAGGTCGCACGAGAGGAGAAATATATAGTCCTCGGAGGTGCCGTAGTCTTTTAATCCGTCGTCGGCGGTTAGATCGGAAACGAACGGGAGGAGGTCGCCTTTGTTAAACTTCTTGATATGCTCCTCTTTTAGATATTTTCGGAGCGTTGATTTTCTCCAATCGTTCGAGCCGCCCTCATCAAAAGGCATTTCCTCGCCGAGCGTATGCTCCTGCACGGCAAGTATGCCGCCTTGCTCCTCGCCGAGAATTACAAACGAGATACCGTTATAGGTGAAACGGTCGCCCGATTTCGGCATATTGCTTTTTGCCTCGGGAGCGGTTGACTCGTCCTCGGTTTCCTCTGTTCCGTCCTCCGCGTCGTCGGGGAGCAACAACGCCATAGAGAGTTGGGCAATAGCCGCCGCTCGCTTGTGGTTGTCCTCTGCGTCGGTGTTGGTTGCTATATCGTCGCAAAGCGACTCAATAGCCATTAAGATACTGTCTTTCATTTTCTTGTTTCCTCCTTATTTCTTCGAGCTAATCTTTGCTCGAGTTTAACGTAATAGTTGTTTGGTTTTTCACTTACGCATTTTTTGTGAAAGTGCCTACCGGGCGGAGCGTTACTCCCTCTCCGTTTTTTATCGGTTCAAAGCAAGCGGCGCATATTCCCATATAGCTCTCAATCTGCATACATAGCCTCCTTTAATCCTCTAAATATGTGCGCTATAACATCTACCGTCCAACAATCGCCGAGAACATTCTCTGCTTGCGTTTTTGTAAGCATACGAGTATATCCGACAGGGAGCGTTTGCGCCCGCTCGAGCTCCCGAGTTGTTAAGTATCGGCAAAATTCTTTGTATTCAACGAGTCCGCTATTAGCCCAACGGTCTTGTTTTAGCGTGAGGCAATTTATTTTGTCGCTGTATGTGACATTCTTACATTTTCCGCTAATTCCGCCTCCCCACATAATTTCACGGCTTGCGGTTCGTGGCACAATGAATTGATCGCAATAGCTTTCGTCCGTGTCTTTATAGTCTTGAAACGATATACCTTTATCTGTGGGTTCTTTTACATTTGGTATATTAGTCCAATAAAGCCTATCGCGTAGTTGATATGAAACGAGCTTGCTATTTATTCGTATAGGCTCAACTCGTAACCGTCTGTTGATTTCTGCGAGGTCTGCGGCCGTTGTAATCCTTACGTTTTCGAGGAGAAAATATCGCGGTTTCACTTCCTGCAATATTCTGTCGTACTCATAAAACAATGAGCTTTGCTCGCCGTTTAGCCCGTCTATTGTCTTTTGGTTTAATCTGCGGGCAACGCTTAAATTTTGGCAAGGCGAGCCGCCTATAACAAGGTCTATTTTCCCTAAACAATAGCGTTCATTTTCTGCATAGAGAGTCCCTCTCCAAAAATGCACTTTTTTAATATCGCCTATGTGGATTATGTCGGGGTTGTTTGCTTGTGAGCATTTAATAGCAAACGGCTTAATCTCGCTCGCAAAATAACTCTCTACGGGTATTCCTGCTCTATGTAAAGCAATCTTTCCGCAACTTATCCCGTCAAATAAACTTAATACTTTCATTTCTACCCCTCCGCTTTCGGTTTCATAAAACATAGCCAATGCGTATTCATATTTTTTCCGCTCCTATGACCGAAAAGCGGGGGAAATGGAGATAGCGGAAGTATTTCTCGGAGCGGTATTTGTATTTCGCTCCATTTGAAAATCAAAACTCCGTCGTCGTCCAATACACGAAAGCACTCACTAAACCCTTTTCGTATTGTTACTCTCCAATCTCCGCCGAGGCGACCGTATTTTAATTTAGTCCAACTATTGTCGCCTACTCGCTCCAAGTGCGGCGGATCAAAAACAACGAGTTTGTATGTCTTGTCCTCAAACGGCAATTTTGTAAAATCGCAAACCGTATCGGGCTTTATCTCAATATATCTATTTGGGTAAAACTCGTGATACGGTACTTGCCTGTTGTCGCAAAATTCTACATCTGAATTATTTTTATCAAACCAAAACATTTTTGAGCCGCAAGCGACATCTAAAACCCTCTTTTTTTCGTTCATAATAAAATCACTCCGTTTTATATGGTGTTTTGTTTTACTGCGCAGTAGCGGGCTTTTTACGCCCTCTGCGCTTTATACTGTCTTGTATGTTTCTCTGTGCAATCCCTGCACTATATCCGTTGCGTCCGTTCCCGTCAAGCTCGCCCGTGCCGCCCCTCGTTAATTCGCGGTAGATCGTTGCGAGGTGTACGCCGAGCTTTCCGGCTATATCGGGTAAAGCCGCTCCCGTCGCGTAGAGTGCCTCGAGGCTTTTTCTATCCTCGTATGTGAGGTATCGACAAGTCATAAGTGCTATACTCCTTTCTTTCCTAATGGTGAGAAAAAGAAGCGGGACACCCCGCTCCTCATTCCCTTATGCTAAAATCCTACAAAGCGCTCGAGTCGCACCTCTGCGTTGCTCTATCCTCTTTGTAAGCAAAAGCCATAAAAAATAAGTGCTCGAGGTCTTAAAAACCTTTCGCACTTATTGTAAAACTTTTCAACCTAATTTTAAAAAAAAGTATTGACAACCACCATTAAATATGCTATTATATATGAGCAGTCGATTTTATATCGCGGGGTGGAGCAGATGGTAGCTCGTCGGGCTCATAACCCGAAGGTCGTAGGTTCAAATCCTGCCCCCGCAACCATAATAATCAACTGTCGTTGATACAAGAAAGTCATCTCAAATCGAGGTGACTTTTTTGTTTGCAATAGCCGAAAGTCCTTTATTTACAAGGGTTTTCGGCTGTTTCTCTTTTTGTGGCAACAAACCAAGGCACAGTCAATACAACCGCAAAAAGCACATTATTGGGTTATTCCCGTTTCAATTCTGTGTTTTTCATTCAAAGGTGGTTTCAAATTTCAAAGGTGGTTTCATTTTTATAAATGTATAAAAATTGAGCCACCCGTGTTCAAACGAGTGGCTCTGTAGGTGTTTCGTTAAATCTTAATCTCTGCTCCGTCCCTAAAAACAAAGCAGATGTCCTCTTTGCTGTAAACCATAATGCGATCGACCAAGGTGTACCAAAGCTTCTCATCGAACTCCGTAACCAGGCTATCGAGCTTCTTGAGTTCTTTCATAAAGCTGTCGGATTGTAATCTGCGGGACTCCTTGTCACTCTTGAGCCTTGCGATTTCGGCAATTCGTTCTTTTGCTTTCTCAAACCTTGCTACCAAGGAATCGTACTTCTCACGGTACTTGTCTTGGCTCTGTGCGGTTCTTGCGTTTTCGTCAACAACCTTCTGAATTAGCTCGGCAACCACCGTGAGTTCCTCGTTCAACGAATCACGCTCTGTTTCCAATGCGGATGTGTCAAATATGAGGTCTCGCATTTCTTCGTAGTTGCGGATAATTTCAGCCTTGTTTTCTATCAGCCGATTTACTGCAATCACGAACATTGATTTTATTTGTTCTTCCTCAAAGGTCGGTGTGGTGCATTTCTTTTCACCGCTGAACTTGTGGTTGCATTGATACACAACCTTTACAGTAATACATTCGCCACCAAACATGGTCAAAAACTGCGTTGCAAAGCCTTTCATCGCCTCACGAACATCGTCGTTTGAAAGATCCAAATCGCCACCAAAGCGCTGGGCAAGATTTTGAGCTTCCATAACTGTAAGGCACTGCGGAGCGCCGAAAGGTTCTGCAAGAGAAAATTCAGCGAAATCTCCGAAGTTATCGTTAAAAAATTCATTTTGTTCGGTTTTGATAAACACAAACAGTCTGTTTTCATTGATGTCGCTCTTATCAGTAGAGTAAAGATATCCCTCTGGAACTACCAAAGAAAAATCTCTGTTTACCGTTACTTTTTCGTTTAGGGTTGCTGTTTTCTGTTTAGACATAAAATTACCTCTTTACATATTTTTGTATTTATAGTTCCTATTAAAAGATACTCTTACAAATCCAAATTATCATCCACTTCTTCGAGCACAACATTGAAAGCTTCTGTAACCTCAAGGGTATACATAGCCGCTCTACCCGAAGGAGAATCCTTCAAAATTTCAATAACTTCACCAGGCATTCCCGCCATTTTACCAGGAACAAAAACCTTATCTCCTTCTTTTACTTTAAATTTCGAGAAGTAAGAATATGCTTTGTTGTTTTCAAAGCGAACTTTGATGTAGAGTTTATTCCATCCAGTGAGGGCTTCTGCGGGGGTTTCGTGACGTATCACCGTTTTTTTGCTGTCTCCGCCTTGACCAGACTTTGCTAATACCATTGCGACAATTTCGGAATTTCCACATCTATTAGCTTGTTTAACCATATCAGTAAAGTCGATCTTTGCAGGAGTTTCAAGTTCAAACAATTTGGACAATGTTTCGACATCCCCGCCACCAATGGCATGTTTCATTGCGAATCCCAAGACAGAAGAAAGGACACTATCGCTCAGTTCGTTAAGATGGTTATCAATAAGGTCCATTGCAATTTTGTAACGGACGCTTTCGCTTCCTGCTAAAGACAGTTTTTCTCCCACTTGTTGGTAGGAGAATGTCATTCCTTCTGGTGTATACGCAAAGCACCCAAACATAAATTTGTCGTGAATGGCAACAGACGCACCGTTAGGAAGAATGACCTCCTTGATGCCACCCTTTTCAAATGCGACAACATTAATCTCGTCGAGGTTGCCACTCAGGTTAATAGTTTTCAAGCTCTTACATTCAGCCAAAGAGTCGTTGAGAAGTCTCTTCATCCCAGACCTTAAAACTAATTCTTTTAATTTGTTGCAGTTACTAAAGGCATTTTTGCCGATTTCAGATACGTCATCAGGAATAACAAAAGAAGTCTTGGTTGTAAACAATGCAACAAGTTTTCCTTTTTCGCAAATCTTGAAATCGTCCTTGCTGCCAGGATTGTCTGCGTAAACAACAGCTACTAACTTCTTGCATCCAGCAAAGGCACCCTTTCCTATGCTTTTTACAGAACAAGGCAAAATAATCTTCTTAACATTGGCCAGTTTTTCAAAACAACCGTCACCAATTCCTGTAACCTTAAGGCCATCTATTTCATCCGGAACTTGAATAACTTCAAAATCGGACAAGCATTTTGTGCAAGTACATCCGGTTTTTCCGGCAGCTTTGTACTGGAGATCCACATAGTCAGCCGCCGCAATTCCAACTATTTCTTTTACCTTTTCCGTGGGCTTCTTATATTCAATCTCAATATGGGCATACTTTCCGGCAGACGGATCTTCCATAGCTGAAATAGTAGTAACGGAGGTAGTTGTTAGCGTGTTTGCAGCAAAATCAAACACTTTCTCTGTTTTCTCAACAAGTGCCGCGCGTAAAAATCTCAAGACAGTGATATCTGATAATTTTTCTGCGATATCCGATTTGCCAATTTTTGCTATATCACTTTCATCAAAGCTAGAAGTAACAGTGCTAGAATAAACAATAGACGTAACAGTCTCGATAGTAGGAATGCTCGCCCTCATTGAGTCGATGAATTCACGCCTTTTTTGCGGCATTGTATACGGGTTACAGATATCCGAAATCAATCCAAGGGTAAGCGGCTGAGAAACCAAAGAATCCAACATTTTGAGTGATTTTTCAGACGGCTCATATCTAAGTGCTTGCCCGTTGTTAAGTTTTACAACAATTGAAGATTCACTGGATTTACCTTCGAAAATACGTTGGAGCCAACTGCCGAGTATATCATAATCAACACCACCGCTGCTGTGCATATAGAAGAAATCATATAGCACTGTGGTTTGGCCAGCATCAGATGTCAAATAATCGCAACTTCCATATTTGTCTTCTCCGTGATAAATAAAGAGCTCGCATGCCGGATATTTTTCCATCAAGTCCTGGGCTCCGACATTTCACCATTCATCATTCCACCATTCATCGATTTCTAGTGCGACATATTTTCCTTCTGGCAAACGTGCGATTTTTTTACTTTGTTCATCCTCTTTGATTACTAGTTTAATGATCTCCTCGATATCTTCTCTTTTGCCAACCACCAAACCAAATCCATCATAATAATCGTGTAACATAGAAACTCCTCCTTAAAGATTGTATTTATTTAATTGTTCAATAATTTCTTGTTGACGTTCATAGAACATCAATTCTTTGCTATGAGAAAAATATTTTTCACAACCATATTTTCCAATAAATTCTGAGCAGTAATAACTAATTGTCAACTCTGTCACTAGAATTAGCATTTCTTGCCCATCGCCAAAGGCTGTCTCACAAAACAGGAATGCGTTTTCAAGTTTTTTGCTCGTCTCACTAACAAAATCTTTCATAGAATCTCTACGCTTGTTGTAATCCTCTCTGATAATTTCAAATGGATTACTATCTGCAGATGGGAAAGATACAAGGTGCTCTTGAGACTTTAAAGCCTTTATGGTTAAGATCATAGTTCGTTGCTCGTCGTTTGAGATGCTACTAGAAGCTTTTGCATTTTCGAGATTACGGTTTAACTCTTCGATTTCTTTTGCAAGTAGATCCTTTGCGTTTCCACCAGAAAGTATCTTTGGTTTAAGTTTCTTTAGAATCGATAAAAGCGAAATAACAACCGATTCCTTCTCTAAAGCTGTTTTTACTTCCGTGTTTATTGCATCAAGCAACAGTCCTAAAACAGATAATTTTTCATCAAAATTCGCGGCTTGAATGCGATCGACAATTGATTTAGCATAGTTGCCGGATAAGATTTTGGGAATCTGGTAGTCGCTTCGATACTTGTTAAACAAATCGTAGTACACTGCAAATTCATCAGTAACTTGAGGACATTGAATATACTGTGTTATCAGTTTTGCATCGACGGGAATGTTGTTCTGCTCATACAGGTAGATCATCGTACTTAAATCGTCCCAGCCACGCGCTGTTACGAATTGCTTGCCACCAACTACGCTTTGTATGATATAAAAGTCAGACTTCTTGATTTCAAGATATGTTATGATTGCGGGATGAACGCCTTTTTTATATGCGTATTCTTTCCAAACTTCAAAGTCTGGTTCGACATCAATTCTTTTTAATCGATCCCACGTTACGATATCAAACTCCCTAACAGAGTTGTTATATTCCGGGGGGTTGCCGGCTGTAACTACAATCCACCCATCAGGCACTTTGTGCCGTCCAAAGATTTTGTATTGCAGAAACTGTAACATAACGGGGGCCAATGTTTCTGAAACACAATTGATTTCATCTAAAAATAAAATGCCTTCTTTGATGCCGGTATCTTGCATCATATCATAAACAGATGAAATGATCTCACTCATGGTGTATTCTGAAACATCGCATTCTACACCATCATAATTTTTATGCACTATAAAGGGCAAACCTAATGCGCTTTGCCGCGTATGATGAGTCATAGAATAGGATATTAATCCAACCCCGAGTTCTTGGGCAATTTGTTCCATAATTGCCGTTTTACCTATGCCAGGTGGCCCCATCAAGAAAACGGGACGTTGTTTTTCAATAGGGATTATAAATCTTCCGGTATCATCTTTAGTAAAATAAGCAGTTAGAGCATTTTTGATTTGTTCTTTAGCCTCTTTTATATTCATTTTATATCACCTCATACTTCTTCGCTTTGCAGCACAAGTTTTATCGCCCAAGAGGGAACTTCAGGTTGAGCGTAATTATCATCAATAAACACAAATGCGGTATTGTAGTCTGGCTTGCTTTCAGGAAAGGTACCATATCCATCGGTAAAGTATATTAAACCTTTTAGGTTGATAAATTCTTTGTTCCGCCTTAATTCATCCACATACTGAAAAACTGGGCGAAAATCAGTGCCACCAAAACCACGCAACGTCATCGAGTTAATATATTCATCGAATTCCTTTTGATTTGTTATTTTTACATCCTCTTGTACTTCTGCATCACATTGAATGATGTGAACGTTGAATTTTTTGAAGAAGCTTTCTTCTTGCAAAAAAATGTTATATGTTTTTTGCAAGAACTTTTGTACAAGTTCGCCCTGAACAGAACCGGACGTATCTATTGCAATTACAA
The DNA here is from genome assembly GCA_947625785.1 of uncultured Clostridia bacterium. Classification (GTDB taxonomy): domain Bacteria; phylum Bacillota; class Clostridia; order Oscillospirales; family Acutalibacteraceae; genus CANQPS01. The sequence continues at coordinate 25,554 of CANQPS010000002.1, forward strand.
ATTCTCGGATCTTTTTTACATCTTTATATTCCAATGGCTCTATTAGAGGCATCTTTCGATCAGGGAACAATCCTAATCCATAGGTGTAAAAAATATAATCAAATTCATCTTCGTTAATTTTCATGGTTTCGCCAAGCGAAGAGAACTGGCGGAGGAAGCCAGAGTAGTCGTATTTTTCGCGATTTACGGCCGCAAGTTCTTGCATCATTGAACCGCTATCTTTACCAACGGAAGATGAAAATGTATCCAAGTCGGTTTTCATGCGACGAGAAATATCCGACCACCGATCCTTTAGCGATTCGGAAGAACTTGTTCGCTGCGGAGCACTATCTCCGTCACCACCATTGTTGCCACCTTGTTGAGTTTGTGGACTTTGCTGATTGCCTGGACGATTTGGACTCTTTTTTTCAGGATTCTTTGCGCCATTATCTTGGGAATCTTCGGGTTCATACCAGCCATTATGATGATCTGCCACAAACAAGCTTTGTAAAGAAGCAAAATCTTCATCGGAAAGTTTTTTATCCTTGTAATAGCGGTAAATTTTCTCGGCGGTAATAAATTTGAGTTCTTTTTTTAATTCAGCAATTAGCTCTATTTGTCGTTTTTGCCGTTTAGTAGTTGCAGTAGTTAGCTTTAATTCGTTTATCGCATTTTCAACAGCAATGTCACTCGCTAGATTCCAATAAGGTATATCAATGGTAATAGAAACGAAAGGGTGCTGAAAAACACAATGTAACACCATATGCAGATAATTTCGAACTGTTGCGTTTTGTTCTTCGCTATATTCCTTTAGCAACAGCACAGGGTTGAAGTACAAGTATGTACCATTTGTTCCAATGCTTTTATCCATTTCATAATCGGGAATTGGAACAAACATGCTTAATGCTCGATCCATAAACCGCAACTTTACAAGCAATGTGTTTCTTGCCAGGTTCAAAACGTTGACTGCAAGCTCATAGGCCGGAAACAGCATATCGTCTATTGGTGTAGTATTTTCAAAACCATCACCTTTTTTTGCTTGGTTACTATCTACCATTAATTCACCTCCTAACCATAAGAAAAAATCACAACCACTTAAATGGCGTCTGTTGTTGGAACAATTACATAATAACGCTGATCTTTATCAATCTCTGAAATCCAATCAATGAGTGTTTGCTGGGATAATATGATTCTTGCAGTGATTTGCCCGTGTGAGTCTCTGTCTTCGAAAAGCACAAAATGGTTATCGAAGTAGTATGTATTACCATGAGCAAAAGCGTTTCGAATGTGCGTCAAAACACTTTCGGCTTCTCCGACTTTAGCTTTTGGAAGTTCTTCATCTGCAACAGAAAACGGACTTAAACAAGCGATACGAGGAGTTTCTATGTCAATGGGATTATTATGCTTGGTGGTTCCTTTTCCGATTTCTGTACACAAATCTAATTTTTCCAATGTTTTGTTCATGGAGTTTGCGGGCAATATTTTAATATTGTCTGCAACTAGATTCGCAACGGCACACATATCTTTCCACGGAATAGAACGAAGACCATAATCTCTCGGGGTTCTCTTTTGTGAAGCCGATGCAGCGATTGACTTTGTAACATAAAAGTCCCAAATCATTGCAACCTGTTCGGAAGAAAAAGAACTTTCATTAATTGATTTTTTAAATGGTTGAACTTCAACCTTCACCATCAAATTCCTCCCTTGTGCTATTCGTTAAGTTTGATTTCCAATGCATCTAAATCTTCTTGAGAAAAATTGTCTGGATCAATACCACACTTGCGACAATGATGCTCAAAAGTGTCTCTGTCTATATTCGTTAACCCGGTAGAGAGTAGAGACGCAGCAACCCTATCAATGTGCTCATCTCTAATTCCGTTATAGCCGGCTTCGTCAATCATTGCAAGTTGCCAAGGTTCAAACATAAAGACCCTCCTCCCTTTGGTACATATATTGTAACATTACATATGTCCCATAAAACGGACTTTGATACAACTTTGTTATATAAGGCCGTTTCTAGATGCTTCTTCTAGTATCTGCTCGGGATTCCATCTCTTAATTTCACCAAGCATGGAATACATTGCAGGGCAGAAGTGGGCTCCGGTGCCATAATAGTCGTATAACTGTGATTTTGCGTATTTGACAGTAGCCCAATATTCTTGACGTTGCCTTCTTTCTTCTTCCCAATCATCCTTTTCTTCTTTTCCTTCACTTGATGTAAAGGAAGAAGATCTGATAGGAGCGAAATCGGAATCGTCCGCCTTGGGATTAAACCTCAAGTCTTCACGATTGATTGTTAAGAAGGTAGAGGATGCTGATTCGGTTACGAACATAGAGACGGGTTGAGTTGACAGTTCATAACTCAAATATAGGTTTCTTTTAGCTCTTGTAACCGCTACATAGAACAGTTTGCGTTCGTCCTCTAAACCGCCACGGTACTTGCCTTTATTTTCTTCAAAGGCACCACCGAGAACGTGCCAATACTGTTTACCACCCATATTAGAAACCGGGAACTCGCGCTTGGTAAGTTCAGGCAGAAATACCGAATGGAACTCAAGACCTTTTGCTTTATGAACGGTCATTAGTTGAACCGCGTCTTCGTCGGGATCTTTGGGTTTAAAGCTGTGATACTTGTATTCTTCCGCGGCCTGGGTACCCAAGAACTTCAGTATTCCGGTAATCCTAGCAGAGAGCTGCCAGTCTCTATAGATTTCATCGTAATCATCAAGGATCTTCACGATGCCATCAACATCAATTTTTCTCGTTTCATAATCTTCGGCTGATTCATTTAAGAAGTCTATCTTTTCGCAAAAGCCGATGATCACTTCACTTAACGAGTAATTGCCACCACGAGCACAGCTTCGTAAGTATTTGAATGCTATACTAAACTGTTTATCGTCCGCATATTCATGCCAACATTCATAAAGTTTGGCTTTATCAACATCTGCAAGAATATTGAGAGTGGCAACGAATTTTCCAAAGTATTCTCCGCTAAAAAAGTGGTCTGCACTGTCGGTGGAGAACGGAATGCCATTTTTGTTTAAAACTGATGCAATCGCATTTATGTACTTACCCTTACGAACAAGGATAGCAATTTCCTTATAAGGGATGCCGTTTTGATGAAGTTCAGCCGCTTTTTCGGCAATCCAGGCGTATTCGTCAGCTCTGTTATCAAAACGACAAGCAACAATCTCTGTTTGCTCTACATCGCCGTGTGCGACCATTTTCTTTGCAATACGATTATCGTTGTTACGAATCACACAATCCGCAATGTCAACGACTCCGTGGGAACATCTGAAGTTTGTTTCCAAGCACACCTGGTGAACATCCGAGTAACGTTCCGGGAACGAAATCATATTGTTTGCGTTGCTGCCTCTGAACTGATAGATTGTCTGGTCATCATCGCCAACAACACAAACATTAGCTCCGGCATCAGCAATGATAGAAATTAGTTTTTCCTGAAGGTCGTCCACGTCTTGATATTCATCGACCACCAGGTATTTAATCGTTTGCAAGAATTGTTTTGCTAATTCGTTGTTACGCAGTTGTTCTATAGCCTCAAAAATTAATAGGGCGAAATCAATATACCCACGGCTATACAAACTGCTTTTGTACTTCTCAAAAACCGCTTTATGTTCTTCGCTCCATTGTTCGTGATTGTCATAGTCATCAATCATTTTTTCAATGCAAGACAAGAACAGGTTCACGTTTCTAGGATAGGGGTCAAGTTTGAGATCGCTCATACCACATTCATCATGGTATCGAGCAACAAAGAGGTGGCTTTTTACCGTATCAAGGACCTTATGACCTTTGAATTGCTCGGTGTACTTATTTAATAAATGATAGCAAAAGCCGTGGATGGTTCCGATGTACATTCCTTCGACGGCAGCTTCATCATTAAGTGCCTTTGCAATTCTGCGTTTCATAGAATCAGCGGCTTTTTCGGTGAAGGTAAACGCCACAATGTTTTGAGGCGTTATATCCGTCTTGCTCTGTAAAATGTTCGCTATTCTTCGTGTAATGACTTCTGTTTTGCCGGAACCTGCACAGGCAATAATCTGAAGATTCCTGTCTATCTCTTGGATTGCTTCTCTTTGTTGGTCTGTCAGTCTAACGCTATTCTCCATATCATTCACCATACTCGGAAAGCTTTTGATAAAGCATAGCGTTTACACGGGCTTTTCCAAGAGAATCCGCCCCTTCATCAAAACCGAAGAAAGACAATAGATATTCGCGGGTATTGTTTGCCAGATCGAACTTTGAATCGGTATCAGCAGCAAGGTCTAGCAAATCAAAAAACTCGTTTTTAATTTCCTTCATTCCTGCATATCTCGCTGCTCTGGACAGAAGCTTTGCTTGATTACCTAAAGCTGCGGTAGAGACCAAGATGTCTTCACCCACAAACTCAAAGAATTTAGGCAGAACAATATCTATATCATCTGCACATTCAATCACATCAAGGGCAACATTTGCTTCCTTTGCGGCCGCCTTTCTACCGATAGATCCATCCCAGGGACGAATATAACTCTGGAATTCATCCACAATTTTTCCATCCTTAACTTTGACGGCAGCAATTTGATAAATGCTTTTTGCTGCGGAAACACTAAATGCTTCGGCACACCAAAATGCGCTGTAATCGTCGAGTTCATCATCAAAACATTCGTTGATGGGTGCAAATTCGTTTTCCGGTGTCTTTGCAGGTCTGGTTGCAATTCTAGGGTAGGTAATTCCTTTTTCATCATAGAACATTGCAACTGCTCTGCGACGTTCTTCGGTAGAAGGCCAATACGGCTTTTTTCTCCACTTGCTTGTTTGTTCAAACTGTCCTGGAATTTTAGCCTGTGCGCCTTCATCCGACCAAATGACACGAATAGAAGCATCGGCTTTTTGCATCACTTCGTCTGCCAAATCGTACTCACCGATCATACCATAATACTCGGCAGCCGACACATACAACTCGCAACAAAGGCCGGAATGAGAGGAGATGAGTTCGCTCCATTTTTTCGGTTTAATGAAATCGTTACGGCTATAAAAGCCTAGCAATTCATATAACACTCGCTGTGTTTTTAAATCGTGAATATCGTGTTCTTCTAAATATGTAAGGACAAAATCTTCAAACTGATTGTCCCTACGCATTTTATAGTACAAGCAATAGTAGTACGCATTGATACTTTTATCAAACAGATTGAGAATATCGGGAAGACAATCTCTTTCTGCGTACTTGTCCGTTAAACCGCTTGCGTATTCAATCAGATAAGGGTTCTCACAAGTTTCGGGTTTATAAGAACGAATTTCGTTGAATATCTTCTCTAATATTTCAGGACTTTGGCAGTCAGCGCAAAGGTAAGTAGTACACTCCTTGCCACAATTCAAACATTTCATTTTTTGCCACCTTCTTCGGTTTCGTGAATGTATTCCATAATATCTCCAAAGTCGCAATCTAACGTTTGACAAATGCGTCCTAAAATATTAAGGTTAACAGCTTCGTCGCGCCGTAATTTAGTCATAGTATTGGGTACAATATCTGCTGCTTTTCTCAAATCAGCTTTGCTCATTTTCTTATCAACAAGTAATTTCCACATACGGTTATAGGAGATAGCCATATGTTCAGCCTCCTTTGCAAAATACTAATATGTTACCCGTTAAAGCCGCTAACGGGGGTTCTTATACATGTTAGTATTTATTATAGCACGAGACTTCAAGAATTACAATATACTTTCGCAAATATTTGCGAAAGTTTAATAAAAATGATGGGTGCGGCTTTAATACATTAAATCATATCAAATATGTTAATCACATGCTTACCATTCTTGAGTGCGTATTGCATAGTTTTATACGCACCACCTTCTTTTCTTTCCACATAACAGATCAGCAAATCAGAACGATCAACCATATAACAGTTTCTCGTTTGAATAGCACCTTTGAAATGACCAGTAGCAGATTCCGTGCAGACTTCAACTTCATCGTAGTATTTGTGGAAGGATTCTTCGTTATCTCTGTATTCGGCTGTTTCGTAGGGCATAACCCAGGTGAGCGTACTGTTTGCATCAAAGACATCCCTTTTTATACGCAGGATTGTAGACGTTGCGATTTGGTCGAATTCGCCATCTCTTCCAATAAGGAAATCTACATATTCTTTGGTGGTTATTAGTTCGCGGATAAGTTCCTCGACCTTCTCTTCAACGAAAGAAAAGCGATCTATGTAACGATGTCCAATAAACGTAACTGTAAATATATCAAGCAAACTTTTCACCCGCAATATCCGATTAAATCATATAGTTAATATCATTATATCATATTTATTCCGTTAAAACAAGTTAAGTAATAGAATTGTTCCAACGAATTTCGTCACCCTATAGGATACAATATTATAAAAGGATGGTGGTGAAGTATGTACGAAAAAGAATTCCAAACACGCCTTACTCAGTTAAGAGAAAACAAAGGTGTTTCGGCTCGTGATATGAGCCTTTCTATCGGGCAAAATCCCGGTTATATAAACAACATTGAAACGGGAAAAGCATTTCCTTCAATGTCATGTTTTTTCTATATTTGTGAGTTCTTAAAACTTACACCCAAGGATTTCTTTGACACCGATGCAAAGAACCCTGAAAAGTTAAATGCTCTAATTTCCGACTTAAAGAAACTCGATGACAAGCAGTTAGAGAGTGTTGCTTCTATTGTGCGAGAACTCACAAAACAAAAATGAAAGAAAGACATACGGCAAACAACACGCTGTATGTCTTTTATAATGTGTGTAACTATTCTATTGTTGGGGAAATCTTCTATTATTGGGGAAATCTCTGTTTGTATCATTCTTGATGGGATTAGGCATAATTTTTCAAGGTAATGAGGTTATCTCCTTGCCTTTGAATAAGAATGTAATCATTTATACTCTTACTCAAAGGCAATCTCCCAGCTGTGGTGAGAGAATTACCTTATAAGGAACTCTGTATAATTAAAGATTAAGATAGTCTATTCCCTGACGGGGCTGGGGATTTATCCCTTTCCGAACGACTCGCAGATGTTTTTACTAATAAATTTTATTGCATCTCACTTTTGCTATCTTTTTTTATAACTGTAACATATCAATTGTGATCCTACACATATTTCTTAAAACTAAGTATATGCTACTTGACATATTTTTTATAGAATTGTATAATATAAATACAGAGCATACCGATAGACGGTCGCTCCCAAATATGCACGATTTTAAGAAATAACCGCTTTACTGGGGAGTTTGGCGGTTATTTCTTTTTATTACCGCCTAAAAAAATGGGGCTTGAAATTCGCTTAATAGAGAATTTCAGGCTTTTTTATTTTTTATATTTCGGTCTTTGGTTATATCCAAAATATTTCCTTTATAATTTTTAAAAGTCGGTTTTCCTTCTTGATAACAGGCTTATTTTCATATTCCTTATCCCTGATAGATATTTCTTTTTTCAGGTGTTTTATACCGCAAAAATCGTAAAAATCGAAAATCACTGATTTTAGTTATCTGTCGGGTTATACTCCATTTCAAATTCAAGCATCAATTCCTCAAATTTAGAAAGTATCATTTTTCTGTCATCATCGGAATTGATGCCATTGTCGTTAAGCAGTTTCATTACTTTGTCTGAAAATTCATTGTCCTCAGCTCTTTCAGCTTCATGTATTTTTATTGCAGATCGTAATTCTGCGATACGAGCTTTTTTCTTTTCTACATCAGCGGTCAGCTTGTCAATCTCTTTATCGGTTTTTCTAATAAATTCGTCATGAATATTCATTTTCATTCCTCCTGTATGTATTCGATATTTTAAAATGCGGATTAAATTTAATAAAATCTTTTCTAAAAATATAAAAGCAGAGGTATTTTAATATATCCTCTGCATAGTTCATCGTTTTGATTTTATGTTATTTTTTTGATGTAATTTAGTAATGATATCATCAATTTTTGATTTTAGCGATTTATCAAAAATTATTAAAACATTGGTGTCAACCTTTTTAGCATTGAACGGTATTTTGTTATTTAAATGTTAATTTTACCATAGTATTGTTCTCTCCCTAATTTACTCAACTGTATCTATTTCCGGCTCTGGAAACATATCGTCATCATCAAATGTACTCTCCTTTGCTGCGTCTGCAAAAGCGTTCTCAATATCTTTTTCCTGTGCTTCACTGCTTTTGGCTCCGAAAAAGTTTACTCACCAATATCTGCTGTTGACCGGAAATTCATTCCATCAATACAGTTATTGTACATAAAGTCTTTTAGTTCCGTCTTTTGCCCGGTTTCATAAAAGCATATCAGCATTTTGTAAAAGTCGGGATGATATTTTATTGGTATTGAAAATACACCAATACCATTTTCAATCATTACTTTGTTAGCCATCAAAGTAGATAATCGTTTATTGCCGTCATAAAAGAATTGACCTCTGGCACAGAACAAAAACATTTCCAACGCCTCATCCATCGGATTTTCTATTTTTTGAATCTGTTTAAGGTTTTCTACTATACTTTTTTCGTCGGGTATCTCCGGTGTCCAATCTGTTCCGCCAATATAAACATCCTGCCATCTGATACTTCCCGAATTAGCCACGGTGAATTTTCCCAGATGCCTATGCAGTGTTTTCATAAAATCGAGTGTAACAGGCTCGGAAATATTATCAAGGAGATATTGCCAGGCGTGTTTCAAATCATTTATGGCATTAATCTCATCAATGGTGTGTCCTGCCACAGACATTCCTTCGCAGATCACCTGAGTATCCGGATAGGTAACAGCTATACCTTCAAGATTAGCACTTTTCCAAATTGAATCAATTAGATTACGCTTCGCCCATAAAACATTTTCCTGAACACTCATAGAAAACTTTGGCTTGTATATTAAATCATCCATATTCACACCTACCTTTGACAATTATACTACATTCCGGTATTTCGGTCAATTAGTCTTTTCTAAATTTATCTGTTTTTTGCTTTTTGACGTATTATTGCCCTGTTTCCTCTTTACCCGTAATTTTATTCTATGCTGTCAAACTCAGGTTCGGAGAAGTCCGTAAAATCATCGTTGCCCTGTTAATGGTTTTCTACTTCTCCGTCACTGCTCGATGCTGTTTCATTTGTCGGAATATCTACGCCACTTGTCTGCATATTCTTCAGCAGCACCGGCAGCATATCCATAGCCGCCTGTTCTCTCTTACGTTTCTTTTTCTTCTCACGCTCCATTTTCAGCTCGGCTTTTATGCTTTAACAACGAGCCACAGGTGCAAGCTATGTGGAATAGTATTCCGTTTTTTTCAAAATTAACGAAGGTTACTTTTATTACCTTTAATTAAGCAATTAAAGGAAAAATTAAAAAAAGCAAAAAACATTCTTAGCCAAAGAACATCATTTATCTATTCTATCGACAATTCTAAACCAAAATTTATTAATACTACAAAATGGAAATCACCGCACATTTATGTTGAAAAAAAGGTTGACAATTTGCATTTTGCTTGTAATCAAGATTAATTGTGACTTACCATTTTAACCTTACAGCAAAAAGTCCCCCACTTATAAAGGCAGAGGACTTTTTGCTGCAATAGATTAAAAATAACAATTGTGACATCAGTAAAATAGAACCTTATAATTAACAAATCCTATACTATCGAGTAAAAAAGCAATAGTACATAATAGCATTTAAAAATAATGTTATGTCAAGATATACTTACGCTTGTTTTTTCAAACTGGCTATTATAAAGCTCGGCATAGAAACCTCCTTTTGCAAGCAATGTTTCGTGATTACCTTGTTCTACGATATTACCTTTATTGACCACCAAAATTATATCAGCATTTTTAATGGTAGAAAGTCTATGTGCGATAACAAAACTGGTTCTTCCAATGGTTAGTTCGTCCATAGCTTTTTGAATTACGATTTCGGTGCGAGTATCTACAGACGAGGTAGCCTCATCAAGAATTAATAATGGAGAATCTTTTATCATTGCTCTTGCAATTGTAAGTTGCTGTTTCTGACCTTCGGAGAGGTTCAAACGGTCGTCCAGAACCGTATCATAGCCGTTAGGTAATGTTTCAATAAACTTTTTCAGTCCTACTGCACGGCACGCAGCATCAAGTTCTTTTTCGGTAACTCCTTCCTTATTATAAACAAGATTTTCTCTGATTGTTCCTTCAAACAACCAAGTATCTTGCAAAATCATATCAAACATATTGTGAACCTTTTCACGCTTCATATCTTTTATAGAAACGCCGTCAATGGTAATATCACCGGAATTTAATTCATAGAAACGCATAAGTAAGTTGACAAGTGTTGTTTTTCCTGCACCGGTAGGACCTACAATAGCAACCTTCTGACCGGCTTTAAGTTCAGCCGAAAAGCCGTGTATTATTTCTTTATCCTCAGAATATCCAAACTTAACATTTTTAAATGACACATTACCTTTAACTTCGGTTAGTTCTGTGTTTTTATCAAATTCGTTGGACAGTTCTTTTTGTTCTAAGAAACCAAACACACGAGAGGCTGCGGCTGACGCTTGCTGAATCGATGTCATAGACTGTGCCAATGTAGACAGTGGCTGAGAAAACAGCTTTGAGTAAATAATAAAGGACATAATCGTTCCGAGTGTAACAGCATTGTTTCCGTTTAAAATGAATGAAACCCCAACAACAAAAATCAAAACATATGAAAGATTTCCCACAAAAGTCATTATATGCATCATCATACCGGAGAGAATTTGCGACTTCCAGTTATCTTCATATAATTTGCCATTTGTTTCTTCAAATACTTCTTTTTCGTGTTTTTGTCCGCCAAAAATATTTACAATCTTATGATTTGTATAAACTTCTTCAATCTGACCATTCATTACGCCAAGGTCTTGCTGTTTACGAATAAAATATTTCTGTGATTTAGAAAGAACCACACCCATTGCCGCAAACCCAACTAAAGAAGTTGCAATCGTAACTACTGTTAAAATCCAATTCGTTGAAAACATCTTAAAAATTACGCCAATAAAAAGAGCAAGAGAACTAATAAGATTCGCTGTTGATGATGCCAATGTTTGTCCAATCGTATCAACATCGTTTGTAACGACCGAAAGAATATTTCCCTTAGTTGTTGTATCAAAGAAATTAAGGGGTATTCTGTTGATTTTCTTATCAATATCATTACGCAAACGCTTTCCGGTTTTCTGCGTAACGGTTGCCATAATAAATTGCTGTCCATAGGAGAGAATTGCTCCTACCAAATAAACCACAACAAGAGTTAGGCAAATTTCCATAAATGATGACATATCAACACCGGATATAATACCGGCAGTAATTGTATTCATCAAATCTCCAATTTTTTCAGGACCTACAATTGTGGCAACAGAGCCGCCTACCGCAAAAATCATCGCAATAATAATAGACGGAAGATACGGTTTACAATAGCGAATTAATTTTTTAAGTGCTTTAAAATCCGCTTTTTCCTTTTTCATAGTTCTATTTCGCATCATAGCTCCGGGACCGGGCATATTATAATTCCTCCTTTGAAAGCTGAGATAATGCAATCTCTCTATAAACAGAGCAATTTTCAAGCAATTCGCTATGCTTACCCAATCCTACGATTTTTCCTTCATCAAGGACGAGTATTTGATTTGCATCTCTAATAGTGCCAATTCGCTGGGCTACTATAATTATAGTAGTATCCTGCATTTTTTCATAAATTTTTCGTCTTACCAACATATCTGTTTTATAGTCAAGAGCAGAGAAGGTATCATCAAAAATGACAACCTTAGCATCTTTGAATACTGCACGAGCAATGGAAAGTCGTTGCTTTTGACCGCCGGAGAAATTTGTTCCGCCCTGTGCGACCGGAGCGTGCAATCCGCCGTTCAAACCGGCAACAAATTCAGATTGTGAGATTTCAATTGCACGACTAATTCGTGCATCGTCATCGTTGATTTCATTCTTTGAACCATAGGTAATATTTGATTTAACATCACCTTTAAATAAAATAGCTTTTTGAGGTGCAATAGAAATGTTTTGTTCAATTTCCTGTTTGCTATACTCGGTAATGTTTACACCGTCAAGCAATATCTCGCCTTCTGTGCAGTCATAAAATCGTGGAAGCAGATTAACAATTGATGATTTTCCGGAACCGGTTGCACCAATAATTGCAAAAGTTTCACCGGGATTTATATGGAAACTAATGTTTTCAAGACAGGGTGTAGAGGAATCCGGATAAGAAAAACTAACATTTCTAAATTCCACTTCCCCGCAATGTTCGTTTTGATTACTCGATTTTGTATATGTAATGGAAGGCTCGGTATCCAACACTTCATTGATACGCTTAGCAGAAACCATCGCCCTTGGGAGAATAATAAATATCACTACAATCATAATAAAAGCCATAACAATTTGCAAAGCGTATTGAGTAAAAGCCGTCATATTTCCGATTACTGTTACGCGTTCCATCGCATCTGCAGCATTATTTACTAAAACAGCACCAATCCAATAAATTGCCAGCGTCAGTCCGCTCATACACAAGGACATTATCGGGAACATTATACCCATTGTTCTGCCGGTAAATAATTGATTTCGTGTTACTGCGGAATTTACTTTATCAAATTTTTGCTCCTGATAATCTTCTGCATTGAATGCTCTTACAACACGAACACCTGAAATATTTTCTCGTGTAATATCATTCAAACTATCAGTCAGCTTTTGTATTTTCTTAAATTTGGGATAGCATAGCGATACCACAATACTGATGGTACAGACCATAACTACCACTGTTATCAGCACGGCAGATGTCCATTCCACGCTTGTAGCGGAAATTTTACAAATAGCCCAAATTGCAAGAATTGGTGCTTTGATAAGTGTTTGCATTCCCATAGCAATCAGCATCTGCATCTGTACAACATCATTTGTTGTTCTTGTAATGAGGCTTGGTGTTGTGAAATAATTCATTTCTCTATCAGTAAATGTTGAAATTTTATCAAACAACCTTGTACGCAAAGTTTTTGCGAAGTCTGCCGCAATATGAGAAGAAAACCACCCCGTTGCAATAGCAAAACACATACAGGCAAAAGCACATAACAACATCATACCGCCGTTTTTCCATATTTCAGATTCAACGATTTTCCCCGAAGAAACCGCCTCGGTCAACTTTGCTGTATAATCAGGCATCTTTAAATCCAGCCAAACCTGTAATACTATCAAAGCAACACAGGCGGCTAAATTCAGCCAGTCAACCTTCTTTAAGTTTTTGAATATTTTGACCAAAACAATGACCTCCATTTTTATTTTATAGTAATCATAATAGCAGATAAATTTAAATAAACTATTACGAAAAATAAACAAACAGACAAACTTTTCATTTGTCTGTTTCTATAAAGTGGTTTTAATTGAGAATTTTTTAAATAATATGTAGTTTTCTATTTGAGAAAATAAAGAAATTAAAATCCAGCGATACCCTGTGATTTTGCTTCTTTGATACGATACTCGTCCATAAGCTGCACACACTCCGATACACTTATTTCTTTATAGAACATTTTTCTAAAAATTTCTGCGACTTCGTCAGCACTGTAACCGAATATCATTGTTGATGCAGTAGATACGCGTTCATATTCTGCTATCGAACCACTTGCATCTATTACCATTTGCGACTGAATATTTGTTGTTTGTCCTTTAAAACAACTTGCTGTTGATATACCGTCAAATGCAATATTATAATTTTCCTCTGAGGCACAAAAAGATAAAAAATCCAAAGCCTTTTCTAAATTATCACTATTTTTATTGACCATCATCATATTAAGATTTCCGCCTTCATAGGTACCGCCATCTACGGTATTCATAAATACAGGCATAAGTGCGAAATCATCAACAGAATATTTATTTCCCTGTTCAAAATCCGTATAAAACCAAGTATCCCAAATAAAAACCATAACTGCATTACCGGAACCCATTACGGAGCTTATATCTGACCAACCGATTTCCGAATAATTTGAACCAAACCAACCATTATCGGCAGCATCGGAAATCCATTGAACCATACTTTTGACCTGAGGAATATCCGAATAAGTAATCTCGTTTTTATTAATTTTTTCAAGTACTGATGGATTATCAGCAAATATAGGGTCAAGGCCGAACTGAATCATCCAAGAACAGCCATTGCCCGGCCAGCAAATAGGCGTATATCCGATTTCTTTAAGGACTTGGCATAGAGCATCAAACTCAGCTTGTGTAGTAGCGGGTTTCAGTCCCAGACTGTCAAGTATTGTTTTGTTGTAATAACAACCGGAAACAGAACTTTCCCAAAAAGGTAATCCCAAAAGATTTCCGTCACTGTCTAAACAATATAAAAATGCACCACTTGTCAGGTCGTCAACCCAACTTTCATTATTAAGATAATAGAAATTACCCTCAATATCAAAATCATTAAGGTCAGAATTATGAAAATGCATAAATATGTCAGGAATATCTCCTCTATTAAACCTCTTCTGTGCTTCTGTTTCGTATTCAGAATCCTCTATGGCGATAATTTCCAAGCTTATCCCTGTGGATTTCTTATATTGATTAAAAATACTGGTCATATAACTTTTTGCCAAATCGCTTTTTTTCCCCATAATCGTAAGTTTATTGCTGTCAGACAGGCTCATATTGTCGTCCGAACCATTACACGCAGTTACAGAAATTACGACAATAAATAACAAAAGTATAGAAAGTACTTTTTTCATTTGTGAACTCCACTCCTTGTTCCTTTATTCAGAAATATACTATGATTTATTATTATTTCAACTTAAAAGTTCACCTATTAATTTTCTTACGGCATTCATATCAATCGGTTTAGCAAGATGTCCGTTCATTCCTGCTTCCATAGCATCTCTTACATCTTCGGCAAAAGTATTAGCTGTCATTGCTGCGATTGGTATTGTTTTCGCCTGAGGGTGATCACAAACTCGTATTTGTCTTGTTGCCTCATAACCATTCATAATCGGCATTTGTACATCCATAAGTATCATATCATAATAACCCTGCTTAGATTTTTTAAACATTTCCAAGGCCTCTTGACCATTTACAGCGACTTCACATTTTGCTCCCTCGATACTGAGCATTTCTGTAATTATCTCCGCATTGATTTCATTATCCTCAGCCACAAGAAAGGTTCGACCTTCCATAACACCTTTTACATTACTTTCTTTATGTTCCTCATATTCTACTTTATCGGAAAACAAAGGCTTTATCGTTTGTAAAAAGGTGGAAACAAAAAATGGTTTTGATATAAAGGAATTTATTCCTGCGATTTCTGCTTCTGTTTCTATACTACTCCAATCAAGATAGGTCATCATAAGAATAGGAATATCTGTACCTAAATTTTCGCGTATCATACGAGCGGCTTCAATACCGTTCATTCCCGGCATTTTCCAGTCAAGCAGAATTATATCGAAATCTTCTCCATTCTGATGTGCTTTTAGTGCAGCCTCAACAGCATCTGTACCATTTTTTACAAAAGATACATCTATGCCTATATCACCCATAAGTTTCTTAATATCCAGACATATATCTTCCTCGTCATCTGCGACAAGCATACGAGAAATTTTATCGTGAAACCACGATTCTGATTCCTTTTTTTCAGGAAGTGCAAACGATAACTCTACGGTGAATGTACTGCCTTTGCCGGATTGACTTTCAACGCTAATTATACCGCCCATTAAATCAACAAGATTTTTCGTTATAGCCATACCAAGACCTGTTCCTTGTATTTTATTGGTAACAGAGCTTACTTCTCGGCTAAAAGGTGCGAATATATGACTTTGAAATTCCTTGCTTATTCCAATTCCATTATCACTTACAACAAATCTCAGTTTTACATATTGTTGTGCGGAACTTGGAAGTTCACAAATATTAAAATCGATATTTCCGCCATTTGGCGTATACTTGATAGCATTAGATAAAAGATTAATAAGAATTTGATTTAAACGCAATTTATCTCCAACTATTTGTTCAGGAGGTGTACCTTGCACATTAATTCTAAACTTATGATTTTTTGCTTTTACTTGCGGCATAAGTATAATATTCAGTTCGTCCAATAATTCAGGCAAACTGAAAGTTTCCAAATTTAAAGATGTTTTTCCGCTTTCAATTTTATTCATATCAAGAACATCATTTATAAGGCTGAGCAAATGATGACTTGAAGCGGTTATCTTGCGAATATATTCACGCACTTTATCCGGCCGCTCAGCATCTCTCTCCAACAAAGTCAGAAAACCAACAATAGCATTCATAGGAGTGCGTATATCGTGTGACATATTGGACAAAAAATTACTTTTTGCCTCGTTTGCACTCTTCGCAGCCGTAAGAGCCTCTTGTAATTTTTGGTTCATCTGTTGTTCCTGTGTTCTGTCTGAAAGGACTATAATATACTTAGGAACATCTTGTATATTCATATGATATACAGTCATTCTATACCAACGGCGTTCACCTGTACTCTGGTGCATATATTCACATTCCCAATACTTATTTCCATCAAAGGGTATAGATTCAAGTTCAGTTTTAGGTATCACAACATTATGATTAACCGCACATTTTTCCATTACTCTTATATCATTGCGAGCCTTTTGTGCAGAAATCCCCAAAAGTCTTTCGATATTAGGACTAATATAATCAACTCTTTGATTGATATGGTCGAGCATTATAAATATATCATCAACATTGTTGGACAGCACATCAAACATAAGCTCTCTATATTGTAGTTCCATCTTATTTTTGCGTGATTGAGCATAGCTGCGTACAATAACAAAGGTAATAACCGCCACACCAACCAACAGAAAAATCATTATAAGGACATTTGATGTAGCTTTTTGAACAGATAAAAAACCTGCACTTACCGCACTTTGCGGCACTATGCTAAGCATAATGTAGTCCTGATAACCAATAGATTGATACAAAATACAATAACTCACTCCGCCTATATTGCACTGTAACAATCCTGAATTTTCACTAATCCAATCATTTTTCATTTGTTCTATTTTTTCATTGCTTAGGTCAGAAACGGCACTCAGATAAACGAGATAATTATTGAATATACTGCCGCCTTTTTGTGTTGACAGCAATACATTGCCGTCCTTATCAATAACAAAACATTTAGCCTCTCCTTCAAAAGCATTAACATCTAAAGAACTTGCCAAATCTGCATTCGTATAACTTATAGCAATGGCATCAAAATTAAAGTTCTTATATCTTCCGTTTTTCACAGGAACAGCGAAAACTGTAACCTCGTGACCGGTAGAAAGTTTCGCACCCGCCATAATTGGGGCGTCTTCATTTGAAAAACTATTCCATACATTTTCTAAATCTATATTTGCTTCCGAACCATCATATGTTATACAAGTTTTATTTGATGAAAGGAAATAAAACTCCGAAAATCCCCAATATTCCTGTTCTTTTTCTATAAAATCATAAATTTCTTTATTTTCATTATTATCTGCCAAAGATAAATGGTCGCCCCAACTGTCGAGAAGCCCCCAGTTTCTTTCTACAAATGCTCCAAATGAATGATTTACCTGACTGTATATCTCTTTAAGATGTAAAGTACTGTCTTCGTATATTCGTTCAGAAATAAATTTGAAATAAAAGATACCTATCAAGACGGCAGCAACACCAACCACGCACATTGACGATGACAACAACAATTTTATAACCCAATTTTTCATCAGTATGCCTTTGCTCCTTAATATATAAAGACATTCTTTTACAAAAATTTATATATTTTTTATTCTATCATACAACGCAAAAAAAGTCAATTAAACGGCGATTATTTAACAGTCGCCGTTTTACGCATAGTATTATTCAGTTTTCTTATTTTTTATTTTAAAAACTATTGTTGTGCAAAATATTTTTGTATCTTCATCAATATCTATATTTAAATTTCCATTATATTTTGAAACAGTTCGTCTTATGCTATTAATTCCTATACCGTGATACTTAGTAGATTTTTTTGATGATATAAAATGACCGTTTATTAAACTAGGTTTGACCGAAAATGAATTTGAAACCTTAATAATTATAAAATTTTCGTTTCTGATATAAATAGAAAAATCAATAAATTTTTCTTCTGACAATTCAGCCGCCTCTACTGCATTTTCCAACAAATTATCAAAAATAGATGTAATATCGTAATCCGATATAAAACCAAGCACAGCATCACGGATATTTATTTGAAAGTCAATACCTTTTTGTTCTGATATATGAAAATATCTGTATGTAATCAGATTCAAGAGAGTATTTCCGCAGTAATCAACTCTCTTTGATTTATCGAAACCCCCTATAATCTCATCAATATAATTGTTAATAGCCTCTGATGAAGCTGTTTGTTGCGATATATTTCTTATAGCATTCAGGTGTTTTTTCATATCGTGTATTAATATTCTGGAATTTTCATTTTGCTCCCCAAGCAGTTTATAATATTCTTCATTACTTTCTGCACTTTGTTTTTCTAACATTGTTAATGTATATTTTCTGTTTGTGCTTAGGGTATATTCATAAACATAGAAAACAATTATATTAGAAAATAATATTAATATATCGCCTATAACGAGAATATTTTTTAATCCTAAATCTATATCATAATACAAACACACACGAGTAGTTATATGCATAAAAAGTATTGAGCAAATAGGAAGTACGCTCAAAAATAAAGAAAAAACAGACCCTTCATTACGATTTTCTTTTAAAGATAATTTAGCTGTGATATAGACGATAAGAAAATAGAGCAGTTTGCTGATAACTATTTGGATAACCGTAACCAATGTGTCATTATACTCAGGCAAAATCTGAAAGTTAAAGAAAAATGCAGAGGAATACAACACAACTAACTCTGTAACAATCATATATACAATAAGAAGTGAGATGTTAAATATACAAGCCTGTATACTTGTTTTATAGCATTTAAAGAGCATTACAAAATTTACTATAAAGAATATTATTATATTAAGCAAATGAATATTAAGCCTGCTTACACCAAAAGATAACACAAAAGAGCAAAAAGCAAACAGCATTAATAATTTCAGAGAAATATTTCTTTGAAATTTATATTCAAAATAGAATAACGAAATAGTTACTTCTACAATAAAAATTGATATATAACAAATAACTTCAATCATACTGTCATTCCCATAAATTTAGAGAAATTATCTTTAAATGTTTTATAATGTCTTCTTGAAATTGGAATCTTTGTTATTTGTTTAGAATTTATTCTTATAGTAATATCTTGTTTATCATAATCTGTTACATAATTCATATTAACAATATAGCTATAATGCGGTCTTGAAAAACAATCGTGATTTAAAAGTTTTTTTACCCAATAATCCCAGCCTTTATTAGAAATATACTTTCTGTTTTCAGTTACAATTCCTATATTTTTTTTATCTGCTATTGTTGCATATATGATATCTTTTGTAAAAACATTATAATATTTTGTTCTGTTATCAACCATTATAATATTTGAATTTTTATTATATAATTCGACAGCTTTATCTAAATTTTTTAAAAATCTGTCAGGTATTATAGGTTTGGAAATATATCTGAATATATTTAAATCCATCGCATCGTCTAAATATCCTTCAAATGCTGTAATAATAAAAATTATTGCATTTCTGTTGATTTTTTTTATGTAACGGGTGACCTCAAGACCATTTACTTGAGCCATTTCTATATCTATAAATGCAATATCAAATTTTTTACGAATTTCTAAAACCTCCTCGCCGGATGTGTATTTAAAAATATTAAACAAAGTCTTTTTATCTTTTAAAAAATCTTTTAACAACTTTTCTATTTGATTTATAACAGTAACATCATCATCACATATTAAAATCTCCATCTTCCCACCCCGTTTTATATTATAACTCAAACAAAAACATTTTAAAATATGAAATTCGCCATTTTATTCCAAATTTATACCGTTTTTTCTTTTTTATTAAATTTGATTTTTTAATGTGATAGAATTAGTTAAAGCAGTTGAATAAATTACATATAGTATTTCTATTTAGATTAATTTAATTGAAAGGAAGATTTTCTGTGTTAAAAAGTGCAAGAAATTTAATTTACAAGATGGCTCCGGCTATAACTGCCTTTATAGCATTTGTATTAACCCTCCACGTAAATTCATCATCAGGCTGTTATATTCTGTACCAACCAAAAACCCCTGCCGCTCTTGACCAATTCAAAAAAATCAAGTGATAGATAAATTATCTGCAAAAGCTGCCAAAACTCTATGCGATGCTGTAAACGATAATGAAAAATATGATTTATATGAATATGCTTTCTTTATCATATTATCTTCCATATTACATTTCATTACAGTAATAATACTTGGAATTTGTTTTAATTTATTAGCTGAAAGTCTGATTTTCTATATATCTTTTATCGTTATAAGGAAATTTGCAGGCGGATACCACGCTGATACACCAACTAAATGTTTTTGGTTTTCATTTGTAATAAATTCCGTTATTCTATTGACAATCAGGCTGTTAAGCTGCATAAATATTCCTATGATATCGACAATATTGACAGCAACATCATTTATTATAATTATCATTTTCTCCCCTGTCGAAAACGACAATAAACCTTTAAGCAGCAAAGAGAAAAAAATATATAGAATTATATCAATTATAATTTCAACAATAATGTTATCTATAACCTTTCTGCTGCAAATATTCTATTTATACAGTTTTGTAAACTCTGTATGTTTAGGTATGACTGTTTGTGCGATTGTATTAGTAATCGAAAAAATCCGCAAACTAATATTAAAAACTTATTAAACAACTATACAGATTTATTCAAAGGCTTTTTTTATCTGTACAAAAATCACAAATCCCAAAATATTAATTAAAAGGGTTATCGCAGATTATAAAAAATTTGTGATAACCCTTTTATTTTATTATATGTTAAATAATATTTTAATTAAAATATATTATAAATTATATACGGAATTATAAAATTCTTTGTATGTAACTACTTCGACCTCAAAATTATCTATTTTACTTTTTATATAATCGAGTAAAGCCGTATAAGTTGATATATTAACATTAGTATTATCGCTTGATGTGCTTACATCGTCTGATAAAATCTGATGTGCAAAAATAGACAATGATGAACCTCTTTTTATAGCATTATCTATATAGCTTTTAACAGTATCAATATTTTTATTTAAAATTTGGACACACGGTATTTCAAAGCTATCATAATTATAATCATTAATATAGTAATTACTGTGTGACATTCTAAGCATTTTAAAACCTGCCTTTTTACAGGAATTTATGATTTTGTCCGTTGATTTATTCCAACGACAAAAATATGCTGTTGGTTTTTTACAGCCATTATATATTAAATTATTCATACCATTACAGATAAATTTATCCCATTTTTCTTGGCTGTCGGTATCCTCCGGTCTGTCACCGTAGCCGTTATAATATGCAATATCCCAATTATTATTAATTAAAGTATTGTACATATCTTCAAACAGCTTGTGTGTATTACCGTCTGAAATACAAAAAGTTCCTTTAAAATTATATTGAGATAAAATATTATATGTATCTAAGAGACTTTTACTCCAGTTATCAAAACACAATAATATTTTAGATTTTGATTTTCTGTTTTTTACAACGCTGTCAAGATAGACTGTTATATCTTCTGCACTGTAAAATGCAATAACTATCCTCGATACAGTACCACTCGAGGCGGCTTTTGATTTATATAAATACCAGCCATTCTGTAAATTCCAAGAACCGAGTTCAATTTTGCAAATATCGTTATTGCTGCTGTCCTTAAAGGAAATATTCATTGTGCCGATTTTTTCAATATCACTGCGTGAAACATTTGCATAAACACCTATATAATCATCTTCTGATATATCAAATTTATCGACTGTTATATTATATGTACGGGAACTTTTGCCATTTGTTTTAAGAGATTTTGAATTAATATAACAATTATTTGATATTGAGTATTCGGAAACCGTAATAATATTATTTCCGTCAAATAAATATAATATCTCACCGGTATTATTATATTCTGAGCTATTTGCATTAAGATTTTTATTTGCATAAGCTACATTTAGTTTATCAGAAATAAATTGCGTACCTTCAAGAGTAGTTTTCATTCTATCTATAACATCAGATAAATTTGAACCGTCATTTATATCATCTTTTCTGTATGCCTTAAAGTTATACATATCTATGCTGCCGCTTTCAGTTGTAGAGTTCATCATAACGCCGACAATTTCAATATATCTGCATTTTTCCTTATATTCATCAGATAATGTCATTGTTATTTCACCGCTTTTGAAAAAGTCCCTCGCCTGAACTGCTGATATTGAAGATTTGTTTTCATCAAGATACCTATACTGCAATTTTGCTGTAACGCCATTTCCGGTTATGTCTGCACTAACATACATAACCATATCACTATTGAATGTTATAAATCTTTCTGCCGAATAAACCCCAAAATATGGTGCATAAGCTGTACTTGTAGTATCTTTAATTATTTTAAAATGACCTATTCCGCTATTGTCATTATATCTTACAAAGGCAGAAGATGTTGTATTATAATTATATATAGAGGCAGAGCTTGCTATTGATGCATTAAACACACGACAATAATCTCTCAGAGGCATAAGTGCTCTACATTCTATAATATCATCGGTCAGCTTTGATTTATCTATACTTTTTGAGGCAATACCTGTACTTTGATATATGATACCTGTACTTTGCCATTTATTATTGAGATAAGCATAAATCATTCCATCAGATGTATTAACATACATTCTTTGTGTATCAGTCATATCTTCGGTATTTTCCGCAACTAACGGTGTACCACAAGATATATTTCCCAAATCACTTTTATCGGCTTTATTAATATTAATATCGGCTAATTTTTCTTTTATATCATCAATGTTATTCTGATTTTTATTAGATAAGTTATAGGCATCTGTAACAGTATCGCCCAATGTACTTGCTACACTAAGTGCATCTATCAAAGCATTATATTCATTGCTGCTTTCGATATTATCGTTATTATAAAGTGATTTACGGATATCAAAGAAGAATATACCACTTGTAACAACATTACTGTTATTATCATAAAGTATAATTTCGGCTTGCGTAATACCCTGAACTGATAACATTTGATATGTTATTTCAACCTCTATAATATTGTTATCTATTATATTGCAATTATTGACTACTTGGGTATTATCCAGTTTATTTATTATGATAACGGCGTGGGTATTATCAAGCGGAAAAATCTCACCATCGTTACATAATTGTATATGTAAAAATCTTGAATTTCTATCAAATTGTTTTGCGAATACAACAGAATTATTATCATCATTTAAGTTAAGCATTAAATTTGTAATTTGTTTCATTGGCATCACCTTTCTTTAAAATAAAAAATAAGCAGCAGAGATAATATCTCCACTACTTATATTATAGCACATATTTTCGATTTTGTCCATATTTACAAATATATATTTGAAACAAAATTCATTTCAAAAAAATCCTAATCTTTATGTACAAGTTCCTTTTGTTTTATTTGAGAAGGTTCTGTTTTTTTAGCGAGGTTTTCCTTTGCAACTGCTAACATTAATTTAATACGGTTTTCCTGATTTACTTTTACTGCACCCGGGTCATAATCTATCGCAACTATATTAGCACGATTGTCAACCTCTTTAATTTTTCTCATCATACCCTTAGCACATATATGATTTGGCAAGCAGCCAAACGGTTGTGCACAAACTATATTTTCATAACCTGTTTCTGTCAATTCGAGCATTTCGGCTGTTAATAACCAGCCCTCGCCCATTTTATTGCCATAACCGATAACATCTTTTACAAGACTTTTAAGTTTATAATATCCTGACGGAGTATTAAAGCCATACGCAGATGCTTTTTCAATAAGAATATTTTCCATTTTCAAAACATAATCAAATAATATTTCTGCTACTTTGTATTTAATTTTACTACCGCCATATAATTTTATATCTTCAAGTCTATTGTCTATCTTGAAAAGTGCAAAACTCATTATACCCGGAACACATACCTCACAATTCTGTTCTTCAAGAAATGCTTCAAGATTGTTATTTCCCAGCTTAGCATATTTTACATAAATTTCCCCAACGATACCGGCTTTAACTTTCGGCACTCTGTTTAACTTAATATTTGAAAAATCCTTTGCTATATCCTCAAGATTTTTTTCAATTTGCTTAACGGTATAGCCATCGCCTTTATTAAGAATATCCGTTAATTTATTTACCCATATCTTAACAAGTTTTTCGCTTTCGCCTTTTTTAATCTCATAAGCCTTTGTTTGATTTTTAAGCAGCATAAGCATATCGCCATATACAAGACCTGCAACAGTTTTTCTAATCATAGGCAATGTAAAACTAAATCCACTGTTTTTTTCAAGTCCTGATAAATTAAGAGAAATAACAGGCACTTGTGAAAATCCTGCTTTAACCAATGCCTTACGCAATAAATGAATATAATTTGAGGCTCTGCAGCCTCCTCCTGTCTGTGTAATCATAAGAGCCGTTTTATTTACATCATATTTACCGCTTTGTAAGGCGTGTATAAACTGACCTATTACAAGCAGCGCCGGATAACAGGTATCATTATGTACATATTTTAAGCCTACTTGTGCGATTTCCGGTCCATCTGTTTCGAGCAGCTCTGTTTTGTATCCATAATTTGTAAAAACATTTCTTATAAGGTTAAAATGTATAGGTGCCATCTGAGGCAAAAGTATAAGATATTCTTTTTTCATTTCCTTGGTGAAAATTAATCTTCCTGTTTTGTCATAGACAAGCTCTGCCATAATTAATCAACCCTCCTGTTGCTCAATAGCAGCAAGTAAACTGCGAAGTCTTATCTTTACTGCACCTAAATTTGTAATTTCATCTATCTTAATTTGAGTATAAATTTTATTTTCTTTTTCAAGCAAGGTTCTTACTTCATCTGTTGTAATAGCATCAACACCGCAGCCAAATGACACAAGCTGAATTAAATTCATATTTTTGTGTCCACTTATATATTTAGCAGCGGCATAAAGCCTTGCGTGATATGTCCATTGATTAAGAACAGAGGTTCTGACCTTTTCATTTACCTTTGCACTGATAACGTCTTCTGTAACAATAGCAACTTTGAAACTTGAAATCAATTTATCTATACCGTGATTAATTTCAGGGTCTATATGGTATGGTCTTCCGGCGAGAACCATTATTTTTTTACCCTCTTTTTCGGCTTGTTCGATTATTTTATTTCCGTATTCTCTGACTTTTCTGAAATAATTTTCATATTCCTCATACGCTTTTTCGCTTGCCTCTTTAACTTCTTTAAGCGTAATATTATCAAAATATTTATTAAGTACCTCACAAAACTTTTTAGGGAAATCTTTTCTGCGGTGTATTCCAAGATAATCTTTAATAAACTTTACCTGATTTATAGCTTTTACATTTGTATTAATGACCTCCGGATAGTATGCAACAACAGGGCAATTATAATGATTATCACTTAATCCCTCATCAAAGTTATATGACATACAAGGATAGAATATAGCATCAACATTCAATTTTAAAAGTTCTTCAATATGACCGTGTATTAATTTTGCCGGAAAACAAACGGTATCTGACGGAATGGTATGTTGACCTTCCAAATATAATTTACGATTTGATAGAGGAGATGTGACAACTTTAAATCCTAAATCTGTAAAAAATCTATACCAAAACGGTAATAATTCATAAATATTAAGTCCCATAGGCAAACCTATAATTCCTCTTGTATAGGTTTCTTTGTCATTATTATTAGAAGTATATTCCTGCAATAATTTTAATTTATATTCATACATATTAAGACTTTCGTCAGGTTTTTGATTTGTAATAGGTCTTTCACACCTGTTACCGGCTATATATTTTCTGCCGTTATCAAATATATTTACAGTCAAACGGCAATGATTATTGCATAAGCCACAATTTACGGCATTAATTTTATGGGTAAAATTCTTTAATGCTTCTGCTGTAATAATAGTACTTTTTTCAGGATTTTTGGATTTTGCATACAATGCCGCACCATAAGCACCCATAAGTCCCGAAATTGATGGTCTTACAACTTGTGTACCCATTTCCTTTTCAAAAGCTCTGAGAACTGCATTATTTAGGAATGTTCCGCCCTGGACAACAATTTTTTTGCCTAATTCATCGGGAGATGACGCACGAATAACCTTGTATAAAGCATTTTTAACAACACTGATAGATAATCCGGCAGAAATATCTTCAATAGTTGCACCATCTTTTTGTGCTTGTTTTACGGAAGAATTCATAAATACCGTACATCTTGAACCAAGATTTACAGGTTGTTTAGCGAATAATCCTATTTCTGAAAATTCGGCAATAGAATATCCTAACGCATTAGCGAATGTCTGTAAAAATGAGCCGCAGCCTGATGAACACGCTTCATTAAGGAATATATTATCTATTGTACCATTATGTATCTTAAAACATTTAATATCCTGACCGCCTATATCAATAACAAATTCCACATCAGGCATAAAACTC
The DNA here is from genome assembly GCA_947625785.1 of uncultured Clostridia bacterium. Taxonomy (GTDB): domain Bacteria; phylum Bacillota; class Clostridia; order Oscillospirales; family Acutalibacteraceae; genus CANQPS01. The sequence continues at coordinate 52,087 of CANQPS010000002.1, forward strand.
TTAGCGGCTGTAAAATGTGCGACCGTTTCAACAATACCATAATCTGCGTAAAAAGCATTCTTAATAATTTCTTCTCCGTAACCTGTTACGGCAACACCTGCAATATTAATATTCGGGTGTTCCTCGTAAAGTCTTTCGAGAAAATTTTTAATAATAGGTACGGGGTTACCACTATTTGACATATATTCGCTTTCGAGAAGTTCATTATTCTCGCCAAGAACAACGGCTTTAACAGTAGTTGAACCTGCATCAATACCCATATAGACTTTACCGTTATATTTTGAAAAATCTGATTTTTCAACGGTTGCCTTATTATGCCTCTGGATAAATTCATTATACTCCTGTTCATCTTTAAATAACGGCGGATTAAAAGCAAAATTGCCGTTTCCCCTATAAGATGCAACACCATTTATAATGCTGTCAAAATCAACAGATTTTTCGGCACATAAAGCCGCACCCATAGCAACATAATAAAGTGAATTTTCCGGACAAATTCCTTTTGTTTTCAGACTTTCATCAAAACTTTTTCTCAGCTCTGACATAAATGTCAACGGTCCGCCAAGATAAACTACATTTCCGGTTATCTCACGACCTTGTGCAAGACCGGCTACCGTCTGATTTACTACCGCTTTAAATATACTTGCGGCAATATCATTTTTTCTTGCACCTTGATTTAATAACGGCTGAATATCCGTTTTAGCGAATACACCGCATCTCGATGCTATTGTATATATTTTTTCGTGAGTTTTGGAAAGTTCGTCCATTTCTTCAATAGGAACATTCAATAATGTTGCCATCTGGTCAATAAACGCACCTGTACCACCTGCACACGAGCCATTCATTCTTACTTCAACGCCATTTGATAAAAATAATATTTTTGCATCTTCTCCGCCTAATTCTATGATTACATCAGTATTTGGCAAAAATGTATTGGCTGATATTCTTGTAGCATAAACTTCCTGTACGAATTCTATCCCACAATTTTCGGCAACACCCATACCTGCCGAACCTGACATAGCAATAGGAGCATTTTCACAGCCATAAACATTCTTTTTAATTTCTTTTAATATTTCTGCGATTTTACTCGTAATTTGTGAGTAATGTCTTTGATAAGTACTATATATTAATTTATTATTATCATCAAGTACTGCACATTTAACAGTAGTTGAACCTATATCCAAACCTATTTTCAAAAAATTGTCCTTCTTTCTTAAAAAGTCATTTTAGTATATAATACTACATTTTTTTTATCTATGCCACATATAAATATTTACAATACTGCGAAATTTTAATCGCAATATTTTGTTATAATAGTGCATCATTTTTTTGAATTTTTTGTATGGGTAAATGTAGGAACGATTTCCTGAAGCATTTTTTCTAATAACTCCACATTATTATCTTGTGCATAAACATAAATTTTGTTAAGATTTTCCATTAATTTTTCTTTATCTATATCTATTGGTTTACCTATATATATTTTTTTATTGTGAGTTTTTTGGATACCCTCCTCATCAAGCAGAAGTTCCTCAAAAAGTTTTTCTCCCGGTCTAAGTCCCGTATATTCAATTTTTATATCAACATTTGGTGTGTATCCTGATAATCTTATAAGATTTTCGGCAAGTGTTTGGATTTTTACAGGTTCGCCCATATCAAGTATAAATATTTCTCCACCCTTTGCAAAACCGCCTGCCGTTAATACAAGTGATACTGCCTCAGGAATAGTCATAAAATATCTTATAATTTCGGGGTGTGTAACGGTAACAGGACCACCACTTTTTATTTGCTCTTTGAATAGCGGTATAACTGAACCATTAGAACCTAATACATTGCCAAAACGAACTGCAACAAATTTAGTTTCACTTTGTTTATCCATCATCTGTACAATCATTTCGCAGACTCTTTTTGTTGCACCCATAATATTTGTAGGATTTACGGCTTTATCAGTAGAAATTTGCACAAATTTTTTCACACCATATTTATCGGCAATTTGGCATAGATTAAGAGTTCCGAATATATTATTCTTAACGGCTTCTTCCGGATTGGTTTCCATCAGCGGAACGTGTTTATGTGCGGCGGCGTGGAATACCACATCTATATTATTTTCAATGAAAATTTTCTCTAATTTTTTAAAATCTCTTACCGAAGCTATTTCGACTTTAAAATTAAGTGTATTACCTAATTTTCTGATAAGCTCCTGTTGTATATCATAGGCATTATTTTCATAAATATCAAGGATAATCAGGCATTTAGGATTTATCTTTGCGATTTGCCTGCAAAGCTCAGAGCCTATCGAGCCGCCTCCCCCCGTTACAAGAACAGTCTGTCCAACTATATATTTACCATATCTTTCAGTATCAAAAACAATCGGTTCTCTTTCCAATAAATCTTCAACTTCAACTTGTCGTATATTATCCGTAACAGACAAATTTGCCGTCAATAAATCGTAAACATTAGGTATAATCTTAACTTCAATATTTGTTTTTGAACATATATTCAATATTCTCCTCTTATTATCCGGTGATATAGCCGATATTGCAAAAAGTATAGTTTCGATATTTTCATTTTTGCAAACATCTGGAATATCATCAGTATTGCCCACAACGGTTACACCACCGATTTTTTTACCTAATTTTTCAGGGTCATCATCTACTATGCAAATAGGATTATATTGATTTTCCGGTGATTTACTTATTTCTCTTAAAATTGTTACAGCACCCTCGCCTCCGCCTATTACAAGCAATCTTTTTTTGGGGAAAGTTGCAAAGCTCTGTTTTCGTTTTATCGAAGTAAATTTATAACTCATTCTTAAAATGAATATCAAAAGTGTAGACATCAATCCACTTGATAGATATACTAATAATCCTAAATTATTGCCCATTAATATGGTTATCAACACAAACATACCATTTGCTACAACACACGCAACGCCTGCATAAAGGAAGTCCTCTACATCGGCATATCGCCATATATTATCGTATAATCTGAAAACCAAAAACACAGATGCAAAACATATATTCAAAACTATTATACCGGAACTGAAATTACTCGCATATCCTTTCAAGGAAAAACTATTTGCTTTTATAACAACACCTATATAAAAAGATAAATTCCATAATAATAAATCACAAAAAAATAAAAGATGTTTTTTTTGTTTAATAATAAATTCTTTTATAAACTTCATTTTTTCATCTCCGCAACTGCATATATTTACAAATTATATAACATATTAAGGCTTATTTCAAGGCAATTTATGTGAATAAGCAAAAAAAAACTCTTAACAAACTATTAAATTTGTTAAGAGTTCCATATTTAATTCAACATAAATTTGTTTATAACATCTGCTACTCCATCATCATCATTTGACAAGGTTATATAATCAGCAACTTCTTTTAATTTATCGTTAGCATTTTCCATAGCAACACCAAGTCCGGCATATTCAATCATTGTTATATCGTTAAATCCGTCACCACAAGCTATACATTCATCTTTTGTAAGATTAAGTGATTTCAGTAATATATCAATAGATTCTGCTTTATTAACTCCCAGCGGCACAAGCTCCAAGAAAAATGGTTCTGAACGAAATACACCAAGTACACCATCAAATTTATTTTTAAAAAGTTTTTCTATTTCAACAATATCCTCCGGTTCACCGGACAATAAACATTTATTTATACTAAAATCAACATATTCAACAAAATTATCAACAAATTTTATAGGCATACCTGTAATTTTTGATTCTATCTTGGTATATTTATTTATAGTATTACCTACTATTATATTACTATCTTGATATGTATTTATAGCGATATTTTTATTTTTAATATTACTGCATATTTCAGGTATGGTATTTAATGGGAAATTTTTGCTGTATACAACGCTTAAATTATCCTGAACATCTATAACACTTCCGCCATTATATGCTAAAATATATCCGCCATATTTTTTTAACTGTACTTTTTCGGCAATAGGCAAAATCCCCATAGTTGGTCTGCCCGATGCCAATACAACTTTACCGCCCTGCTCTTGTAATTTTGTTAATGCAGTCAAAGTTTTATCGGTAATAACTTTCTCCGAATTTGTAAGAGTTCCGTCTATATCTAATGCGATTATTTTGTAACTCATTATATGTTAAACCTCTCTTATTTATCTGATAGTACCATATTAATTCATATTACGATGCAAAGTCAAGTGCGGTAACAAAAGATTGTATTAAATTAATCGTATTTCCAATTTTATTGAAAAAGTTTTAGTCAATATGCAGGCTTTTATAAAATTCAAATAAAGCCCATTTATGAATAATATATAAAATATTGATAAATTAATTGAAAAAAAGTGATTAGTTTGTTATAATAAGTTATTAATATTGATGTAAATAAGAAAGAGGAGGTACGGCTAATGAACTCATATTATAATATGTACATAAAAAGAATGATGAATAATCTCTTAACCTCTATCTATCCCGATAAAATTGACTACGTTTTTATCAAGAGAAGCAGTACAGCAGACAGCACCAATATAAACAATGAATTATTGAAAAACGAATTTAACAATCGTGTCAAAATTTTATGTCATCAATTTAATCCGAACAAAATGCAAATAGCTTATGAGCCGTTTTTCCAATGGATAAAAGAACTGTATTATGAATTTTTTTCCACGGTTAGTTCAAATACTTTTTTCCAAGAATGTAAAATTTATCCTTTGTATATAGATATTTTTCAAAATTATTTTGCAAACGATAAAATCACAGTAAATGAACCTGTTAATTTATATGAATATGATTATGAACAAGAAATGTTTATCGAATCTATGGTAAATACGCTTTTGCATATTTCGGAAACAATACCTTTATTTTTCATACTTAACGACTGTAATGTCGCAGATTACGGCACGCTTCAAATTATTAAAAATTTAATGTGTTTTAAAGAAAGCGGTAATATCTCTTTCATTGTTAATTATAATGAATTTTTCAATGAATTATCCCATTGTCCTGAATTATGGAATAAAATAATCGAGAAAGCTGAAAATGATAACAGCATAATACAATGGGATTTTCAGGATAGTTCGAGTATATCAGTATTGGCATATAAGTTTGTGCCTATTATGAGTGAACTTGATAATTATTTTACTAATATACAAAATATGATATATTCTTTTTCTATCGAACAAGCCAATTACTATCTTAAAATTATATCTGACAGAATAGAAACCGAAAGACTTAATATTCCGGAAAATAAACGATTAAAATTAACTGAACTTTATGCAATAGTAAGCCTTTTCAGACGAGATACAACAACAACATTTTTGTTGTGTGATAATATGAAACATCTATATGATGAAAATGATATTCAAAAAGAATATATCCGCAAAACAATTATATGTCTTAACTATCTGTACAGTACCCAAATAGATGCTGCATCAAAAGTATATAACGACTGCAAAAGGCTTGCCGAAAAAGGCGGCGATAAAGACTTTCCGTTTTACTCCGAATTACTTTACTATATTTTAAAATACCACGGCTGGCAAAATATATTATTCTGGGATAAATATACAGAATTATCAGATGATTTTTTAGATGGCCTTGAAAAAAGAGGTTACAAAAATTATTTGGCATATTTTTTAACATTAGGTTACGGCGGATTAGATATGAAAATCCCAAATACTGATATAAAAGTTATTGATTCTGATAACTTTAAAAAGGGTATGCGTATAACTAATGAAATACAAAATAATTATCTTTTAGTAAAAATTTGGAAAAAAAATATAATGATTTCCCAATATTATGGTAATTATAAAAATATTGATTATTACTATAAAGAATGTTTTAAAATTCTCGATAAACAACATAATTTCATTGACAAGAGTAATACTTATACAGGATACGGATACATTAAAATAGTAAATGAACAATACGACCAAGCAACAGAATACTTTAACAAGGCTGTTGAACTATATTATGAAAATAATATGCCCGAAAAAATAACAGAATGTCTTTATAATATGGCTCTTAACTGTATTATAGTTAAAAACTATGAAATGGCAAACGAATACCTTATGACTACCCTCAAAATAATGGAATATCTTGATATGAAAAAAATACCTATATGCAATATGTCAAAAGTCTATGGTATGATAGTTCTTTGCAATATAAAATTGGATATAGACTATAATGTTCATATGTACTTTAATAAAATGCACAGGGTATTGAAGCATACATTGGGTGACGGGGAAAATACTAATTTCAGATGGTTTGAAGACTTATATTTCTACTATTTTACATACGGACTTATGATGAAAAAATATAGTAAATTTCGTGAGGCTATTGAGGCATTTGAAAAAGCAAAATATTATATGTTATCGTCAACAGGAAACCACTTCTTTTCTTACGCCCAATTTTCACTCGAATACGCCGATTTATACGACAATCTTGGTGATACAGAAAAGAAAAATGAAATATTAACAGATGCTCTTAGTTTCTGTACACAGCACGGCTACAAACATAAAGAACAACAACTTGCTATGAAACTATATAATTATGAATTCAGAGAGCCTATATATAATGTTTCTTTACGAAATGTCACACTCAAACAACTTATAGAACTCGCTAAAAGAATAGGTCTTGAAAAATCTCTTGAAAGAAAAAATAAAGAAATTAAATTTCTTACTGCTTGGCAGGATACCCTGAACAGAAATAGTTTGTCCTTAACATCATTAGTAAACAGTGCTGTTGTGACTATGAAGGATTATTTTAATTTAGATGATGTGTTGTACTTTAATATCAAAGATAATGCTCCAAATGTAATTTACAGCAGTGATTATGCGAATTTAGATAAATCCCTCCTGATAAAAGTTTCAAAGTATTTTGAAAAACATAAACAAGAATTTTTAATTTCTCGCTTGGACGATAAATTTGAGGATTATCAGGAAATTATAAATATCTATGGAATAAATCAGGTTGTATCAATGATTTGCATACCTTTAAGCGAAAATGAAAAACTTAAAGATGTTTTAATAGTGTCAACTTTTATGCACGATAATTTTCTCGGCAATAATATTATCCTTGATAATAGTACGCTTACTATACTTAAAATTGCCTTTAAACAGGTTGTTAATGCTCTTTATAATCTTGAAGCTAATAAGGAAATCGAACTAATGAATAAGCGTCTTAAACTAAGTGCTACCACTGATGCTCTTACCGGAATATTAAATCGTACAGGATTTAATTCAAAAGTTGAGGCTTATCTCAAAGAATTGCAGTATTTGCCGGAAAGCAGCAAGATAGCTACTGCCTTATATCTTGATTTAGATAACTTTAAATTTTATAATGATACATTTGGTCACGATATAGGAGATATAATATTAATCAAGATTGCTCACCTGCTGACAGATATAGTATCGTCATTTAATGATAAAAATTGCTATGTTATACGATATGGCGGTGACGAATTTATAATATTGTTATGCGGGAAAGATATCCAGCAAGGTGTAAGTTTAGCAGAAAATGTTTATAAACTAATAGACGAAAATCAAGCATTTATTCCAATAATTAAACAAAAACTTGGCAGAAATATAGATGTCAGTTCTGACAAATATATATCTTGTTCGATTGGTATATCATCAGGTAAATTCTCGTGTAATGACGACCTGACCGAAATTTTAAAATTTGCAGATGAGGCATTATATGAATCCAAAAGAACAGGCAAGAGTAAATATACAGTTAATCTTCTAAAATAAAAATATACAAAGAGAGTGAGCTATATCACTCTCTTTGTGTTTAAAAATTTAAAAAGGGGCTTTAATATGAGTTGGATATTAATAATAACAGTAATGATAATTATATTAGCAGTTATTGCAGCTGTAATTTTTTATCTTGGAAATAAAATCAGAAAATTAGTTGATAATACAATAAACAAAAACAAAATAATAGTTCCAAAACTTATAACTTGGTTAGTTTTCGTAATAGTCGTTGCGATTCTTATATATACCCGTTCGTTTTTAGCAGGGGCTATATACTATTCAATATTATTATTTATATTATCAGATATATTATCACTTATACTTAAAAAAACGGTAAAAAACAAGAAAATTCGCAAAGTTCTGAGCAAAATATATTCAAATGGCATTAGTGTTATAATTATCGCTGTAATAGCATCGGTATATAGTCTTTATTGCTCTTGTGTCCCCGTAAGCGTCAGTTATGATGTTGATATAAATAAACAAACCGATGGTATTAAAATAGTTATGCTCTCTGATATACACTTTGGTACGGCTACATTTGAGAGCGACCTTCAAGGATTAGTAAATGATGTTAATTCATATTCAGCAGATGTTGTGTTTTTATGTGGTGATATTTTTGACGAAAATACTACAACAGAACAAGCTGAACTCTTATCTCAATCTTTAGGGAAATTCAAATCAAAATATGGTACATATTTCATAGACGGCAATCACGATAAAGGCGTACCTGCTGATTATGTCCAATTACTTAAAAAGAATAATATCAATGTTATGTTTGATGATGTGGCTTTAATAGATGACAGTTTTTATATAATAGGACGAAAAGATGCATATGTTGGCTATGCAAGATTAAGTATTCAGGAATTGACAAAAGACTTGGATAAAAGTAAACCTATAATTTTGCTTGACCATCAACCGACCGATACTGAAAATGCTAAAATTGCCGGTGTTGATTTGCAATTATCAGGTCATACACACGGTGGTCAAATTTGGCCTGTAAATTATATTTCCTCTATTTTCAATGATGTAAACTATGGTATGGAAACAAACGGCAACTACAATATAATCGTAAGTTCAGGCTATGGAATATGGGGATTTCCTGTGCGTTTTTTAACACGCTCTGAACTTGTATATATTGAAGTTCATTAGAGAAAAAGTCAATATTACTGCTGATGTACACGAAGTTCCCCGCATTAGAGGCGAGGGACTTCTTTTACATTTAGTTAAATAATTTATTCATTTATATTTTCTATTTGCCAATCTATTGGTGCAATATTATTTGCAATAAGAAAATCATTCGCCTTACTAAAATGTTTACAACCAAAAAAACCTCTGTAAGCAGATAATGGACTTGGGTGAACTGCTTCCAGTATAAGATGTTTAGGATTATTTAAGCGTTTACATTTATTTTGGGAAGGTTTACCCCACAGCATAAAAACAATAGGTCTGTCAACATTATTAAGAATATCCACAATTTTATCGGTAAATTTCTCCCAACCTCTATTTTTATGGGCATTTGCAATATGTTCTCTTGTGGTAAGGACAGTATTAAGAAGCAAAACCCCCTGTTTTGCCCATTTCACTAAATAACCATTATTTGGTATATAGCACCCCAAATCACTGTTAAGTTCTTTATAAATATTAAGAAGTGACGGTGGGATTGTAACATTAGGCATAACAGAAAAACTCAGTCCGTGAGCCTGATTAATTTCGTGATAAGGGTCTTGTCCGATAATTACAACTTTAACATTATCTAAATCCGTATATTCCAAGCTTTTAAAGATATTTTCTTTTGCGGGAAAAACAGTTGTTTGATTATATTCGCTTTCCACGAAGGCTTCGAGCCTCTTGAAATAATCTTTTTGAGTTTCTTCATATAAATAATCGTGCCATTTATTATCAGGTATTATAAGCATTTTTTCTTTCTCCTTATTTCTGATTAAAAAAAGCAGATATCCTATTGGACATCTGCTTTAAAATGTTGGCATCTTCCTAACTTCCCAGATCGTCACCAATCAAGTATCTTCGGCACCACTGAGCTTAACTACTGTGTTCGGTATGGGAACAGGTGTACCCTCAGCGTCATCAAAACCAACTTTTTTATTTTTTTGTCATTTCCTGACTGCTTGATTATTATATCACACCTAAATACAAAATGCAAGTGTTTTTTTAAAAAAATTTCAAAATTTTTCAAATTTTTTTTTACTTATATTTTTAGGCTATATTTTCGGAACTTGATGTACTTATTTTTCCTTGTTTATATATCGTTAATGTAAGAACCCCCAATAATATAATCACTCCTACAAGAGTAGAATATTTTTCAATAGTCATTGTGCAAAGCGTTCCAAATATTGCCCCGATTATAAATGTAAATATTATTATAAATAATTGTAATGCTTTTTTCAAAGCATTTTTATCTTTTTTTGTAAAATATATGTAAAGATACTCCGAGCCTGTTCTGAGATTACCTGTACACATTGTAGTTGCATACGGAAAACCTGATAATTTCCTGAAACAATTTGTTTGCATTGCACTTATAAAAGATACAATAATACAAACGATATTGTCCGGTACACTTTTTGGTAAAAAAGCTATTAATATTAACACTGCAATTTCTATAATTATAATTACATTAAAATAATTAATAGTTTTCTCATTATCAAAATATTTTTTTAGATATTCAGTAAAAAATACCCCTGCTATAAAAGTCATTATTGGTACTAAATAATATAATCCACCTTTTAAATCACCATTTGCAATTTTTATTGCCATAAGCAACATATTTCCTGTTTGGGCAAAGGCGAATACTCCGCCTCTTAATATATATGTATAAACATCTAATATTCCACCTACAAATGCCAAAAACATTCCTATTAATAATGATTCATAAATCATACTTGTATTATCCGTTTTTATCTTAAAAAACGATAACATATTAAAACCTCCTGTTATTTTAGGGCGGAGCATTGCCCCACGCCCCGTCTCTGACCTGCTCTTAAATATATCTATGATTTATTTATTATAAGTACATCATCTTGATTTATAATAGTACCTCCTGACGGAATAATAACTTTTCCTTCACGCTTTATAAGTACAACCAATTTGTTTGCACCAAACTTTATTTCTGATAAAGATTTGCCTAACCATTCATTATCCTGTTTTATTTTCACTTCTGTAAGATAACTGTCAAATTCACTGTCAAGCGATGCACCACTTATAGCAACTATATCTCCTGATAATACAGTTGTATTTCCCTTTGGAATGACTTGTTTCCCGTCCCTGACTATAAGGGCAATAATAAGATTAGGCAGAAGTTCCAAATCTTCTATTTTTTTATTAACCCAAGGGTGTTTATCATCAATGAGCAATTTTATAAATTGAATAGGTATTTCTTCTGTATAATCGGTAAAAGTTTTCATAACACTGTCATTTTCATCTATCATATTAAGTTTTTTGGCAACGAAGGGAATAAGTGTTCCTTGCAGCAAAATAGAAAATAATACTATAAAAAATACAATATGAAAAACATCGTGTTTCAATTCTTTAACTTGAACTATCGCCATAATCGCAAAAACTATTGACGCAGCACCTCTGAGACCAGACCAAGAAACAAGAAGTTGTTGTTTAATAGGACTTCTAAAAGGCATAAGTATAGAAAAAACAGCCATAGGTCTTGCTACAAAAGTTAAAAACAGAGCGATCGCCAATGACGGCAATATAACACTTAGCAGTTTAGACGGAAATGATAATAGTCCCAATAAAAAGAAAATAAATATCTGCATAAGACCTGTTACACCATCAAAAAAATTAACAAGCGACTTTTTATTGTTAATAGACTTGTTACCTAATGTTATGCCTGTTATATATACACTAAGATAGCCGTTACCGCCTATAATAGTTGCCACAGAATACGATACCAATGCCATACTGAAAACTAATATTGATTCAAAACCACTTATTCCATTTCTGATATTTGATAATATCAATCCTGCTAAAAATGCTATAACAAAACCTACCACTATACCATACATAATTTGTGAAAATATCATATATAAAATACGACCGCCACTTAAGCCACCATTCATAAACGATAACATTATTGCAGTCAACATATACGCACAAGGGTCATTACTTCCGCTTTCTATTTCAAGTAAAGATGCTGTGTTATATTTCAAACTTAATTGCTTTGAACGCAGTATAGAAAATACCGAAGCTGCATCAGTTGAAGCAATTATCGAACCTATTAGCATACTTTCCAATAAATCAAATTTTAATACAAAATTACAGAATAATCCTGTTATCAAAGCAGTTAAAAATACACCTGCCGTTGACAATAATATTGACTTAGCGGCAACTTGTTTAGCCTGTTTCCAATTTGTTCCGAACCCGCCATAAAACATAATAAATATAAGGGATAATGTACAAATCTGCTCAGCAAAAGAGTAATTATTAAAATCAATCTTAAATATACCATCTGAACCAAATAACATCCCTAAAAATATAAAAACTAATAATGCAGGAACGCCTAATTTATTAGAAACTTTACTCAGAAGCAAACAAATAAGTATTACTATTGAAATAACCAATAAATATACAGACACGACATATCAAACTCCTGTCAAAAAGAGATTCCGTTATTTTAAATGTTATCCTTTATTTTTTTTACTATTTCATCGGTTTTCATACCACGAGAACCTTTTACAAGAATTATATCACCACATTTTATAATAGATTTTACATATTCATAAACACTATTATTATCATCAAAAGATTTATTGATAATATCAGGGTTAATATTAACAGCACCTTTAATAATATTTTTGGCAAGCTCTCCGACTGTAAATATACAATCAATTTTATTATTGGCAACATATTCCCCGATTTTTATATGTTCACTAACAGCAATATCTCCTAATTCAAGCATATCGGCAAGTATAGCTATCGTTTTGCCTCCGTTTGAAGTATTGCCCAAACTTGCAAGAACATTTACAGCACTTCTCATAGAATCCGGACTTGCATTATAACTGTCATCTATAATTATAGTATTATTTGGGAGTTTATGTATTTGCTGCCTGAGCGGAGGCGGCGTATATTCTTTTAATCCACTTGCAATATTTTTATTATCAAGTCCAAGGCAATTTCCGACTGCAAAACTTGCAAGGGCATTAAGAACATTATGTTTTCCTATAACACCAATAACAACCTCTTGCCTTATATCGCCATTAACCATTGTAAATCTTGTTTCATTATCTTTATATACAATATTTTGGGCATTATAATCGCATAATGTATCTATACCAAAAGTAATAATTTTACTATTTGTATATTTATAGGCATTTCTAAGATTATGGTCATCTCCATTTATAAATAAAACACTGTCCTGTGAGAAATGATTGGTAATTTTTATTTTCTCTTTCAATATATTTTCCTGTGTTTTGAGATTTTCTATATGAGAAACCCCTATATTCGTAATAACTGCGTATTTTGGTTTAGCAATATCAACAAGTTTATCCATTTCATTGAACATACTTACGCCCATTTCAATTATGGCAGCATCATTTTGTTTTTCTATATCAAGAATAGTTATCGGCAAACCTATTTGACTATTCATATTTCCTCTTGTTTTCATAACATTAAGCTCAGATGATAATGCAGAATAAATCATTTCCTTAGTAGTAGTTTTTCCGACACTGCCCGTAATTCCTATTACATTACAATCAAAATTATCTCTATACCAACTGCTTAATTTCTGCAATGCCGTCAATGTATTTTCAACATATATCAATGCGCCGTTCTTACTAATGTTTTTCTCTTGAACTAAACAACATACCGCTCCCTGTTGAAAACATTTGTCAACAAATTTGTGAGCATCTACCTTTTCCCCTACTATCGCAACAAATAATGAACCTTCGCAAACATTTCTGCTGTCTATCTGGACATTTGTAACAATCTGTTTCTCGTCACCACAAATTAAATTTCCGTCAACAACCTTTACAATGTCTGATATGGATAAACTTTCCATTTAATCACACCCCTAATTCCTTAAAAATATCACTTATAACTTCTCTTTCATCAAAATGATATTTAATGCCCTTAATTTCCTGATAATCTTCGTGTCCCTTTCCTGCAAATACTATTATATCGCCATCTTGGGCATTTTCAATGCAGTATCTTATAGCTTCTTTTCTATCCGGAATAACAATATATTTACCGTTTGTTTTAGCTATACCAACTTTTATATCTTCTATAATATCCATAACATCTTCAAATCGTGAATTATCAGCCGTAATAACAGATAAATCTGACATTTTACCGGACATTTCGCCCATTTCGTAACGCCTTACCTTTGGTCTGTTTCCGCCTGCACCAAATAATGTTATAAGTCTTTTAGGATTATATTCTCTAAGAACGGTTAATATATTTTCCATACTTACGGCATTATGAGCATAATCTATAATTAATGTATAATTACCGTTTTTAACTGGCACAAGTTCAACCCTGCCCTTTACCTTAACATCGTGCAAACCTTTCAAAATTGCGTCTATTCCTACAATTTCTTTACATACAGCTATTGCCGATAAAGCATTATACACATTGAACTTACCCGGAATATCTACAAAAATATCCGCCTGCAAAACTCCTTTTAATTTGAAACTAACACCTATATATCCATTATCAGAAACAAGTTTTATATCTTCCGCCATAATATCAGCATTATTATTTATGCCAAAAGTCCCGACAGTACAAGTATGATTTTTTAATATACCATTAACCGCCTTATCGTCAACATTAACAAAACCGCATTTACATTGTTTGAATAACATTGCTTTACATTCTAAATATTCCTGTAAATCTGCGTGTTCATTACCACCAATATGGTCGTCTGAAAAATTTGTGAATATACCATAATCGAATATAAAGCCATCTGTTCTATGCCATTTCAAACCGAGTGATGATGCTTCCATAACAACATATTTACAGCCCTCATCTGCCATTTGACGCATATATTTTTGTATATCATAAGATTCAGGTGTAGTATTATTTGTTTTAATAATTTTATCGCCTATTTGAACTCCCAGAGTTCCGATAACACCTGTTTTTTTACCTTCTGCCTCTAAAATTGCTTTAATCATATTTGCAGTAGTAGTTTTACCCTTAGTACCTGTAACTGCTATTGTTGTAAGCTCATTAGCAGGGTGATTAAATCTGCCGGCAGATATATACGCAAGAGCTTTCCTTGTATCCTCAACCATAATTACAGTCGTATTATCTTCAACATCAATTTCCTCTTGTGCTATAATGGCAACAGCACCATTCTGAGAAGCCTCTTTTGCGAACTTATGACTATTTACCGCTGAACCTTTAAGACATACAAATACACTATCAGGTACAACATTTTTAGAATTATATACTACTTCGCTAACATCAATATCTACATTACCTTTTATACACTTATATTCAAGTTTTTCCAATAAATATCTTAATGTCATAGTTTAACACACCTTTCCCATACTAATTTTCATACTAATTCACTTTGCCAATTTTTTATTTGGCTGTTTGTTATTATAGAAGAAATATCAGTATCCGTCACCATATCCTCCATACCATATAATATTAATATGTTAGATACTGTTAAATTATCTTCATTTTGAATTTCCTTTACTATATCTATGATAGATGATTTATAATATCTTAAATCTACTAATATTATTTCGTGATAATTATCACACAAAAACTGTGCCATACTATGTGCAAATGAATCTCTGACTACAAGTAATGCACCATCTTTAACATCATTATTAATTATTTTTGTATAACTATGGTTGCCGTCTATAAATACCGTATATTTATCGTCACCCTTAAGATTTTCTCTGAAAAATACACTATTATTAACAGATATACCATTTTCAGGAATATTAACGGATATCGTATTATCATTATGTTTTTTATTTACCCAAAGTTCTATTGTATCCGGATTTTGCAGCCAATAACAGCCTTTTCCATAGGTAGTACCATAAAAGTCATTATAAGTTTCAATTTTAAAATTATTTCTGTCAGTTGCTTTAATATTAAGGTATGGTGCTAAATCGCAATATGCAAGATAAGTTCCCGCAGAAGTCCAGTGATGGTCGGTTTTATAATAAATATCTGTGTTATTTATATTATTTTTAAATGTATCGGTTAAATCGACAAATTTTGCACTGTTACCTAATTCATCTTTTATATACTTTAAAAATTCTCCGTCATTATAACTTTTATGATTACTTGGTAATGAGTCCTCCATAATGTATCCCGTAGACGGCACAACCGTAACCACTGTTGAAATATCAAAATTCTCTTTAAAGAACTCCGCAAACTTTACAATTTTGGCAGTATTGACTTCTAATTGACTATCATATTTAAGAGGTTCACCAATTATATAACCGTTGTTACAAAGATAAACACCATTTGCATTATTTTGACCAAGAAATAATTTATAGTAAGCATTTACACCTGTAAAAAAATTTCTAAAAGGTATGTGGTCAGATAGATATTCCTCAAAATTTTCCCCATATTCACCATTAAATACATTTTTCATATTTATACTTGGTTTTTCAGCCAACATTCTTTTTTCTGTTGCTGAATAGGATTTACTTGGTGATATAATAAACACTATCATAACAATAAATATAAAAAGACAAAATACAATAGAAGGCATATATTTCTTAATATTTTTAAAATTAATATCAGATTTTTTCAATATTATCACCCCTTAAAATCTTAAATATAAGAACGGATTATACCCCTCACTTACAAGAGATGCCGAACATAATATAAGAATTATCGTACATAATAGTGTATCTGCTATCCAATAATATTTATTATTCTTGATTTTCTCATACAGCATAGAGCCAAGCGGCAAACTTGCAGCCAACGCTATAACAAGTATAGGAATATACGACAAAAGAAATGTTAAGGCGTCATTATTTGCACTAAATGAAGAAAAGTTGAACATACTTGTAATAAATCTGCCCATTTCACTTAGGTCTTCAAAGTAAAATATTACCCAGCCAAATATTATAAGAAATACTGCATATATATGCGATATAAATTTAGGTAATTTATCAAGTATTTTTAATAAGAAAAACTTTTCAATTACTATTATAACACCAAAATATAATCCCCATAAAATAAAATTCCAACTTGCACCGTGCCAGAAACCAGTCAAAAACCAGACTATAAATGTATTTAATAACAATCTTGCTTTACCTTTTCTATTGCCTCCAAGTGGTATATATACATATTCCCTAAACCAAGTACCTAATGATATATGCCATCTTCTCCAAAATTCCGAGATATTTCTTGATATATAAGGATAATTGAAGTTTTTGAGAAATTCAAATCCTAACATATTACCAAGACCACACGCCATATCTGAATATCCACTAAAGTCAAAATATATTTGAAATGAATATGCTATAATGCCTATCCAAGACATTAAAGAACTGTTTGTATAATTTGCTCGGATACTATCCCATAAAAATCCCATTTGATTGGCGATAAGAACTTTTTTTCCAAGACCTGCAATAAATTTTCTGACGCCCTTTGTAAAATCATCAAGATTTTCCCGCCTATTGTCGATTTGGTCTGCAACATCTTTATATCTTACAATAGGTCCTGCTATTAACTGCGGAAACAGTGATACATAGGTACCAAAAGATATAATATTTTTTTGTACAGGAGCATCGCCTCTATACACATCAACAGAATATGACATAGTCTGAAATGTATAGAATGATATTCCAAGCGGTAAAGGGATACTTGGTACAGGCAAATTTAAAAATGGCAGATAATTTAATGTTTCACATAAAAATCCTGTATATTTAAATACCGCCAATAAACCTATATTTATAATTACGGCAGATATGACTAAAATTTTAGCTTTTTTCTTATTAGTTTCTCGATACTTTCCTATGAAATATCCGTGTATATAATCTGATACCGTTGAAAATAACATTAATAATACAAATACAGGCTCTCCCCAAGCATAGAAAAATAAATTTGCTGCAAATAAAAATAAGTTTCTATACTTATAACTTATGCAATAGTATATCAACAAAACTATCGGTAAGTACAAAAACAGGAATATAAGACTTGAAAACACCAATTTTCCAAACACCTCTTTTATATAAAATACATCTTCTAAATAAAAATGGTGAATAGCTTATACCATTTAAAAGGCACTATTCACCATTCTTATATAATTATAAACTATATTTAAAATACCTGCAATATTTATTAAATATATGATTTATATATTTCTGTAATTTTTTCAGCATCAGGCGATACTATAAGAGATACAAAATTTCCATTTACCTCAACTTTACAAGCCTTTATTATAGCCGCCTGCGTAGGATTATAACTTTCATTCTGACTTAATTTATTATCATATCTTTTTTGAAGTCTTTCCCTGACACTTTCAGCACTCTCGGCATTAACCGCTTCAACAATAACAATTTCATCTTGTGCAAGACCATCAGCATTTACCTGAGCCACAAATTGCTTTATATCACTTTCTTTGATACCATAAATATCAAGCATATCTTCAACATCTGTATAGACAGCCATTTCCGGTAAAGTAACTTTACTTTCAATATCTGTCATAATAGTACTCAGTTCAACATTTTTATTTGCCGAAACGGAATTACCATTATTGTTATTATTACTATTATCATTATTATCTCCGCAAGCCGCTGCCGACAAAATAAGTATTATCGCTAAAAATAATACTGCAAATCTTTTCATAAATACAAACTCCTTTCTGTGGCGAAATTTATTTTATATAAAGATTAATTTGTATGTGTCAACAAATAATCTATCCAGACTTTACAAGCCATATCTGTAAAGTGAATACCCATAATATCAGGGTCGCTGCAATACTCAGCAATCAAACAACCATTACTGTCTTTCATCACAGAGGCTACATCTACAAATTTAAAATTATCATTTTCTTCACAATATGCTTTTAACTTATCATTAAATATATTAATATTTTGATTATTCCAAGTTTTGCCCTCCATACCGCTTAATATAGGAGTAACAGATTGCAAATATATAGTTACATTAGGTGATTTTTCAAGAATACGATTTGTCAGCGTTTTCATATTATCAAAACTGCCGTCAACACCATAAAGGCCTATATCGTTCATACCGAGCATTATATAAACCTTACTTGCACCTGTTAAAACAACACCGTCCTCTAAAAGAACATTCTCACCCTGATAACTTGGAAATACCGCTTCCGGATTATCTAAATCCCATAAAGCATTACCATAACCAAGGCTTCCGGAGGTTAAAAATTTTGCTTTACTCATAGCATTATTTTTATCATTATATAACTTCAATTTGAGGCTTACGCTGTCGCCTATAAATACGCAATCATCAAAATAACTTACATCAGCCTTTTCTCCGACAGGAGTTTCGCTGTTATTATCATCTTTACTATTATTGTTATCTTCCTTACTATTATTATCATCTTTACTGTTGTTATCTTGCTTACTGTTGTTATCTTCATTATTTTTACTATTATTTTCGGTTACAGTCTGGCTATTTGTATTAGTTGCATTGCCGCTTTGTGAATTATCATTATTATCTCCACAACCCGCAAACATCACAGAACCCGCTATAATAGCACACAATAAAACAGCAATTTTCTTTTTAACCATCATTGTTTGAACACTCTCCATTTTTTATTCTTTTTTATATATTAATTTTACATACATTATTTAGTATGTGTCATAATATATTCTAACCAAACTTTACAACCGTTATATGATGGGTGCATACCCATATAATCTATATCGCTGCAATAATCATCAAGCAAAAAACCTTCGCTGTCACTCATAGCTTGACATATATCAATAAAATATAATTTATTTTCCTCACAGGCTTTACATAATTTATCATTAAACTCTGCTATAAAGGCATTATTCAAATCATCTCTCTCTTTGCCTCTTATTATAGGCGTTACAGATTGAATATATATCTTTACATCAGGTGATTTAGCCAATATTCTTGAAACAAGTTCTTTCATATTTTCAATACTTCTGTCAATTCCATAAACCCCTATATCATTCATACCAAGGAGTATATAAACTTTTTTTACATTCATTTCCGCAACAGCATCTTCTATAAGTATTTTATCTCCACGATATGTTGGAAAAACATTATTCTCATTTTCCATACTCCAAAGGGAATTGCCGTAGCTCAAACCGATTGAACATAAAAATTTAGCATCATCAAATAATCCATAGGCATCATTAAACATACTAAACATATTCGTTATACTGTCACCAACAAACAGTGTATCATTAAAATAACTTTTATCTACCTTTTGACTTTTAGGAACATATCCATAACCATTTTCAGCAGGTTCTCTGATTGTTTTGTCATCAGGAATTAAAATTTCACTACTGCTGCCTATATCTTCACTTTCAGTTGCTAAACTTTCATTATTACCATTATTAACAGATGTTTTCTGTTCATTTTCGCTGGAATTAGCAGATTGATTTTCTTTTGAATTACTTACATCAGCAACAGCACTAACATTATCTTCATTTGGATTTACGGAATTTAATGCACCGTTATCATTTAAAGAACAACTGCACAATGCTAATGAAAGAATGACCAAAAGCAATAATATTGATGATTTCAAGCCAAAGCACCTCCCGGATTTAATTATTATATTAATAATTATATTTTTAAAAGTCAATAGTTCTATCAACATTGTAACCAAATGAATATAATAATACAAAAACACTGTTACAGTTTTAAAAATCAACCGTAACAGTATTTTTTATTAGCCTAAATCAATAAAATATATTTCCGGCTCCTGTGGGTCAAAATAAGCATTTAACTGATAATTTATTCCAATTCCTAAATTTTTAATTGTAGGAACAGTACAACTCGCAAAAATCTGCTGACCGTTGAGTGGATTTACAGCACTGCAACTTATTACATATCCTTTTCTGCCTCTTATAGTTTCAATATTGGTTATCACAGCAGTATCTCTTATTCCGTTGTTTATAAGAAAATTTATCAATTTTAGTCTTTTTAAATTCTTAAAGACACCGCCTAATACAAATATTGCTATAATTCCAAAAACTACTAAAATAACAATAGATGTTATATTTGCCGAATATCCAACTAAACCAATTTCTCTCGGATTAGATTTATTATAGTAAACTATAACAGGAGTTCCCTTACTGTAATTTGTTCCTCTTAAACCACCGTTATATTTAGCCAGAACATTATTATATTTTTGACCATCTGCTGTTGTGTAATTTATATAATATCTGTATGTAGTAGTTCGAGTTCCTCTGCGGCCACGGTGTGTTGATACAGTTATATCATTTATCTCACCAATAACCTTGTCAGCATTTTTATAAAAATTATACTCTGCGAGTGATATAAATATAAAAGTTCCAATAACTAACCCTATTGTTAATATAATTATAACTAAACCTGTATTTGCATTTTTAAGTTGTTTTCTTGAAGCTACCATAATTTTTTACCCCTATCTTTTTTATAATATAAACTCTCTGACTTTCCTTAGATTACTTTTTGTGGAAAAAGCAAAAAATTCTATAAATAATATAATAGATAATATACCAATAATTAAATCTTCTGTTTGCTTCTTAATTTTACGCTTTGGACTTCCCATAACAGTAAACTTAGTCTAATTTACAAGTGTTATGCAATTAAACTTACATACCGTTACACATTTACCACAACCAATACATTTTTCAGGATCAACTATTGCGTGGAATTTATCGAGCTTTATTGCTCCGACAGGGCAGTTTTTAACACATAACGAACAACCCATACAACCTGCCGAACAAGCCTTTTTAACATCAGGTCCTTTATCACAACTGCTGCATAATACAAGTGCTTGCTTTTTAACAGGCACTATTCTTATAAGGCTTTTAGGGCAAACTGCCGTACATTTACCACAAGCTCTGCATTTATCGGGATTTACACTTGCAAGTCCATCACATATATTTATTGCCCCGTATTCGCAAACATTCATACAATCGCCAAAACCTATACAACCAAATCCACAGCTATTTACACCACCGTTAATTTGTATTGCATCTTTACAGGTTTTTATGCCCTGATATTCCATTTTTTCGTGAGTATTTGTATTATTACCCATACAATATACAACAGCTGTCTTTTTAACGGTTGCTTCTGCTTCTACTCCGAGAATTTCGGCACTTTTTTGTGCTACTTCATCTCCGCCCACAGAACATAACCCCGGTTTCGCTTCGCCTTTCGCAAGTGCAAGTGCATATCCCGAACAACCCGAAAATCCACAAGCTCCGCAATTTGCCCCCGGCAGAATTTCTTCTATTTTTTCAGCCTTCTCATTTTTAGGCACTGCAAAAACTACACTCGCTATCGCAAGACCTAATCCAAGCACAAGTCCTATCCCTGCAAGTAATAAAACTGGGAAAAGTATTTCTTGCATTTTTTATAACCCCCTTATACCATACCTTGAAATCCTAAAAATGCTACTGCCAAAATAGCCGCTGCTACCAATGTTATCGGCAAACCTTTCAAGGATTTTGGTATATCACAAGCCTCTAATTTAACTCTGATTCCCGAAAAAATAATCATAGCTACAAGAAATCCGCAACCTGAACCAAAGGCATTTACGATAGATTCTATATATCCAAAAGAGGCATCTGCCGCACCTTTTTCAATAACATTCATTGTTACACCAAGTACTGCACAGTTTGTTGTAATAAGAGGTAAATATACGCCAAGTGCATTATATATAGGCGGTAAAAACTTTTTAAGCAAAATTTCAACAAACTGTACAAGAGCAGCTATTATTAAAATAAATGCTAATGTTTCCATATATTCAAGATTATTTGGTGCAAGAACATAGTTATATATTGGCCAAGTAACTGCTGTTGCTATTGTCATAACAAGTATAACGGCTACGCTCATACCAAGTGCTGTATTAGTTTTCTTTGATACGCCAAGAAAAGGACAAATTCCTAAAAACTTACTTAGAATATAGTTATCCGTAAGTATTGCAGCCAAAAATATTGATAATAAAACCGGCATTATTCAACAGCTCCTTCCTCAGTATTTTTATGACATTTCGATTTCATTGGACAACTTCCGCAGCCGATTTCCTCAGGTTTTTTACATTTTCCTGATAATTTATTTGCAAGTGCGATAAGCATACCAAATACGAAAAATCCACCCGGTGCAAGTATAAATATTGTTATAGGCTCCATAAAATTAGATGTTACAGGAATACCAAATATAGTACCTGCACCAAGCAATTCACGAATGATGCCCATACATAATAATGCAACCGTAAAACCTACACCCATACCTAAACCATCAACCGCCGATGCTATCACACCGTTTTTACTTGCATACATCTCTGCTCTGCCAAGAATAATACAGTTTACAACGATAAGCGGCAAATATACGCCAAGTGCCTCATCAATCGAAGGTGCATAAGCCTTGACTATCATTTGTACGATTGATACAAAACCTGCAATAATAGTAATAAATGCCGGTATTCTGACTTTATTTGGTATAACTTTTCTTAAAAGGGATATTGTAATATTAGAACATAATAAAACTAATGTTGCAGATACACCCATACCAATAGCATTTGCAGCAGATGTCGTAACTGCAAGTGTCGGACAAGTTCCTAAAACAAGGCATAAAACAGGGTTTTCTTTAATAATTCCTTTTGTAAACTCTTGAAGTAATGATTTTTTTGCCATTTTATTTACCCTCCCTTACTTCATTATAGAGTGCTATTGCATCATTAACTGAGTTCGTAACTGCTCTTGATGTAATGGTTGCACCCGTTATTGCATCTATCGTTCCGCCGTCTTTAGTAACTGCCAATTTATTACTTTCAGGTATATCCTGTTTATATTGATTTCTGAAATCTTCTTTAGCAGCATTTGCACCAAGTCCCGGAGTTTCTCCGTGTTCGAGAATTGCTACACCTGAAATCTTATTATCTGTTGTTATACCTGTCATTACGGATACAGCTCCACCATAACCGTTATTAGCAGTTATAAAAGCATAACCTATTATTTCTCCGTCTTTTGCTTTTGAGATATAATATTGATTTCCGTTTTTTGATGTACCTGTTTCATACTCATCAAAGGGTGGTAAAACCGTTTGTAATGTTTCAATTTGCTTTTTTTCATTCTGCTGTGCAATCTTATCTTTTGTAAGAGTGTTCGTTCCTGCAAGTAATGCTGTAATTATTCCTGCCGTCAACAATAATACTACTGCCGGGAGTACTATGCTTTTAAAACTAAAATCCTTTTTCATTTTGAAGCACTCTCCTTTTTTGGTTTAATAAAGCCCTTAGGCTTTAATCTTGTAAATTTCTCAATATATGGCACAAGAATATTCATTATTACTATTGAGAAAGATACTCCCTCCGGAAGTGAACCGAACTGTCTTATAAGCATTGTTAATAATCCACAACCGACAGCAAATACAAATCTTCCTAAGTTTGATAATGGCGTTGTAGTATAATCCGTTGCCATAAATACTGCTCCAAGCATTAAACCGCCTGATAATAATTGATATATAGGGTCTAATCCAAAACATAATGATAATATAGCTACCGTACCCATATATGTAAGTGGAATTAACGGAGTTATAACTCGTCTTGCAACAAGATATATACCACCCAGAAGTATAGCCAAAACACAAGTTTCTCCTAAACAACCGCCGTGTATTCCAAAAAATAAATCAAAATAAGATGTCAAATGTTCACCGTCTGCAAGTGGTGTTGCTGTTGAAACTGCATCTGCCGCATTTTTATTTAAGTATGCAAATGGTTCTGTCCAATTTGACATTTTAGAGGAAAATGATGTTAATAATACAATTCTTGCCGTCAATGCAGGATTTACAAAATTTTGACCTATTCCGCCAAACATTTGCTTTACTATGACTATTGCAACGACAGACCCGCCTATTGCAATTAACGGGCTTAAAGATACCGGATAATTAAGTGCGAGTAATATACCTGTAACAACTGCACTTAAATCACCTATTGTATTATTTCTTTTCATAATCCTGCGGCATATATATTCGCAGATTACACAGGATACAACCGATACAGCTATAAGTACTGCTGACATATACCCAAATATAACTACTGATGCTATACAAGCAGGCAATAACGCTATGATAACATCAAGCATAATTTTTCTTGTAGTATCTCCCTGTCTTAAATGAGGAGATGAGGACGCATATAATTTTCCTACCATAATAAAAATATCCCCCTGTTTATTATTTTGCAGACCTTATCATAGCTTTGGCTGTTCTCATTGTCTGTACAATATATTTTCCTGCCGGACAACTAAACGAACAACAGCCACATTCCATACAATTCATAGCTCCTAAGGACTTTAATTCTTCAATTTCATTTAATTTAACTGCCCTGCTTATAAGCGGCGGCATAAGCCCCATAGGACAACTTGCCACACATCTTCCACAGCGGATACAATCGGTGGTTTCCATAAGTCTTGCATCTTTCTCATTAAACGCAAGTATGGCATTGTTCTGTTTTAAAATAAACAACTCATCTGTTGTTAAAGCTATACCCATCATAGGGCCGCCCATAAGAATTTTTTTAGGTTCTTCTGAATATCCCCCGCAAAATTCTATTACATCTTTTATCATTGTACCTATTGGAACTATAACATTTTTTGGCTCTTTTATGGCAGAACCCGCTATTGTAAGTCTTTTGGTAACAAGAGGCATACCGGTTTTAAGATATTCGGCAAGTTTTCCGAGTGAAGTTACATTCATAACTATACAACCTGCATCTGCCGGGAGTTTACCCATTTCAACTACTCTGCCGGTACAAGCCTCTATTAAAACTTTTTCGCCGCCTTGCGGATAACTCGCCTTTAAAGCTAATACTGCTATATAATCACTCTTACCTTCTTTTTTGATAAGATTTCTCATAAGTTCTATTGCATCAGGCTTATTTTTTTCGATACCTATTACAACTCTTTTAAGATTAAGCATTTCTTTAACCTTAACTATTGCGTAAAGAATATTTTCTGAATTTTCGAGAAACTCTCTGTGGTCAGTTGTAATATACGGCTCACATTCCGCACCATTTACTACAAGAGTATCCACATTTTTATCTTTTGGAACTCTTAGCTTAACGTGTGTAGGAAAACCCGCACCACCTAATCCTACAAGTCCACTTGCTCTTACTGCCGATAAAAATTCATCAAGTGTATCTGTTTTTGGTGGTTTCAACTCGCTGTATGGTGTTTGCAATCCATCTGATGCTATTACAACAGCCTGACATTTCGCACCGTTTGTCATAGGAATATCTGCTATTTTAAGAACTTTACCGGATACAGTTGCGTGTATAGGTGCTGAAACGAATTGGTCACTGTCACCAATCACTTGACCTACACATACAATATCACCAACTTTTACAGTAGGTTTGCAAGGTGCTCCAATATGCTGCTGCATAGGAATACTTACCTGACTTGGAACAGTCATTACTATACTTTCACAAGTTGATGTAGTTTTCCTGTGTGGTACTCTTACACCGCCCCTTGTACGAAAGGGTACAGTTGGTAATGAAATATCATTACTTTTCATTTAAAATCCTCCCGCTTGAATAATAAATTTAATATTAAAATAAATCTCTAAAATATATAGAGATAGTTCTAAATTTATATTATTAATAAAATAAATTCAGAACTAAATATGTGACTTTATATCTATTATTTTTTAAAAAATTACCTCAAAATTGTATGCAAAAATATACCTCAAATTACCTTTATCAGCTATAACAGACAAAAATCAACATTATCTTTTTTAGTATAACATTTACAATCTTTTTATTCAAGGTCTTTGACGATTATACCAGCAATATTACAAAAATAAAAAATATCCTCCGATTGACTACTCTTATTCGCTCAGTATCAATCGCAGGAAATATATTGTTTAAAATTCGTAAATGGAAACTTTCCGAAAAAGCACCGCCCAAATTATGCTTTAATTATATATAATGTCCTTGTTTTAATTCTCGTTTCAGCTTACTTTCAAAACGAAATTTCTTAAATTTTATTACCTAAAAAATCAAATACTGTTGTATTTTCTGTAAGTTTATAATATCCGTCCGGCTGTTTCCTTTTGTAAACGCATTTACCATTTAAATAATAAAAATTTTCACATTTAACATTAACATTATTTTCTTTCATAAGTTCAACAATACAACGATTTAATTCAAGTGATGTAACTTCGTCTAATATAAATTGACCTTTTAATAACTCACATTTCGCCATAATAAGTTTAGCAGTTAATTTATCTCCAACGGCAGTGCTTATTTTGTATTTTAAATTCATAAAATCACCCGATTAATAATATTTATAAATATACTTTACTACATTAACAATATATTTTCAATAGAAAACTCTTGCCTGTAACAGCAAGAGTTTTTTTGTAAAATTATTTCAATTCTGCTCTATTTATAGCATTTATTACACCCTTAATTGATGCAAGATTTATATTGTCTTCTATACCAACACCAAAAATATGTTTTCCATCTGCCTTTTTCAATTCTATATATGCAATAGCTTTTGAATCCGAACCTGACGATATAGCGTGTTCGTGATAAGATATAAATTCATATCCGGTTATACCTATTTTCTTTAAGGCAATAAAAAATGCATCTATCGGACCATTACCTATACCGTGTATAGTTTTATCAGTTTCAGGATTTCCGTTTGTGCGAATTGTCCCCTTAAAATGAACCCCTGTACTCTTAACCGAATTTTCTTCAAATATAGTATGGCTAATAATTTGATATTTTTCATTTATTTTTATATAACTATTCTCAAAAACTTCAAAAACTTCTTTTGGTGTTAATTCTCTTCCGGTTTTTTCGCATACTTTTTGTACTGCCTCACCAAACTCCGGATGCATACCCTTTGGTAAATTATAACCAAAGTTATTTTGCATAATAAATGCAGCACCGCCTTTTCCCGATTGAGAATTTATCCTTATAATAGGTTCGTACTGTCTGCCTACATCAGCAGGGTCAATAGGTAAATATGGTACTTCCCAATAATTTGTACCTGAATTTTTCATATATTGCATACCCTTATTTATGGCGTCCTGATGAGAACCCGAAAATGCCGTAAACACAAGTTCTCCAACATAAGGCTGACGCTCGCCTATTTTCATATTTGTACAGCGTTCATATATCTCCTTATATTTAGGCAAATTGCTAAAATCAAGTTTAGGGTCAACACCCTGCGTAAACATATTTAAGCCTACTGTAACAATATCAAGATTTCCGGTACGCTCACCGTTTCCAAATAATGTTCCTTCTATTCTGTCAGCACCGGCAAGCAGCCCCAATTCCGCACAAGCCGTACCTGTTCCTCTGTCATTATGTGGGTGCAAACTGATAATTGCACTTTCTCTGTTCTTAATATGGGTAATAAAATATTCAATTTGGTCTGCGTATGTGTTGGGTGTACACATTTCGACTGTTGCGGGCAAATTCAGTATAATGGGATTTTCCTTTGTAGCACCCATAGTTTCCATAACCGCTTCACATATTGAAACGGAAAAATCTACTTCCGTACCCGTAAAACTTTCAGGAGAATATTCAAATCGTATATTTGTATCTCCGTTATAGTTAGATGTTAATTCTTTTATTAATTTTGCTCCATCTACTGCTATTTTTGTAATACCCTCCATATCCTTATTAAATACAACTTTTCTTTGTAAAGTAGATGTTGAATTATAAAAGTGTATTATTACATTTTTAGCACCTTTAATTGCATCAAATGTTTTTCTTATGAGATGTTCCCTTGCCTGCACAAGAACCTGTATAGTAACATCATCAGGTATGAGGTTATCGTCTATCAATTTTCTGCAAACTTCGTACTCTACTTCTGACGCTGACGGAAAACCTATTTCTATCTCTTTGAAACCCATATCACATAATGCCTTAAAAAATTCAAGTTTTTCTTTTAAATTCATAGGGTCAATAAGTGCTTGATTTCCGTCTCTTAAATCTACACTACACCAGATAGGTGCTTTAGTTATAGTTTTATTTGGCCATTGGCGATTTGGCAAATTTATCTGTTTAAACGGTATATACTTATTAAAAGACTTATACATAAAATTTTACCTCCTAAATAAAAATAAGTCCGTTCCTTATATACTTTACAGTATATAAGGGACGAACTCAAAAAGTCGTGGTACCACCCTGATTTGTTACAAAATAATTTTGTAACCTCATTATAAACCTTTACATTCTACAAATTTATATTCCAATATGGATAGATTTTAAGTATTTATAAAATTAAAAAAAATAACTTTACATTCCAATATGGATAGATTTTAAGTTAAAATTTACATTATATATAGAGAAATCAAAAGGTTTTTTGGGCTTATAACGGAACCCGTTACCGACTTATTTTACATAATAAAAATATTTTTTCAAATAAGCAACTCGGAGATGAGCTATACATAGATATAACAGTATTGATTTTCACCAAAATATCAACTCTCTGAAACTTAATATATCTATCTTTTTCTCGTCATAGTATTTATTAATATTTATCGTATTCTATCATAACAATATATATCTTGTCAAGACTTTTAATATATATCAAAGTGAAATTCCCCGCCTATGCTAACACTTAGAGGCAGGGGACTTTTTGCCTATTTGGTTAAAAGTTGACTTTTATTCTATATAGACAAGTTAAATTCTCCTATTAATTCATATACTTGCTTATAGTACTCTGACGCTTGATTTCTATAAAATAACATTATTTTATTTGCAGCTTCAAGCATATTTATGGTACTGCCACCATTGTCTTTGGCTTCCTGCTCATATTCATTTAGGGTTTCGGATATGGTTTCTGTCCAAGCCTCCAATTCACTATTAAGCTTTTGTATCTGTTCATCTTGTCCATCTAATAAATCAACCAACATATCAAATCCATTAAAAACAGCATTATACCACGCTTGTGCATATTCTGATGTTTTTGATAACATTTCAGCCGTACTATTACAATACTTTAATTCTTCGCAAAACTTTGCATCTATACTATTTGCACTGAAAAATTTATTAAAATTTTCATTATCCGTTGATATAGGAATTAAATTATGTGTATAATTATTCCCTCCCATATTCTCATCATCAATATTTCCTATTGGCACATCTGACGACAATATCTCAGAACTTGTATTATTATCATCTTCACTTGGCAAATCACTTTCTGTATTTTTACTATTATTATCCGTATTTTCGCTGTTGACACTTGTAGTAGTATCGGCTTCACTTATATTACTATTATTATCTGATGATGTTATATTATCCTCACTATTATTAGAACTATTATTAGAACTATTATTAGAAATAACTTTGCTGTCGCCAGTATCAATATTATTATCGCACGAGCTCATCATACACGCACAGCTTAACACCCCTAATAAAGCACTTAACATTATCATTCTGGAAATCTTTTTCAATTTAAACATCTCCTTAATTTAATATAAACAGATTTTAACACAAAAAAAATCTAAATTCAATTACATATATATTACAAAATTATTTCTAAATAACTACACCCAATACTAACATATCTAATAATCTTCTATATATGCTATGTATATCACTTACAGGAAGCGGATTTTTACCTTTTCCTATTTCTATCGTAAATGCCGGTTTATTTAATTTATCAATGACCCAATCTTTAAATCCCCCGCCTACCGCCAAACCTTCCGGAAATGACAAAGCATAACCACTGTTGGCAGATAATGCTTTTGCTATATAAAAACATTTTTCATATTGATTTTCACCATAATTCCAATATATTTCCTCACCCTGACTATGAAACGCTATTGCGTGACGAAAATCTATACTTTTACAAAACTTCACTAATGCTTGTACTTCCGGTTCACTTTCATAATTTGAACCGCCATAACGAGTATATGACGGAAAATTAATTCCACTTTCTATTTCGAGATGTTTTAGATGTTCCCAACCGGCATTAAAGTTATGGTTTAAATCGACACCTCTTGCATTACTCTGCCAATGTACCGTATCATATGTTATACTATCAACAAGAGGTGCATATTCCTTAGCAGTACAAGAACCATTTATAGCAATTTCTACGCCGTCAGGATTTACACACGGTATTATATATACTCCATAATTATCAAGAAAATTACTCGCTTTTATCCCTGATATTAATGTATTATTGCATAACGAAACGCAAATATCTTTTATAAAATTCATTAATAATAGCGTTGTTATCCATTCCGAACCGTGAAATCCTCCGCAATATATAACTACATTTGTTCTTGCTCCAAAATGATAACACTCTATTTCTCTGCCGCATAAACTATAACCTATTATCGATTTATTAACAAAATCATAACTGCCTGATATTTTATCTGAAAAAATTTTTCTGTATTTTTCATCAACAGCACATTCTATTATATCCTTGTACATTATCTGACCGCCTTTCAATAAATATTAATTAATCAATAATTATTCAGAAAATATAAATTATATTCCTGATTTATGGTTGAAATATTTAATAAATGAATTTATAATGTATTTATATAAGGAGGTTCGATTTTTATGAACTTGACAGAAAAATGTATTGATAGTACATTAATTTATGATGGCAAAGTAATTAAAGTTACTGTTGATAATGTAGAATTACCTAATGGCGATAAAGGTAAAAGAGAAGTTGTAGGTCATAGAGGCGGCGTATGTATAGCCGCTTTAACAGATAAAGATGAATTATTGTTTGTTAGACAATTTCGATATCCATATAAAGAAGTCGTTTTAGAACTGCCGGCAGGCAAGTTGGAGGCAGGTGAAACCCCTCTTGAAAATGGCAAGAGGGAACTTAAAGAAGAAACAGGCTGCTTAGGTACAGGTTATGTATCATTAGGTAAATTTTATCCGTCACCGGGATATTGCGGAGAAATAATACATTTATATTTCTGCAAAGTGGAAAATTACGGTGAACAAAATCTGGATAATGACGAATTTTTACAAGTTGAAAAGATTCATATCGACAGAGCCGTGGAGATGGTTCTAAATAACGAAATTCCCGATGGAAAATCCCAGACTGCTATACTTAAAACAGCACTTATGCTGAAAAATTTAAAAGGCAGAACATCACTATATTAAGCTAATTTGTAAATTTTGAGGTAAAATATGAAAACTAATAAAACAATAAAAATTAAATTGATTTTTGGTATTTGTATTAGCTCGGTTATTATTATTGCTCTAATCGTATTGTTGCTTTATTTTATTAACACAATACGAAGCAATTATTATGATGATGTAAATTCAAACCAAATTTCTGGAAATACGGATATTTTACCAACAGAATATACATTCTCACCTAATAATGATAATATCGCAAATATAGGTTCAGAAGAGGCATTTATATATGATATGGGACTAATAACCAATATAAGCGATATGCTGTGGCTTGATGATAACAGATTTTTAGTTATTGGTGTAAGCGAGTATAACAATATAAACTATGTTTGGGTATTTGAAAATAATATTTCGGAAAATACTACTTGCGAAAAGGCTATTATTAAATTAGATAATGAAAATTATTCTTCTATTAAAAAACTTGATGATAACAGGGTTGTAATTACAACTACTAAAAGAATTATATTTCTTAATGATGAACTGTTTGAAAGCCGTTCTATAATAATATCCCCAAAAGATAATAATATTAATGAAGTTAATATTAATAATGATGGTACTGCAATAATATATACAAATAACAGTGGTCTTTATTATAAAAATCTTGAAACTAAAAAAACTACTTTTATTATAGGTACAAACGAAATCGGCGAAAATAGTAATCCTTATGGAATATATTTTTGCGATAATAATAATATAGCATTCCACTATATTACATCAGATTTAAAACTGTATTGTGCAATTTCTGACACAAATGGTAATTATACTGTATTCGACAATGATGTTAATTACCTCAATTATATTACAAAAGATAAAATTTTATTTATAAGCAAAGAAAACCGAAATACTTTAATATCCATTGATACAAAATCTAAAAAAGAAGTACACTATAACTTTAACAATTTTACACCGTTATCTTTGACCGCACAAAATGGTAATATCTATCTATGCGGAAACAGCGATAATGGTGATATATATTCCTTAAATATAATCAATGATAATACTATGGAAACAAAAGTTTCTATTAATAATAAAGATAATGTTCATTTTAGCAGTTTTATCGCATTATCCCCAAGCGGACGAATTGCTGCTGTACAATATTCTGTTGTATCCGAAAATAATAAAATTCTTATATTGGGATAAATAAAGGTGCTGATTTTATAAATGCAAAAAAATTCAATAGGCTTATATATTCATATTCCATTTTGCGATGGCAAGTGCTTTTATTGCGATTTCTTTTCGGAGAATCGTCCGGATAATGATATAGATAAATATGTATATGCTGTATGTAAAAAAATTAATGAATACTCTAATATAAACCGAAAAATAGATACTGTATATTTCGGCGGCGGGACGCCCAGCATTATAGGCGAAAAACATCTGGGTGTTATACTTGATGAAATCAATAATATATATAATTTGAAAAATTCTGAGGTGACTGTTGAAGTAAATCCCTCTACTAATAATATTATTGATTTTGAATATATTTTAAAAAAGGGCGTTAATAGATTATCAATAGGTCTGCAATCTGCAAATGATAATGAATTAAAATTGCTTGGCCGAAGACATACAGCTTATGACTGCATAAAAACAGTAAAAAAAGCTAAATTATCCGGTTTTAATAATATATCAATCGACCTTATGCTCGGTATCCCGGAACAAACAACGGAAAGTCTTAAATATTCGGTTGAATTTTGCAATAATCTTGATATACAACATATTTCTGCATATATACTTAAAATAGAAGATAATACATTCTTTGGAAATATGGACAACAAAACAAAAGAAAAACTTTTTTTTGATGATGACAAACAATCAGATTTCTATGAATTATGCTGTAAATATCTTTCTGAATTTGGATATGACCATTACGAAATATCTAATTTTTCAAGGCAGGGTATGGAAAGCAAACATAATTTAAAATATTGGAACTGTGACGAATATATCGGCATTGGTGCATCTGCCCATTCATTTTTCAATGGAAAAAGATTTTATACACCAAATTCATTTGAAGGCTTTTATAATAATATATCAATAGATGATGGTCTTGGCGGCAGTTGTCAGGAATACGCTATGCTCAGACTCAGACTTAAAGATGGGATTAATAATAAACTTTATTATCAAAGGTTTAATTGTAATATCCCTGACGAGTATTATAACAATGCTAAAAAATTTCAAAAATTAGGTCTTACGGAATGTGATAATAATGGTATTAGGCTAACCGAAAAAGGATTTTTATTATCCAATGCACTAATATCGGAAATTATACTATATTAAATAACTTTTCGTATATTATCATAAATTTATCACAATATTATGGAATAATCGTCTTATAAATTTGTATAAAGGAGATGTTTAATAGTGAGCAAATTATTAGTAGTTGATGACGAATACGGAATAAGAGAAATTATAAAAAAATATGCTGTCTTTGAAGGTCACGAGGTTATGGAGGCTGCCGATGGTCTGGAAGCTGTCAGAATTTGTCGTACAAATAAATTTGACCTGATTATAATGGATATTATGATGCCCGAATTAGATGGATATTCCGCTTGCAAGGAAATTAAAAAAATAAGTAATACACCTATTATTATGCTTTCCGCAAGAGGAGAGGAATATGATAAAATCTATGGCTTTGAACTTGGTATTGATGACTATGTTGTAAAACCGTTTTCACCAAAAGAATTGATGCTCAGGGTTAACGCTGTCTTAAAAAGAGTAGGCGGCGAAGATAAACACGATACATTTACTTTTGAGGGAGTTGTTGTGGATTTTACCGGCAGAACCGTAACCGTTGACGGTGAAAGAGTTGAAATGACACCAAAAGAATATGAACTATTCTTCTATATGGTTAAGAATAGAAATATAGCTTTGAGCAGAGAAAAACTTATCAGTGAAGTTTGGGGATATGATTTCTTTGGAGATGACAGAACACTTGATACTCATATTAAATTACTTAGAAAAAGTTTAGGTGAATACAGCAAGTGTATTGTGACTTTAAGGAGTGTTGGCTATCGTTTTGAAGCATAATAAAAAAATTTCCAAAATTAAAAATATGAAAGTTAAATGGAAAATATTCCTTTACTTTTCTATCTTTTTGGCAATAATGCTTGTTGTATTATGGCTTTTTCAGATTGTTTTTTTAAACAGCTTTTATAAGTTTATCAAAACCAACGAAATAAAAAAATTAGCCAATCAAATCGTTCAAAATATTGATAATAGTAATATCCAAAATATTATTGATGATATATGTATGGATAATTATATTTCCACCAGAATAATTGATACAACAGAACAAATTCCTAATTATTTCAAAGAGATATATTCTTTTGAAGTTGCAAAAACCGGCAGAATTGTTCGTATGTCAAATATAGACCTATACCGCTGTTATATTGACGCAAAAGAACAGGGCGGTACTTCTATGTTTTTCTTTCAAGACGATAGTTCAGATATCTTTGTTAAAGATAAGGAGTTTGATGCTTATAATCATCTGCCTTTTTCTATTTTTTACTTTGATGACAGCAGTAAATTTTCTTCAAATAATATAATTATCTTTGAAAATAAACAGCCAAATGATAAATATATATACTATAATAACTTTAAAGGCAGAGTTTCTATTGATAACAAAGACAAAGCAGAAACCCTTGTTTATACCATTATCTTTAAAAATAAAGAAAACAGAGAAATTATGTTATTAATGGATTCATATATAAATCCTGTAACAAGCACTGTTCAAACACTTACTATACAGCTAATTATTATAACAATAGTATTGATATTATTGGCTTTAATAATATCGCTTATAATGTCAAGAAAAATTTCAACGCCTATCGTTAACATAAATAAAAGTGCTAAGGTACTTGCACAAGGCAATTATGATGTCAGATTTAAAGGTGAAGGTTATCGTGAAATCGCTGAGTTGACAGATACATTAAACTATGCCGCAGAAGAACTATCAAAAGTTGAAAATTTAAGACGAGAATTAATTGCAAATATATCACACGATTTAAGAACACCTTTAACTATGATTAAAGGATATTCTGAAATGATGATAGATATCCCGGGCGAAAACAATGCCCAAAATGCTAAGATGATTATGGACGAAGCTAACAGATTAACAAATCTCGTAACATCATTACTCGATTTATCTAAATTGCAATCGGGAGTGCAAAGTATTGAGCCTTCTTTATATAATCTAACCCAAAGTATAAGAGATATATTTCTTAGATACTCAAAAATTAGAGAACAAGACGGTTATAATATTGAATTTTATTCTGATAAAGATGTATTTATCAATGCCGATGAAGTTAAAATAAATCAAGTTATATACAATCTTATTAATAATGCTATTAATTACGCCGGCGAAGATAAAACAGTTATCGTTCTTCAAACTGTTGACAATAATTATGTTACAATTAAAGTTATCGACCACGGCGAGGGAATTGACCAAGACAAGATTAAATATATTTGGGATAGATATTATAAAATAGACAAAAATCATAAAAGAGCTGTTATCGGAACAGGTTTAGGATTATCAATAGTTAAATCTATACTGGAACTCCATTGTGCTCAATATGGTGTTGAAAGCAAAATTGATGTCGGCAGTACATTCTGGTTTAAACTTCCATATGAAAAAATTGAAGATAACCCCTAATAATTCAAATAATAAAAATTGGTGAGCATATATTTTTATATGCCCACCGTTTTTTATTGTTTATTCAAGTCCTAACACTTTACTTATATGGTCAATACCATATTTATCAATAGCTTTTTGATTTACTTCAACTTTATAATTACTTACAAGTTCGTCTATATATTCGCTAAATTCGTCACCTTTCATAGCATTAAGAACAGTATGTCTGCCACTTTCATCTTGTACAAGGTCTATACTATCTTCAACTACTCCTCTATAAATAAAATAATAGCTTGTTCCTACTTTTATATATGTTGCTTTTCCATCTTCAAGACCTTCGATAGCTCCCTTTAATTCATCACCAAGGGAGGATTTTTCTAATATCGTAACATCATTAGTAATCTGTGGTGCATAAGGGTACTCTTCCTCTTCGTCACTGTCACCCTCATTATTACTGCTTGTATCATCTTTTGAAGAAGTATCATTACTTGTAGTGTTACTGCTTGTATCGTCTTTTGAAGAAGTATCATTACTTGTAGTGTTACTGCTTGTATCATCTTTTGAAGAAGTATCATTACTTGTAGTGTTACTGCTTGTATCGTCTTTTGAAGAAGTATCATTACTTGTGGTATTACTGCTTGTATCGTCTTTTGAAGAAGTATCATTACTTGTGGTGTTACTGCTTACATCATCATCTTCCTTTGGCAATTCGCTCTCCGGCGTATGGTCATCAGAATATTGCTTAGATACATCATCAAGTGTCTTACCTTCCTCATTTATCATCTTAACATATTTTTCCATTAATAATTTAATCTTTTCTATTTCAGCATCACTTAAATCTTTTGTTTCACCATCGCTGTCCGTAGTTGTTAGAGGAATACTGAAATAACTGTAATCTACATAGTTTTCTTTGAAAAATTTTTCTATTTCTGCTTGGGATACTACACTTTCATCATATTTATTATAAAATACTTTGTTATACTTTGTAGTATATGTAAATGCTGCTTCAACATATGATTCTTTTGACACACCTAAATCTTCATAAGATGATTTTAAATATGCCCAATAATAATTTGCACTTGATTCGATAGATGCTTTTTCCTCATCAGTAAGTGTCAGATTATTTTTTCGCATTAAATCATCAATTAACAACATCTTTTTGCAGTTATTTTCTGCCTCTTTGAGCATCCAATCCGATGCGGAAATTCCATCAATCTGCTGCTCAAATACCGATTTTGAACTGTCTTCTACTAACGAATTAGCTGACGAATAAGCCTCTACAAGATTATAAATATAAACACCTATTTTAAGCTGTTCTTTTTCATCTTTAAAAGACCATTTGTTATCACTACTGCTGCACGCTGATGTTGTCAATAATGTTGTTGTGACAAGTAATGCAGCTATTGCCTTTTTAATTTTTTTCATTGATTAAGTACTTCCTTTCAATAAATTTCTAAAAATCACATAAAGTTATTATACACTAATGTAAAAAATTTGTCCATCATTAAAACGAAATTTTACAAATTTATCTTTATTAGTATTTTTTAGTAATCCGTAAAAAATAACAAGCCATCTTTATTGATGACTTGTTGTTTTTTATACTAACTTTTTTATATTCTTCTTATTCTTCCGGAAATATTATTATTTACATTCATAGAATTTTTACAAGCATTAACTATAAATATAATATTTGTCGCAACGGCAGGTATTAAAAGTATCAATGTATCTTTTAACAATTCCCCGAAAACCGAACTATCACTCAATGAATATATACAGAATTTAATTGTATCAAATACGGTCGCAGATATTAAACCACTTGAATATACATTTGCTACAAAACCTGATGTCTGACCTATAAAACAACAAAAAATTGTTATAACACCTATAATAATATAATCAATTTTACAAGTATTATTTTTTTTCATTATAAAGTTATATGTTCCCACACAAGCTCCTGCTATAAGTACTCCACTTATATATAGTATATATCCAAAATAATATATAAAAGCATATATTATCGCAGAAATCAGACCTGCTGCAAACGAAGCTAATAAAGCTATGACCCTTTTCTTAGTGGAAACATTATTATTTCCATTTTCTTGACCAACCGCACACATATCACACATATTTTCAATTTGTGACATATTACCTCTTGTTATTTCATATGTATTGATTATGCTCGTCTTACCGCATACACTACAAATATTTAACATATTGTATGCAGAAAATAATCTGCATATATAATCAAGTATTTGAATCATAATATCCGTTGTTATATAGGATTCACTTCCAAAATAAGTGTAATCTACATATTCTTTGTCATTTATCTCAAATGATGTCCCCTTGCTATTTACAATAGGATTTTTCAGATAAACAAGGTCTCTTTGGGCTGAAAATATATCTCTTCGTAAATTGTCAATTATATTCTGGTCCGCATTTGAAACATTAAAATAAATGTTGTATGAATTATTTATATACTCTATACTGCAACTATAATTATTTATTTTACCTACTGCTCTTTCTCTTGAATATTCTGTTTTTAAACCATATCTTTGTACTATCTCTCCAAAAACATTACTCAATTTTGTTCTCTCCTTTTTTATACTGAATTATAAAATATTATTTTACAACACTATTTACTAATTTATTCCGTAAGCTGAAAACCACAATTGGCACAAAATCTTGCCTCTGCACGACAAATATTCCCGCATTGTCTACAAAATTTTGTATCACCAAAATTAACCGGAACTTTATTAAAATCTTCGTTTTGAATATCTGTTTCAAATTTGTAGTCCCTATAAATACCGCTTACTCCAAATATAAATGCTGCAGCTAATATTATAATAGCCGAAATCGATACAGTTATAGTAAAATATGATAATATTTCTATATCACTATAATCAGACGACTCTCCTAAAATAGGCAACACAAAAAATGCTATACCTACCGATACCGCTGACATAATTGATAATATTACCTTTAAATATATAACCCCTTCCTCAGATAATTCTTTCTCTATATATAATTTTTCTATTCCTCTTATAAACTGTACAAGTTTAACCGCAGCTAATATTAATATTGCTAATATAATACATAAGATAAATATATCAAATATTATAAGTTCCATATATTCTTCCTGCGATGATGTAACACCTTTATCTTTCGCATAATTATATAAATAGATATTTTCCAGTATTACCTTTATACCATTCACCACAAAAAAGAATATGCCAAATATTAAATCAAGAACTGTAAAAATATTCACTAACTCTAAATAATTAACACTTTTCTCTAACCTGATTTTAGCATTAGACCTTATCAGTATCATAGTTATAGAGTCGGCAATTATACCAACACCTAATAAAAATTCAATAATTATATAAATTAAGTTCCATAAGTTAAAATTTGCCGTGCCAACTATTAACTTTGAAACATTTTCTATACATATCGAAAATACTGTAAATGATATCAATAACATTATAGCCGCTATCAAATATATTACATTATTTGAAAGTATCTTTTTTACGGTACTTTCAGCAAAACTTTTTTTATCAAGACTACTATACATAATATATATTTTCTCCTACTTTATAAAATTGAGTATATCAGAAGTGTCCTTTCTATTTGGTGCTTTCAATTCGCCCGCAGGATAACCTATCGCAATAAGACAGGCAATTTCCTGATTTTTAGACAATGATATAATATCAGCTATTTTATATTCATCAAATATCCCGAGTATTACAGAACCTACACCTTTTTCGTGAGCTGCTAAACAAAATGTCTGTGCCGCAATGCCTGCATCAAACATTTCCCATTTATCTTTCTTACTTGTAGTATATGAACCGTCTTTTTCATATCCGCATATTCCATTAACCACACTTAATACTACAAGTGCTGAACAGCCCTTTATTATATCCCTATTATGCGAAAATCCTAACAAACCATTATCTGCAATATCGTCTAAAACATTTTTATTACATACAACATTATATCGCACAATCTGAGAATTTTTCCACGATGGTGCAAACTGTGCCGCCTTAACTATATCTTCAATAACATTCTCCGGTACTTCTCTTTTTTCAAAATTTCTTACACTTCGTCTTGTCATAATACATTGTAAACTTTCCATTAAAAAGTCCTCCTTAAAAAATGTTTCACGTGAAACATTTATTATTATTTATTAATTTTAGCTTTAGTCACTATTTAATTTAATCAACCTATCCTCATTCCCTATATTCTTATTATCCGTACATTTACTCCTTTTATTATACAAAAACCCTCTGCACCTACTTTTTAATATAAGCAGAATACAGAAGGTCTTAATAACTTTATTAAACAGAATATGAATAATTAGGGGCTTCTTTTGTAATCTGAATATCGTGTGGGTGACTTTCCTTTAAACCTGCACCGGTAATCTTTATAAATTTAGCCTTTGAGTGTAATTCATTAATTGTAGCACAACCGGTATATCCCATACCGGCTCTTAAACCACCTACCATTTGATAAATGGTTTCTGACAATGCCCCCTTATAAGGTACTCTGCCCTCAACACCTTCCGGAACGAATTTCTTTGTACCTGTCTGGAAATAACGGTCTGTACTTCCCTTACTCATTGCCCCGAGGCTTCCCATTCCACGATAAACTTTAAATTGTCTTCCTTGATAAATCTCACTATCCCCAGGTGATTCCTCACAACCTGCAACAAGTGAACCAATCATCACAACGCTTCCGCCTGCCGCCAATGCCTTAACTATATCACCTGAATATTTAACTCCGCCATCTGCGATAACAGGTATGCCATACTTTGAAGCCTCACAAGCCGAATCATAAATCGCTGTAATTTGCGGAACTCCAATACCTGCAACAACTCTTGTTGTACATATCGAACCCGGTCCTATACCAACCTTTACACAATCAGCTCCGGCATCAATAAGTGCTTTTGTTGCCTCTGCCGTTGCAACATTACCTGCGACAAGTTGAACATTAGGAAATGCTTTTTTAATATTTGAAACAGCCTTTAAAATATTAATATGGTGACCGTGTGCCGAATCAAGCACAAGTACATCAACCTGTGATTTTACAAGTTCTGCTACTCTTTCAAGTAAATCACCCGTTACACCAACTGCCGCACCACAAAGCAATCTGCCATTTACATCTCTTGCAGAATGTGGATATTGTACAGATTTTTCTATATCCTTTATTGTAATAAGCCCTTTTAAAGCACCTGTTTCATCTACTAAAGGTAATTTTTCTATTTTATGTTTGCGAAGTATATTCTGAGCTTCCTCCATAGTAGTTCCTACCGGAGCGGTAACAAGTTTATCACTTGTCATAACATCTTTAATCTTCTGTGAATAATCAGATTCTGACATAAATCGCATATCTCTGTTAGTTATAATACCAATTAATTTTCCGTCTTTACAAATAGGAACACCTGATATTTTATATTTAGCCATCAACTGATTTGCGTCATTAACATAATGTTCCGGAGATAAAAAAAACGGATTTACTATAACTCCATTTTCAGATCTTTTAACTCGGTCAACTTGGTCGGCCTGTTCTTCAATTGACATATTCTTATGTATTATGCCAATACCACCCTCTCTCGCAATAGCTATTGCCATTCTTGTTTCCGTAACTGTATCCATAGCCGCAGTCATTAAAGGTGTATTAAGCTTTATTTTTTTTGTCAAATATGTACTTATATCTACCATTCTTGGTTCTACTAATGATTCTCCCGGTATTAAGAGAACGTCATCAAAAGTTAAACCTTCTTTTACAAATTTTTCATTTGGATTAGAATTTAACATTGCTTAGTTATCCTCCTCAACAGACTTTTATTTTATAGTAATTTATATAATTAGTTTATTATATCAAACTTTACACTCTATTTCAAGCATTTTTAACATTTTTTTAGTATCAATCAATCTATCTGACATATTATCTATATTTTACTAATAATTGAAAAATTATATCGACAAATAAATATAAAATAATTGCTCACAAAACGACAAATATTTAATTGTGAATGTGTTAATATATATTTGTCCTTAATGATAATCATTATATGTTCTGAGGTGAATTTGTATGTTTATTAATCCCATATTTAATCATTCAAAGTACAAAAAAATCATTTATGTAGATACAATCAAACTGCGCCCTCCTCAATACAAATTCAGAGAATATATTGATAACAAGGAAATTAACGAACTTGCTCTGTCTATTAAACAAAACAATATTCTTCAGCCTTTACTTGTAAGAAAAAAACCAAAATTTAAAAAGGGCGAATATGAAATTATTTGTGGTGAAAGACGATACAGAGCATCTGTACTAATAGGGATTAAAAAAATCCCCTGTATAGTAAAAAATTTGAGTGATGAAAATGCTTTTTTGTATTCAATAGCGGATAACATTCAACAAAACTCTTTATCATCTTTTGAAATAGCCAATTCACTTGGATACTTCAAAAAAATGTTTCACGTGAAACACTCGGATATTTCTGATAAACTTATCAAAAATAACAGCTTCATATTAAATAAATTAAGCTTATTGGGTTTGGATAAAGATGAACAAAAACTTATATTAGAGGGAAATCTTACCGAAAATCAAGCTATTGCATTATTAACAATTAAAGATAAAAAAATCCGTCTGCTTGCTATAAGCAGAATTATTGAATATAATTTAAATTTACCCCAATCAATAGAATTAATAAATTCTATGATTAACAAAGGCTTTGGATTACCTCTTCCAAAAGAAAAAACTATCATTATCAAAGATATACGAATATTTGTAAATACAATAAATAAAGCTATATCTACTATGAAACAATCAGGAATTACTCCCACA
Source organism: uncultured Clostridia bacterium (assembly GCA_947625785.1). Classification (GTDB taxonomy): domain Bacteria; phylum Bacillota; class Clostridia; order Oscillospirales; family Acutalibacteraceae; genus CANQPS01. The sequence goes on from CANQPS010000002.1 coordinate 95,574, forward strand.
ACCAATCGCATTGAAAATGATGAATACATAGAATATAGCATTAAGATTCCGAAAAAATTTACAAGAGGTATCACTGCCTAAATAAACATTAATTTGCTTACGACTAATTCTTACTCATATCCCATTCCTTACCTTATCCCTTTTTATCAAAAGGCTGTACAGTATAATGCTGTATGGCTTTTTGGTTTTTCAAAGATTTTTTCTTTTTTTAATAAAGTTCCCGTAACAGATTGAAAATAATACCAATATAATTTATAATGGATTTTTTGAAATTTTAGTATTTTTGCGTGGATAATTATTTGGTGTTGTTTTAACTTTTTTAACCAATATCAATGTTCTGGCACTTCCATCACTAAGGTTAAGGCTTATAATATCTTCTGTTTTGCCTCCCAATATATTAAACGAATTTTTTGCATTATCAATTTCCTGACAACAATCTTTACCCTTCATAGCAATAAAATATCCGCCTACTTTTACAAAAGGCAAACAGTATTCGCTTAAAACAGATAAATTTGCAACTGCCCTCGATACTGCAAAATCAAATTTTTCTCTTAATTCAGGATTATTGCCGCCATCTTCTGCTCTCGAATGTACTGTTATATAATCTAATTTTATTGCAGACCTTACTTCATTTAAAAAATTAATTCTTTTATTAAGACTGTCCAATAAAGTCATTTTTAAATCATTTCTGTATATATTCATAGGAACAGACGGAAACCCTGCTCCCGTTCCTACATCAATAACCTTTGCACCTTTATTGAAATTAATTGCCTTAAATATCGTTAAACTATCTTCAAAATGTTTAACAGCTATTTCATCAGGCTCGGTAATTGAAGTTAAATTCATTTTATTATTCCAGTCTATAAGCATTTTGGCATATTTATCAAAATCATTTAATTGATTTTCAGTCAAATTAATATCGTTCTTAATCATAGCACTAAATAAAGTTTCTTTTAAACTATTCATTATTATCCTCCGATTTTGCTTAGCCATATAATAAGTACGGATATATCGGCAGGACTTACTCCTGATATTCTCGATGCTTGCCCTAAATTTTCCGGTCGCACTTTATTTAATTTTTCAATTGCCTCAAGTCTTAAACCTGTAACATTTTTATAATCTGTTCCCTCAGGAAGTTTCTTTTTTTCAAGCCTTCTCATTTGCTCTATTTGTGCATATTGTTTCTTTATATATCCCTCGTATTTAATTTCAATTTCTATTTGCTCAAATATATTTGCATCAATATCAGGTCTTGATAAATCAACAGACTTTAAAATTTCATAACTAACCTGCGGCCTTTTCAATAATTCTGATAATCTTATACCGGACACTAATTCTGATGTATTATTATCTATAAGTATCTGATTTAACTCTTTTGTAGGCGACATAACGGTAGATTTTATCCTTTTATATTCCTGCTCTTTTAATTCCTGTTTTTTACAATATCTTTCCCATCTTTCATCTTTTATTAAACCTATTTCTCGGCCTATTGGAGTTAATCTTTCGTCAGCATTATCCTGTCTTAAAATAAGTCTGTATTCTGAGCGTGATGTCATCATTCTATAAGGGTCTGTTACTCCTTTTGTTACAAGGTCATCTACCAATGTTCCTATATAAGAACTTGCTCTGTCAAGAATAAGGGGTTTTTTTCCTAATATTTTTAATGCCGCATTTATACCGGCAACCAAACCTTGTGCGGCAGCTTCCTCATAACCTGAACTTCCGTTAAACTGACCTGCACCATATAATCCCTCAAAATCAATAAATTCGAGTGTGCTGTTCATTTGGAGAGGGTCAACACAATCGTATTCTATTGCGTATGCCGAACGCATAACTAAAGCATTTTCAAGACCTTTAATAGTATGATAAAAAGCAATTTGTACATCTTCCGGTAAAGATGATGACATACCTTGTAAATACATTTCTTCTGTATCCATACCACAAGGTTCTATAAACAGTTGATGTCTTTCCTTATCTGCAAATCTAACTATTTTATCTTCAAGACTTGGGCAATATCTTGGTCCAACTCCCTCAATCTTTCCTCCATATAAAGGGGAACGATGTATATTTGCAAGTATAATTTCTTTGGTTTTTTCGTTTGTCCAACTGATATGGCAATCAACTTTATTTTTTAAAGGCTCTAATGTATCATAAGAAAACGGTATAACAGGCTCATCACCACTTTGAACTTCAAGCTCCGAAAAATCAATAGATGATTTCAAAACTCTTGCCGGTGTACCGGTTTTAAATCTTCTCAATTTTAATCCTAATTCTTTCAATGAGGCAGGCAAATATTTTGCCGGAAATATCCCATCCGGCCCACTTTCATAAGAAACATCACCTATAAATACTTTACCGCCTAAATATGTACCTGTTGCAATAATTACAGCTTTTGATTTAAATAGTGCGTACATTCTTGTTTCAACATTCCAAATACCTTCTTCATCTTTATTTATAGCAATTATCTCGGCTTGTCTTAAATCAAGATTTTCTTGTAATTCAATAGTATGTTTCATATATTTACTATACTCTCGTCTATCTATTTGTGCTCTTAATGAATGTACAGCCGGACCTTTACCTCTGTTTAACATTCTCATTTGCAAAAGACAAGCATCTGCTGCTTTACCCATTTCGCCGCCAAGTGCATCAATTTCTCTGACTAAATGTCCCTTGGCAGTACCACCAATGGAAGGATTACAAGGACAATTTCCGACAGCGTCCATATTTATCGTAAAAATAGCAGTTTTACAGCCAAGTCTTGATGAAGATAATGCAGCCTCTATACCTGCGTGACCTGCTCCTATTACAATTACATCATATTCGCCTGCAAAGTAATTCATAATACCACCCATAATCAACATAAATATTTTTTAAATTTATTTTTTACTTACCAACACAAAAATGCGAAAATACAGAAGATACAACAGCTTCTGTAACTCTTTCTCCTGTAAGTTCCAGCAATGATTGTATGGCATATTCCAAAGAAACCGTAACAGCATCTAATGTCATACCATATTCAAGAGATTCCAAACTCTCTTTTAAATAATTTAATGCCTCCTGTGCAGAAAAACGCTGTCTTTCATTAGCAATCATACCCTCAGATGAATTAATATTATCTGTTCCCATAATACTTATTATTTCTTTTTCAAGTTTTTCTATTCCGCTGCCGTCTTTGGCAGATATAAAAATTATATGATTTACATAATTCTTTATTTTATCAGTATCTAAAATACATTCTAAATCACTTTTATTAATAATTGCTATCGTATTATTTTTATCAAGTATAGATAAAATTTCAATATCATCACTGTCCAGTTCTCTCGAACCATCAAAAACAGCGAGTACTAAACTACTGTTCATAATTCTCGATTTAGCTTTACCGACACCAATGCTTTCAACTAAATCATCAGTTGTCCTTATTCCTGCCGTATCAGACAAATTTATTGCAATATCGTTTAATATAATAGTTTCTTCTACTATATCCCTTGTAGTACCCGGAATATTCGTAACTATTGAGCGTTCACAGCCTGAAAGCAAATTCATTAAAGTTGATTTTCCTACATTTGCCTTTCCCGCTATAACAGTATCTATACCTTCTTTTATAACCTTCCCTTTATCATACTGCGACAGTAGATTTTCTAACTCATCAATTCCCTTTTGTATAGATAGCTTTAAAGCATTATTTGTTACTTCCGGTATATCTTCCTCCGGATAATCAGCCCAAGCCGATAAATGTGCCGCACTGTTTATTAAACTTTCTTTAATATTATCAATTCTTTTTCTTAGCTTTCCTTCAAGACAAGCCATAGCTGCTTTTGCCGATTGATTTCCTTTAGCTCCAATAATATCCATAACAGCTTCTGCCTCAGTTAATCCCATTTTGCCATTTAGGAATGCTCTTTTTGTAAACTCTCCTGCCTCAGCTAAAACCGCACCACTATTTAGTACAGCTCTTAATACATTTTTTATAACGACAAGTCCGCCGTGACAGGATAATTCAACAACATTTTCTCCTGTATAGCTGTGTGGATTTCTGAACAACAATGCTACACATTCATCAATCTTATTACCGTCACTATATACACTTCCATAAAGAGCCGTATAACCTTTTATATCAGAAATTTTTTTACCGCTTACAGATTTGAAAACTTTATCAGCAATATCTATTGCATTATCTCCTGATATTCTTATAATGCCTATGCCGCCTGCTCCCTGTGCCGTTGAAATGGCTGCGATTGTTTTATTACTCATAAATTAACCTTCATTCCTTATTAATAATTAACCAAACTATCAAAAAGCCTTTGAAAAATCATTTATATTATATCACTATAATTATACTTTATCAAGTACAGCCGAATATCACAAAATGTTTCACGTGAAACATTTTAATAATCAAACGGTAAAATTATATATAAAAAACCCCTTTTATTAATCCATAAAAAGTGGTATAATTTTATAAGTTATAAGGAGTGAATATAATGGGAAAAATAATATCTGTGACAAATCAGAAAGGTGGGGTTGGTAAAACAACAACATCTGTAAATCTTGCGGCAGGACTTAGTATGCTTGGACATAAAACCTTGCTTGTAGATACCGACCCACAGGGCAATGCCACAAGTGGTGTTGGAATCGACAGAAGAAGCAATAAATTATCAACATACAATTTACTTGTAGAAAATATTGATACAAACGAATGTATAGTAAGAACCGAATTTGAAAATCTCAGCATAATTCCATCAAGCGTAGACTTAGCAGCTGCCGAAATTGAATTAATTGAACTGGAACAAAGAATATTTAGATTAAAAAATGCACTTAATAAGGTCAGAGGGGAATTTGATTTTATAATAATAGATTGTCCTCCATCATTAGGATTGACTACTACAAACGCCCTCTGTGCATCTGATACAATTCTTGTACCAATTCAATGTGAGTTTTATGCTCTTGAAGGTTTATCACAACTTATGAACACCGTAAGAATAGTAAAAAGACAATATAACAGTATGCTTGAAATTGAAGGTGTTTTACTTACAATGTATGATGGAAGATTAAATCTTACACAACAAGTTGTTCAAGAAGTAAAAAAATACTTTCCTAAAAAAGTCTTTGGTACAGTTATTCCAAGAACGGTAAGATTATCGGAAGCACCGAGCTTCGGCAAACCTATACAATATTTTGATAAATCAAGTAAAGGTGCTGCTGCATACAACGAACTTGCAAAAGAAATATCAAGTAAATTAAAGTAATAAATAAATCACTTTTTTAAAAATCGAGGTGTTAAAAAATGACAGTAAAAAAGGGTGGATTAGGCAGAGGTTTAAGTGCAATTTTAATGGACAATGATATTGAGGATTGCAATAGTACAGTTATGTTAAAAATTTCTGAAATTGAACCTAACAGAGAACAGCCAAGAACAAATTTCAACGATGAATCACTTGCACAGTTAGCTGAATCAATAGCCCAACACGGAGTTTTACAACCACTTATAGTAAGACCTATATTAGGCGGCGGATATCAGATAATAGCAGGGGAAAGAAGATGGAGAGCTTGCAGAATGTCAGGAATAACCGAAGTACCTGTAATTATAAGAGAAATGACCGACAGCAAAGTTCTTGAAATTGCTTTAATTGAAAATCTCCAAAGAGAAGATTTAACTCCTATCGAGGAAGCACTTGGCTATAAATCTCTTATGGAAAACTATAATTTTACGCAAGATGAAATTGCCAAAAGTGTAGGTAAATCAAGATCAGCCGTTGCAAATGCTATGCGGCTTTTATCATTACCGGATGATGTGATAGAATTAATCAAAGAAGATAAAATCAGTCCGGGACACGGCAGAACCTTGTTGTCTTTACAAAATCAGGAAGACATTATAAAGTTTGCAAAAATGACAGCAGATAAAAACCTATCGGTAAGGGAACTCGAAAAAATAGTTAAAATCACAAACGAAAATAATTCACAAACTAAACAAAAGGTAGTTGAAAAAAGGGTTTCATTTTATGATGAAGTGGAGCTTGCCTTAAATCAACATCTTTGCCGAAAGGTAAAAGTCAAAGGTGGTATCAAGGATAAAGGAACACTTGAAATCGAGTTTTACAATAAGGAAGATTTAGCAGACCTTGCAAGATTATTAGGCCGTGAATATGATATATTTTAATACATAATAATTTGGGCTGTACATAAAATTGTACAGCCCTTTATATTTTTCAACTTTTTTCTGATAAAATGTTGAAAACAAAGATAAATAAGATTTTTATTCAGTTAGGTTTTAAAAATGTTTCACGTGAAACATTTTTATTCAATGACACCTTTTATTTCATTTTCAGGTATTGTATCATTGCTATCCAATTCAGAATTTTCATCTGATTGTTCATCACCTGCTTTATTTTCCTGATGCGGTGCACGGGCAACAGTAACAATCTTGTTTTCATTTTTATTAATTTTCATAACAAGAACACCTTTACTTGTTCTATTGCAAACTCGAATGGAACTTGCCTCTATTCTAATGATAACACCATCTTCTGCAATAATAATAATATCATCTACCATATCAACGGCTTTAATTGCAGCTACATCACCATATTTTTCTGTATGATAGTTAATTAAACCCTTGCCGCCACGACTTTGAACTTTATAATCTGATAATTCAGACAATCTGCCATAACCCGTTTCAGAAACGGTAAGTATGCGGCAATCCTCTCTTAATCTTGACATACCAATTACACAGTCGTCATCTTCAAGGGTAATTGCCTTAATGCCTCTTGAACTTCTGCCACTTGGTCTTATATCATTTTCGTTAAAGCGAATAGCTTTACCCTTTTTAGTAGCGACAAGTAAATCATCATTACCCGATGTTAATCTAATCCAGGCAAGCTCGTCGTCATCTTCAAGATTTATGGCAATAACACCATTTTTACGAATATTTGAAAAGGCCTCCATAGTAGTTCTTTTTATTATACCCTTTCTCGTAATCATAACGAGAAATTTCATAACATCGTTTTGAGGAAGTCGTATCATAGAGGTAACTTTTTCCTCACCGGATAAAGGCAATAAATTAGTTATATTAATTCCCTTAGAAGTTCTTGAACCCTCAGGAATTTCAAAACATTTTAAGCGATAGATTTTACCTATATTTGTTAAGAACATAACATAATCGTGACTGTTAATAAGGAACATCTCACTTGCGATATCCTCCTCACGCCTTGACATACCGGAAACACCTCTGCCGCCACGCTTTTGGGTACGATATGTGTCATTTTTTTGTCTTTTAACATATCCAAATTTAGTTAATGTTAAAACACAAATATCATTAGGTATTAAATCTTCAACATCAACTTCACCGCTTATTTGCATAATTTGAGTTTTGCGTTCATCGCTGTATTTATTTTTTATAACTGTAATCTCATCTTTTATAATACCAAGAAGTTTTTTATTATTGCTTAGTATCTCTTTGTACTCTATAATTTTGGAATTAATTTCGGAAATTTCTTCCTCAATTTTAAATCTTTCCAATCCGGATAATTGGCGTAAACGCATATCAACAATAGCCTGTGCCTGAATATCATCAAGATTAAATCTTTCACATAAATTATATTTAGCGTCAGAAGAATCTCTTGAGGAACGAATAATCTCTATAACCTCATTAATAAAATCAATAGCAGTTTTTAAACCATCTAATATATGAACTCTTTCCTCAGCTTTTTTCAAGTCAAAAATAGTTCTTCTTTTAATTATATCTACTTGGAAATCTATATAGTGTTTTAAAATTTCTTTAAGGGTTAAAATTTTAGGTTCGCCGTTGACTATGGCGAGTAGAATTGCACCAAAAGTAATTTGCATTTGTGTATAGTTAAAGAGATTATTAAGTACTACTTTTGGAGAAGCATCTTTTTTTATACTTATTTCTATATGCATACCCTGCCTGTCGGAATGGTCTTCAATATGAGAAATACCTTCAAGTTTTTTATCTTTGACCATTTGTGCTATATTTTCAATAAGCCTTGCTTTATTAACCTGATAAGGCAGTTCGGTAACAACAATTTTAAATTTATTATTTTTTTCTTCAACTATTTCAGCTTTTGCTCTTATATATATTTTTCCTTTACCTGTTGCATAAGCACTTTTTATACCTGACCTTCCCATAATAATACCGCCTGTTGGGAAATCAGGTCCTTTTATACATTCCATAATTTGTTCAAGAGAAGCGTCCGGATTATCTATAAGTAAGCAAATGGCGTCAATAGTTTCGCCAAGATTATGTGGCGGAATATTAGTTGCCATACCTACTGCAATACCTGTCGAGCCGTTGACGAGAATATTAGGAAATCTTGACGGCAAAACAGTAGGTTCTTTTCTTGTATCGTCATAATTAGGTGCGAAATCAACAGTTTCTTTTTCAATATCAGTAAGCATTTCAACACTAATCTTACTCATTCTGGATTCTGTATAACGGTAAGCAGCCGGAGGGTCACCGTCAATAGAACCAAAGTTACCGTGACCATCAACAAGCACATATCTCATAGAAAAATCTTGTGCAAGTCTTACGAGTGCATCATAAACGGAGGCATCACCGTGTGGGTGATATCTACCCAGAACATTACCAACAGTATTTGCACATTTTCTGTATGCTTTATCAGGGTAGAGATTGTCCTCAAATTGACTGTATAAAATCCTTCTGTGTACAGGTTTAAGACCATCTCTTACATCAGGCAAGGCTCTTGACACTATTACAGACATTGAATATTCTATAAAGGATTTTCTCATTTCTTTTTCAATATCAACATTTATAATCTTGCCCTCGATTTTATCTTCATTCTGTTCCAAACTCAAAATTTACACCCTTTCTTTTTATATTTTACTCCATTGAATTTTTAAGAGTATTATAAATATCTAAGTTTTTCTTTTTGATACTCACTACTTTAAAATCATTTGCATTCACAAAAGCGTGAACAGTGCTGCCCTTTGCGATAACAGCATTATCCGAAACTCTGATAACCTCATAGCTAAAAGTAATATTTGAATATTTCAGTTCACTGATAGTGGTTTGAATAATAAGTTCATCTTCATATTTAGCGGGTAATAAATAAACGCAGTTTAGAGAAACCAACGGCAGCATAATCCCATCTTTTTCCATTTGCGAATATGAATATCCCAAATACTTTATGAAATCGGTTCTTCCCACTTCAAACCATACCGGATATACGGAATGATGAATAATACCCATCTGGTCTGTTTCAGCATATCTTGCTATAATTTTACTTTGCGATTTAACCATAATAAAAGTGACCTTTCCTTATAATAATTCAAACATATCAAAATTCATCTTCATTATTCTTCATACCAACGGACAGCATAATAGCAGAAACCTCAGCCAATAAATCAGGTTCTATTGCTCTGTGCGGAATTATACACGATTTTTCTTTACTTGTAATAACAAATAAATTATTTATTTCTTGTACCTGACAATCATCATTAAAATCAATATGCCATTTTCCCTCATCACTGCCAATATCCAACCTATCGGAAAATATAGAAACTTTAAGTTCTTTATCACTGTTGTTTGCCATATTTTTAGCAAAACTTTTTACATATAGCTTAGGAATAATTAATATGCCCAATATACTAATTACACAAAACACAGCCATAAAAATATTTGTTATATTTCTATTGTATATATAGAAACCTAAAAATCCGCAAAGCAACACCAAAAATGTAATTATATAAATACGGTCTTTCTTTTTGCCGTTGGCCCTAAATAAATTTCCGTAATAAACGGCATCAAAAATTTCATTTTGTGTGAGAGTATAAGACAATTTTATTCCTATGTTATCACTTTCAAATTCAGAGCTTTGACTATCCTCAATAATCTCTGCCTCTGTGCCGTCCCAAATAGAGTGTTCGTCATTATTTTCTTTCATTTGTTAAAAAACTCCTCTTGCTGCACGATTTATATATCAAGATTTTGTGCATACTTAGCGTTTTTCTCAATAAATTCTCGTCTTGGTTCAACTTTATCGCCCATAAGTATCGTAAAAATCTCATCTGCGGCAATAGCGTCTTCCATTTCAACTTTAAGCATAATTCTTGTTTCAGGGTTCATAGTAGTTTCCCAAAGCTGTTCAGGATCCATTTCACCAAGACCTTTATAGCGTTGAATATCACATTTACCGCCAAGTTGTTCGATAATTCTATCTCTTTCAGAATCTGAAAAGGCGTAGATATGTGTTTTATTTTTAGTCAGTCTGAACAGCGGCGGCTGTGCGATATAAATATGGCCTTGTTCAATCAATGGTCGCATAAATCTAAAAAAGAATGTCAAAAGCAAGGTTCTGATATGAGAGCCGTCGACATCAGCATCGGCCATAATTATAACTCTGTTGTACCTTAACTTTGAAATATCAAAATCCTCACCTATACCACAGCCAAGTGCAGTAATAACAGGCATAAGCTTATCATTTCCGTAAACTCTGTCGAGTCTTGCCTTTTCAACATTTAGCATTTTGCCCCATAAAGGTAATATAGCCTGAATTTTTCTGTCTCTGCCGCCCTTTGCAGAACCGCCTGCCGAATCTCCCTCAACTATAAAAATTTCTGTTTCCTGTGGATTTTTAGATTGACAGTCTGCCAATTTGCCCGGCATAGATGCCGAATCCATAGCATTTTTTCTTCTGGCTAAATCACGGGCTTTGCGGGCTGCCTCTCTTGCTCTTGATGCCATCAAAGATTTTTCGATAATAGCTCTTGCGGTTGCAGGATTTTCTTCAAGATAAACCATAAGTTTTTCGGATACAAGTTTATCTATAAAATATTTTATATATGTGTTGCCGAGTTTAATTTTAGTTTGACTTTCAAATTGTGCCTCTTTAAGTTTGACGCTTATAACAGCGGTCAAGCCTTCCCTTACATCATCTCCGGATAATGCTTTTTCATTCTCCTTAATAAGATTAAATTTTTTTGCATATTCATTCATAACCTTAGTCAAGGCACGCTTAAAGCCTTCCTCGTGAGTACCGCCATCAGTCGTATGCATATTATTTGCAAAAGATAAAATAAGGTCGTTATAGCTTTCATTATACTGCAAGGCTATTTCCGCATAGGCAACGTGTTCTTCATCGCTGAAAGAACCTGAAAATTTAATAATATCCTCGTGGATTACATCGAGTGACCTTTTTTTATGAATATATTCAACAAAACTCATAACACCGCCCTTGTAGCAGAAATGTTCGGTAATCGGTTCTTGATTTCTTTTATCCGTCAGAATTATATTTATACCGGCATTAAGAAATGCCTGTTCCCTTAATCTTGTTTCAAGCACTTCAAATTCATAAACATCTGTTTCCGTAAATATTTCTTTATCAGCCTTAAATAATACTTCCGTGCCTTTTTTTGTAGTTTCGCCGATAATTTCGAGTTCAGACTTAATTTCACCTCGCTCATATCTTTGGCGATATACATTTTTACCGTCACTGACTTTTACTTCAAGCCATTCCGACAAAGCGTTTACGACAGACGCACCAACTCCGTGTAATCCCCCCGAAAATTCATAACTTCCGTTTCCGAATTTACCTCCGGCGTGCAAAACAGTAAATACAACCGTAACAGCAGGTATGCCCATTTTAGGCTGAATACCTACCGGTATACCTCTGCCGTTATCCTTAACTCTTATAATTTCACCGGGTAAAATATCGACTTCAATTTTATCGCAGTAACCTGCAAGAGCTTCATCAATAGCATTGTCAACTATTTCGTACACAAGATGATGAAGTCCTCTTGGACCGGTTGAAGATATATACATACCCGGACGCTTTCTGACGGCTTCAAGACCTTCGAGTACTTGTATTTCGTTGGCACCATATTCTTGGGTAACTTGATTAATTTCAGAATTATCCATAACAATACCTCCCATTTATGAATAAGGGTAAAAAAACCCTTTTAAATTATCTTTTTTGATGTTTTGGCATTTTTTTAAATTTGACTGTAAATGGAAAAAATAAAACTGTTAAAAACACCACCAACATATTCACTATTAGCATAGAATACAAAGATATATTATTAAAATTTTCAGATGTGAATATTATAAATGTGTCTGCCAAAATTAAAACAGCAGAAACTATAACAAGCAATATATATTTACCTTTTTTTCTGCTGATACAGAAATTTTTATTGCAATTATAACAAATTTCTTTTTCTTTTTTTGTAATTAATTTAACTTCTTTATAGCTATAAACCGTATGACAATACGGACATATAGGAAGTTTCAACATATTCATCATTCCTTGTTAAAACTCAGCTCTTTTTAAGAGGGTAACAGATGACAGTTGACTTATATAAACCGTTATATTGTCACCCGTTCCACAAACCACAAAAGATTTTGGCAAATCCAAAGAAACATTAAAAACTTTACCGTTTTTTTCGGCAAGTGCAAGATAATTTCTTGTATGCTTTGATATAGTTGTCGTATCCATATCAAAAATTCCTATAATATCTTTAAAATTTATGACTGTGTCCTGTCCTAAGTGCAGATACATTTCAAACACTCCATTTTAATTGGCGAGGCTTTGCCCCACGCCCCGTTAATAAAACTTTCAAAAACTTCTAAGGCAAAGGTTTTAGGTCAAGACTTAGCTTGAAATTATACCGCCATCTTGTATATGAAAACTTCTGCCGTTTTGCAGTTTTAGAACAGCGTCTTCACTGCAGCAGGTAATAAAAACTTGTTTATCTTTAATTTTGTTTATTAAGAAATCTTGTCTTCCGCTGTCAAGCTCGCTCATAACATCATCGAGTAAAATAATTGGTTCTTCACCTGTTATTTCTTTAAGTATTGACGCCTCAGACAACTTTAATGCCAAAACGCAGGACCTTTGCTGTCCTTGTGAAGCAAATTTTTTTGCATCTTTTCCGTCAATAGTTATTAGCAAATCATCTCTTTGAGGACCGACGGTTGTAAAACCCAAATTAATAGATTCTTGTAATTTGGTTTTAAGCATATTGTACAGAGATAATTTTATATCTTGGGTATTTTCGCAGTCCTTTATGTAAGACGGATTATATAATACTCTTAAATGCTCTTTATTGCCCGAAATTCCGTCGTAAAAGGCTTTGGAGTATAAAGATAGCTTGCTGGTATAATCGATGCGTTCTGAGGCTATTAAAGCCCCTAAAAACGATAGTTTTTCGTCCCATACATCAAGTGTACTTTCTAATGACGGGGATTTATATAAATTTTTTAGTAAAGCATTTCGGTGTTCCAATGTTTTATTATAATTAACAAGCAGTGAAACATATGACGGTTTCATTTGACAAATTGTTGTATCAAGAAATTTTCGTCTTTCCGCAGGGGAGTTTTTAACAAGAGATAAATGTTCCGGGGAAAACACAACACAACAAAATTTTCCGACAATCATAGAAATTGATTTTTTAGGGACATTGTTCAAAGTGGCTTTTTTATTTTTATTTGAGATAACTATTTTTATACTTTGGCTCCTGTCAATAGTTTTAAATTCACATTCAACCTTCGCAAAATCCTGTTCAAAAGCAATCAAATTTTTATCTTTATTTCCTCGAAAAGAGTGTCCGCCTGTTAAAATCCATATACTTTCTAAAATATTTGTTTTTCCTTGTGCGTTATCCCCATAGATTATATTTATATTGCTGTGCGGAACCAGCTTAGTTTCTTTTAGATTTCTGAAATTTTTATATTGCAGACTAAGTATTTTCACCTGCTGCACACCTCATAAGTATAGCCGTTAAATTCGGCCATATCACCTTCACGCATTTTTTTTCCTCTTTGAAGACAAATTTCTCCGTTCACTTTAACCTGACCGCTTTGTATAGCTCTTTTTGCCTGACCTCCTGTATCAACGCCGCCGCCTATTTTTATGAGATTATCAAGTTTTATAAATTCATCTTTTCCGATTTCGATATAAATTTTATCAGTTTTCATTTTTCAACCTCACAGGCAATACAAGGAATAAAAAATTTTCACTATCGGCAGGTAATATTTTCATTGGACTTAATGGACCGTTAAATTGTAATTTTATATAATCGGTGTCTGCATTCTTTAATGCTTCGAGTAAAAATCTGCTGTTAAATCCGATTTCTATATTATCGCCTTTTTGATGACATTCAAATTCGTCATTGGCTTTGCCGAGAGATGTAATGCAAAATAGTTTTATAAAATTATTTTCAAAGACGCATCTAAGTGCATTTTTTGATTTATCGGCTAAAAGCAATGACATTCTTTCAACGCTTTCAGTAAAGATTTTTGTATTTACGATAACTTCAGTTTTGTATCCGTTAGGGATAGCGGCTCTGTAATTAAGAAAATCACCTTCCAGAAGTCTTGAAATGATTGAATAATTATCAATCTTGAATATAATGTGTCTTTCACCGACGATTATTGAAACTTCTTCCGTATCATCTTTTATCATTCTTGATATTTCGCTTAGGCATTTTGACGGTGTTACGAATGATGTTTTTTCCTGATATTTTATATTAGCTTTTTTCATAGCTAATCTGTAACCATCAACGGAAATAACTCTTAATTCAGAGTTTTCTAATTCAAACAATGAACCTTTGTGTATTGGTTTTGAATCGTTTGTTGAAACAGCGAAAATGGTTTGCTTAATCATATCTCTTATTAATTTGCCGTCGACATTAATTTTTGTATTTTCGTTGACATTAGGTAATTCCGGAAATTCAGAAGCTGATATTCCCGGTATTTGATAATCGGTATAACCACTTTTTATATTAACAATCATTTTGTCATCGACTGATATTAGTACATCGTCTTCCGGTAGTCTTCTCACAATATCGCTGAACAGTCTTGCATTAACAACGATAGAACCATTGTTGTTCACAATTGCATCTATTTCTGTTTTTATACCCATTTCAAGGTCATATCCGGTTAGCTCAATGGAATTGTTTTTTGTTTTAATTAAAATACCCTCCAATGCAGGTAGTGTAGCCTTTGAAGAAACGGACTTTTGAACATTGGAAACAGATTCAACAAGATTTTGTTTATTGCATTGGATATTCATATCAAAATCCTCCTTTTTGCAGTTTTTTTTCCTTATATATTTATTATATTCTAGTAGTAGTAGTAGGGGCTGTGGAAAAGTTGAAAAGTCGATTTTTTCCCGATTAATACTGGAAAAATCGGTGTTGAAAATTTTTGAAAAATTGTTGAAAACTTTTAGTTTTCAACACGGCACTTTTCAACAATGTTGAAACTGTTGAAAGTTACCTGTTGAAAGTTGAAAAAATTGTTGAAAACTTTTGGGTGAAAAATGGGTCAAAAAACATAGTTTTCAACAAAAAAGTTGAAAAGTGGAAAAAGTTTCAACAGTTTCAACTTTCTTTTAAAGAATAATAAAAGCGTTTATAATTCTTATAAGTATTTTTGAACTGCGAAAAAATTACCTAAAATGAGAATTATTTTTGTTTTATATTATTTTAATTTATCATTATCTATTTCTGACATTTTTAATAATATCCTCGACAGTAGATTTAAGTTTTGAATCTTTTTCAATGGTTTCGGCTATTTTTTGATTTGCGTAAACGATAGTTGAATGGTCCCTGTTGCCAAATTCTTTTCCAATGGTATCTAATGACATTTGTGTTACTTCTCTTACGACATATATAGCGACTTGTCTTGCCTTTGAAATATTTGAGTTTCTTTTTGCACTTCTTATGTCATCGCTTGTGACATTGTAAGTTCTTGCAACTTCTTCAATAACTTTTTCTACTGTAAGCGGCGGTGGTTGGTCGTTATTGAGAATATCTGAGATAGATTCCTGAACAGACGTAATGGTAGGTTTTTCACCTGTAAGCAAAGATTTTGCTCTTAATTTTTTGACAACTCCTTCAAGCTGCCTGATATTCGACTTTAATTTTGTAGCTATATAAGCGTCTACATCATCAGGAATATCAAATTGGAGTAATTCGGCTTTTCTTTTGATTATGGCAATTCTTGTTTCAAAATCAGGCGGCTGAATATCAGCTATAAGACCTGACTCAAACCTTGTTTTTAACCTGTCCTCAAGTGTCTGGATTTCTTTTGGAGGTCGGTCAGATGTGAGTACAATTTGTTTTTTTGCCTGATACAGTGTGTTGAATGTATGGAAAAATTCTTCCTGAGTACTTTCCTTTCCGCCTATAAACTGAACGTCATCAACCAAAAGGACATCTGCTTGTCTGTATTTTTGCCTAAAATCGCTGTTATTTGCCGTTTTTATTGAATCAATAAGTTCGTTTGTAAAGTCATCGCCTTTAATATAGACGATTTTGGTATTTGGGTTATTCATTTTAATATCGTTTTGGATAGCATAAAGCAAATGAGTTTTTCCAAGGCCGGAGTTACCGTATATAAATAACGGGTTATATGTTCCTGCGGGATTAGCAGCAACTGCCAAAGATGCGGCGTGAGCAAATTTATTTGATGACCCGACTATAAAAGTATCGAATGTAAGGTCATATCCCACATCAGTTTTTTCCGTATCAATATCATCATCTTTTTTATACTCGACCTCATCAGCTATTGTAAATTTTATATCAATGCCCGAGCCGAAAATTTCCTCAAAGGCTTGTTTTAGAAGTTGTAGGTAGCATCTTGTAAGGGTTTGCCTGTGAAATTCATTCGGAACAAGAAGTATAGCAATACTGTTGTCGAAGTCTAATTTTATTGGTTCAATTCGGCTTATCCAAGTATTATAAGCTACTTCAGTAATTCTTGTTTTTATATAATCGCAAATAATGCCCCACGCTTCATTAAACGAGTCCATAATACCCCCCCTTAATAAAGTGTTTTTTATTTCTCAAAAAAATTTATTTTTCTTTTGACATTAGAGTAGAAATATCCACTATAACAATTAATATTCTATCATATATCAGCCTGATTTTCAAGAGTTTTTAACAATTGGGTGTTGAAAATGTTGAAATATTGTCGGGTTTTGCAAAATATCAGTATTTAAAATATTGATATTTAATAATAAATAAAAATATCTCCACAAACAATATGGAGATATTTTCATTGCGTTGATACCAAATAGAATTTTTTATTCTTCTGTCAAAGATGTTGTTGTATTATCCTCTGTTTTATTTTCGGAAGAAGTATTATCGGCATTTGAATTTTCTGTATTTGTTTCAGATTTGGAATTTGTGTTATTATTTTTATTACCCTGTGCTTCGCAGAATTTATCGAGTTCTGATTTGAAATTTTCTTCAATTTGTTTATTTTTATCATCTTGTTGTGATAAATAGATTACCAAGAATTTATCATTATTTGACACAAAAGCATTTACATTTTGATTTAGAACTGTAACCGAGTTTGTATCTTTGGCAGATTTTATAAATGACTTAGCCTTTTCTGACAACTTTGCTGCGTCATCATCTTTTGAGTACATTTCGTAAATTTCGACTGTAATATTTGAATTATCATAGACATAAGTATATGCTTTTCCGCCTATGGCGTCAAAATATTGATATGACCTTGCGGTTTCGTTTGCATCGTTAGGAATAATTCCGCTTTCTTTAAAGTATTTAATTAATCCGTCTTCACTGTTTTCGTAATCTAAGGGGTTAGCGTTGGTTTCGATTTCGCTTGGGATACTGCTTTCAATTTTACTGTTATCTTCTTTATCCGAATTTGTGTTAACGTCACCCATACCGCAGGAAGTCATAGAAACACATAAAGCGGATATAATTGCTAAAAGCATAATTTTTTTTTTCATAATTAAATCCTCCGATTTTTTTAATTAGCTATGTTTAATAATAACCTATTTTAAAATTTAATTCAATAGTGTATAATCTTATTAACAGTATTTTTATAAATCCGGATTAACTAAAAGTATAATAATAATGGGGTGATACCAAATGTATAAAAAAATATTTTGTTTATTATTAATTTTTGCAATATTTCTAAGTTTAAACTCCTGTAAATCAAATAAAGAAGATAATTCGATTATAGATAACAGTAAAATTATTACAGAAAATAATAATTCTGTTCAATCAGATTCAGAAAAGGAAAAGATTGATACATCTGCCGTATTGAGAGGAGTTGATTTATCTTCTTTGGAGGCGGTAGAGGATTACGGAGGAAAGTTTTACGATTTTGATGGTAAAGAAAAAGACCCTATGATTATATTTAAAGAAAATGGAGTAAGTTTTGTTAGATTAAGAATTTTCAATAATCCGACAATGTCATTTGATGGCGGAGATTATTGCAATTTAGAGCATACTCTTAAAATGGCAAAGCGTGTTAAAGATAACGGTTTAGATTTATATCTTGATTTTCATTATTCTGATTTATGGGCAGACCCCGAAAAGCAGTATATACCGTCAGATTGGATTAACTTAACTGATGAGGAGCTTATAAAGGCAGTTTATGATTACACATACAATGTTCTTATGGAACTAAATAAAATAGGTGCATATCCGTCAATCGTTCAGATAGGCAATGAAATAGGAAACGGTATATTATGGAATGTCGGAACAGTAGATAATTTTCCTATGTTAGTTAAGCTGTTGAACAGTGGTATAAAAGCTGTAAGAGATACTCAGCCACAAGATACCCATACAAAAGTTATGATACATCTGCAGGACGGCTGCAATAAAAATTTATATAAATGGTTTTTTGATAGCTGTATATCAAGCGGTTTGGAAGATTTTGATATTATCGGATTATCTTATTACTCATATTTTCACGGAACAATAAATGAGCTTGAAGAAAATTTAAAAAGTCTGAAATCCTATAACAAAGAAATTATGATTGCAGAAACGGCATTTCCATATACTGATGATGATATGGATAATTATACAAATTCCGCAAGTTCATACAATACAAGTGCAACAGGTTATCCTGTTAGCGTTGAGGGTCAAGAAAAAATAATAAGAGATATAATAGAATTAGCTGCAAAAACAGGTTGTTTGGGAGTATGCTATTGGGAGCCTGCGTGGCTTGGTGTAAAAGGTGCCGGTTGGCAAAAAGGTGAAGGAAATAGTTGGGAAAATCAATGCTTATTTGACTTTGAGGGAAATGTTTTGAATTCCATAAAAGCCTTTAAAGCTGATGAATAAAAGTTTTCAACATAAAATTGTTGAAAAAGTTGAAAAATCGGTTGAAACAAATTTTCAAATACCATATAAATCTATGTTTAAACAGAGATTATACAATATATTGTATGTTGAAAGTTTTTAAAGTTTAAGTTTTAATTGTTGAAAACTCAGTTTAATATGTTAAAACTTTTTATAATTATTCAAAATAAAAGCATAATAGGTGACAAGTATTAAATATTTATGCAATATATGTTAAATATAACTTTAGTTATTTTGCATATATTTTTGAAAAAGTTAGGTTGATGTTAATTTATCGGTTGAAAATGTTGAAAACTTGGTTGAAAATGTGGAAAATCTATATATTCCAAAAAAAGAAATAAAATTTTTAATAAATCATAAATTTTAATATAATTATTTATATTCTATATCAAGTTAAAAAAAGATATGTTATAATACAATAAAAATAATGCTAAAAATAGGTGATTTTTGTATGTTAGAGTATATCGTACATCCGGTAGTGGGTGCGGTTATAGGTTTGTTTACAAACTATCTTGCAATAAAAATGCTTTTCAGACCATATAAAGAAAAATATATTTTTGATAAAAAATTACCCTTTACACCGGGAATTATACCTAAAAGAAAAAATAAAATAGCAAAATCTATCGGTAAAGCAATAAGTGAAAATATTGTCACAACAGATGATATTAAAAAGTCACTTTGTAAAACCGAGATTATATCATCATTAACAGATGGGATTATGAGTTTAGTGCCGTATAATGAAGAAAAAAATATTAGTACAAGTTTAGAAATAAAAAGTAATTCTGATATTGATAGCAGCAACAACGAAGAAGTCAAAACAGATTTAAAAAGTTATCGTATCGCAAACAGCATAAGTGAATTTATTGTAAATGCTATGCAAAAGGCAGGCATTGGGGATATAATCGCAAAAGAATGTTATAAAGGCATAAAATTAAAAACCGAAAGTTCATTTATAGGAAAAATGATAAGTGATAATTTAATTTTATCATTATCTGATAATATAGGCAAAAAAGTCGATGAGCATATTGAAAAAGATGGTGTTAATATTATCAGTCCGAAGATACAAGATGAATTTAATCATATATCAGGCAAAACCGTAGGTGAAATTCTTGATATTTATGAAATAGATAAAGATAAAGTAAAAAATGAAATCTCTAATTTGTATATAAATTATATAAACGATAACAGTGAAAAATTACTTGAAAAAGCTAATATTGCATCAATAGCAGAAAATAAAATAAATGAAATGGATATGAAGATTTTAGAAGATTTAGTTTTTTCGGTTATGAAAAGTGAACTTAATGCCATTGTCTATTTGGGTGGTGTATTAGGATTTTTGATAGGATTAATAAATTTATTGTTTTTGTAGGGTGATTATTATGGGTGATATAATAAAATCAAATATAAATATTAATAACAAAGTAAATTCTATTATATCTTTTTGCAATTTGAATAATAAAATTATTAATAATTCAAAAGAAACAGTGTTTATAAGATTGGTAGGGGTCGATAATTCGACCAAGTACATAAATGATATTAAAAATATGGACAGTATGCTAACACAAAATACTGATTGTGGTTATTTGAGATTAAGTGAGTTTCCGAAAGCTATGGATTTTACACAAACTCAGTACTATACAAAACAGTATGAAGTCTGGAACAATGACGGAAAAAAATTTTTATCACTTAAAAATAGTGTTTCAGATAAAATAATTATGAATACTTTAAATGTCCGGTTAATAGAAATAGAGAATTTGTTTTCATCAATAAACGGAGTTAATTCTTCAATTTGTAAGAATTTTATTATTAAATCTATGTATTGGCTCGATAATATTATTTGTAAAATTTTAAAAGATGGGAGTAATGACTTTATGGCGAAAATTGTTGTAGACTGCGATGTTAAAAGACAAGAATATTTATTTTTGTATTTACTTGCGAAAACAGGTGTGGATATTATGATACTTCTGCCAAACGGAGATTTAGAGCTTGATGAAAAATTAAAAGCACACTCGGTTAAAATTATGTTGCCGAATTTAATCAAAGTAGAAATACCAAAAGCATTTGAACCACACAGACCGGGTATGCCGCCATCTTTGCCACCAAGACCAAATATGCCATCGCCAAGACCACATATGCCACCGCCCCCACCGCCAAGACCACATATGCCACCACCTCCACCTCCAAGACCACATATGCCGCCGCCTCCGCCGCCAAGACCGCATATGCCGCCACCTCCGCCGCCAAGACCGCATATGCCGCCGCCCCCACCTCCAAGAGAACCAAGATTTCAACAACATAATATTTTATCAAATTCCTCTAACAAATCACAAAGCACTCATTTGAGTGCTTTGTCAGAATTAAATAATAATCAGTTAAATAATGGTTCATCAAATAATATCCAAAACCAAAATCGAATAGAATTAAGTTTTGAAGAATTGGCACGATTGGCGACATCTGTCGTGATGATAGGCGTACATAATAGAAGCGGCGAAATTGTGGCTTCGGGTTCGGGAATAATGATAAGCAAAGAGGGTTATATTTTAACTAATTGTCACGTAATTAACAGTGGAGTATTTTATTCGGTAAGAATAGAAAACGATAATAATATTTATAAAACAAATGAAGTTATAAAATATAATACTGTGTTTGATTTAGCGGTTATAAGAATAAACAGGATTTGTGAGCCATTAAAAATATATCGTCAGGCAAAATCTTTGGTAAGAGGTCAGAAAGTAGTTGCAATAGGCAGTCCGTTGGGATTATTTAATTCAGTATCAGACGGAATTATTTCAGGCTTCAGAAATATAAGAGATGTTGATATGATACAATTTACAGCACCGATTTCGCACGGAAGTTCCGGTGGTGCTGTTTTGAATATGTATGGTGAGGTTATAGGAATAAGCACAGCCGGTATTGATGATGGTCAAAATATAAATTTAGCAGTTGATTACAGAGCAATTAATAATTTTATTGGTGGATTTATTAATTAAATTGCTAAGCACTTGAAAATATATGTGAATATTGGTATAATATTGCAAAAGCTATATGAATTAGGTTTGTAACAATATGAAAATTTATTAATGAATTTATTAAAATTTGTTTTTATGGAGTAAAGTAATTATGTATAGTCGTATCGAATTAGTGGAACTTGATGATTATTTTACAGGTTACACTCAGAGAAATGAAAAAGGAGTATTTTTTTATAGATTAAATGGCTATAATGCAAAAATTGCCGAGTTTATTAAGAAATATTATAATGAGGCAAGAAATTATGGTATAGTAATAGAAGGAAAACTCCAAAATCCGGATGAAAAAAATCTTAGTTATTATCAAGAAATGATGGGCAGTGATTTTGAATTAAGCGAATATTTTTTTAATATGAGTCTAAGAAAATGGCTTCCGAGATTAAATACATCACAGCGTGAAGATTTAGCAAAATGTTTATATGATACCCTTTGTGATATGAAACAACAGGGAAAAAACGAAAATATGTTAAAAAACGCATATATTAAATTTATGTGTTGGCTTTATTATAGATTTGAAAGAATACTGAATAAATTGGGTGGTTCAAAAGTACCTAAAATTTTATATGAAGGCAGCATAGGCAAATATGAATTGGATATGTTCTCTATACTCTCAAAGAGTGGTGCAGATATAGTTTTATTGCAGTATAAGGGAGATAATGAATACTTAAGACTTGATTCAAATTCAAAATTTTCAAAGGAATATAAAACTGACGGAATGACGGCATTTCCGATGAATTTTTCGATAAGCAGTATTTACGAGGAAACAAAATCAGAAAATATGCTGAAAAATACTCTGCCGCAACGACAAAGTAATCCTGTGAAGCTGCCGCAGCAACCAACAAGAGTTCAACCTCAAAGTTTTAATACAGCAGTAAATAAAACCCTTCCAAATATAAAAACTGAATGTATAAATTGCACAAATGCTTGGATAACAACAGACCCATTTACAGATGTTGCAACGGATATTATGCAAAGAGGTAACGACAGTAATTTATTTTATAATTGTTTTTTTGAAATGCTTGGAGTTGACGATAAAACAACATATGTAAATAACTTATATCAAATGTATGTGGGACTGAAAAATAAAAATAGAAATATTCATATAGTTAATAATGAATTGGGCAAACCGGTTGCCGAAGAAATTAATCATATAAAACGAAATAATTATATTACCCCCGAAGAAATGCTTAATGATATATCAAATAATATCCTATATCCGCCAAGCAGCTCGTTAGCGGCGATTATGAAAAAGGCATTTTTTGATATTTTGGGAGAAGAAACCAAAAATGGTGTAAACCTCGGTAAATTAACCGAAAAGGCAGTTTATTTGATATGCTGGTTAAATAGATATAAATTCAGATTATTTCCGCAAGGTTGGAAGAAGGGTGAAATCGCAGTATTTATATATTTTGGTGTATGTCAAGATGAGAAAGAGGCTTTATTTTTAAGATTTTTGTCAAGACTGCCGGTTGACATTTTGATTATACAGCCGGATAAAAGCGAAACAAGTGTTGTGGAAGATAAATTTTTATTTAAAAAAGAATATGAATACTCAATGAATGATATAGAAAAGTTTCCGTCTGAACTGACAAATATGCGATTGGGTACTGCGGCATATCACGCTGAACAAGAGTTAAATACGGTTATGTATCAGGACTCCGGAATGTACCGCAATCAGCAATACAGAAAGGCTAATGCTATTACATTGCATACAATGTATGAGGAAATAGCTATACTCTGGGCACAAGAGGTGAGATACAGACCGAATTTCAGCGTAGTAGATGATACGGTAAATATGCCGGTAATATTTGCAAAAGTTTGCGGTGTTAAGGACGGTGATGTATCAGAATATTGGAAATCGGTAAAAAAATTGCTTTTGCCTGATATAATATTAGAACAAGGCGTTTCATATACGACAGGCGGCTCTCTGGCTATATTTTCGCAGTATGAACAGCAATTTTTCAGGAACGGAAAAGTTCAAAAAGATGTTATTAAAAATCATTCCGTTTATAAATTTGGCTATTTAAGACAAGAAGTTCAAGATTATATGCTTGATAAGTTACAGCTTTTAATAGACCAAAAATTAATAAAAGGTACTTTTGAAAATGGTATGGAGTATCATATAGTATCAACTATATTAAATCTTAGTCAAGATATAATAAGACTTATTCAAAAGTTTGATTTTACGAAAGTACCGCCGAAAATAGTTTGTATCAATACAAAAGAGGCACAATATTCTCTTGAAGATAGTATAAAATTTGTTTATTTGAATCTTATAGGCTTCGATATAGTATTTTTTGTTCCAACAGGATACCAGACTATTGAACAATATCTTAATGAAGTATATTTTGATACTCATCAGATTGGTGAGTATGTATATGGCATATATGTGCCGTATCTTAAACCAGGTATGTCGAATAATCGCTCATTAAAAGAACGATTATTCGGAAGATAAATATTAAAATAAAAATTTTCTGAGAAGGAGATAGTTAAACTATGGGAATTGATTTTTCAAAATCACAACAAACAGCAAGTGCAAGTGCCGGTGCACAAACTAATAACAATCAAATGGTTAATGCAGAGGCAGAAAATGTTGAAACTTTCGATATAACAAGTGAAAGAGAAAGTCTTAATAAAGAGCTTGTTAATTCGGCAGAGGTAGATGCTATTGTAAGTACAATCGAGATTGATAATCCGGACAGTATAGTATCATTTGGTGCGCCTGTTGCCGAGGAGATAGCAAAGTGTTCTGATATAGTTCTTAGAAATATGAACACATCAAAATTAAATGAATCAAGTGCGTTACTTACACAGCTGACGAAGATTATGGAACAGTTTGATATTGAAGAAATCAAGGAAAATCCGGGTTTCTTTGACAAGATTTTTAACAGTGCCAAGAAAAAACTTGAAAAAATACTTAGTAAGTATAATACTATGGGCGACCAAGTGGATAAGATTTATGTTGAACTTAAAAAATATGAGTCTGAAATTAAACAATCAAACAGAAATCTTGAAGATATGTTCCAATCAAATGTTAATTATTATCACGAACTTGTAAAGTATATTCTTGCAGGTGAACAAGGAATTAATGAACTTGATTCCTACATTCAGCAAAGACAAAAAGATTTGGAAACAACAGGGGATAACTCAATCCAATTTGAACTTACATCACTTCAACAAGCCAAGAGTATGCTCGAACAGAGAACACAAGATTTGAGAATTGCAGAAAATGTTGCTATGCAGTCTATTCCTATGATTAAAACAATGCAATTTACAAATCTTAACCTCGTAAGAAAAATTAATTCGGCATTTATTATTACATTACCTATATTCAAACAGGCACTTGCACAAGCAATTATGCTTAAAAGACAGCGTGTACAGGCAGAGGCAATGTCTGCACTTGACGAAAAAACAAACGAAATGCTTATAAAGAATGCTCACAATACGGCTGAGCAATCAAAGATGGTTGCACAACTTGCTTCGGGAAGTTCGATTAAGATTGAAACTCTTGAAACAACTTGGAAAACGATTATGCAGGGTATTGCTGATACTAAGGCTATTCAGGAGCAAGCATCAAAGCAAAGAGAACAAGACCAGATTAAACTTAATGCTATGAAGACGGAATTTGACCAAATGTATCATATGCCGCCAAAAAAATAATTTGATTTATTTGTATTAAGTGTAATACTATTGATAAAAATTGGAAAACTATTAAATACCTTATAAAAAAACTCTATTAATACTATGAAAGCAAAATTCAATCGAGTATTTTGTATTTTATAAAAATTATATAAAAATAAAATTTAGGAGGATAAAATTATGCCTATCAATCTTTCAAAAGGACAAAAAGTAGATTTAACAAAAACAAATCCCGGATTAACCTCGATTATGGTTGGACTTGGCTGGGATGTAAATGCTTTTGATACAGGTACAGCATTTGACCTTGACGCATCGGCATTTCTTCTTGCGGATAATGGCAAAACACCAAGCGAAAAAGAATTTATCTTCTATGGAAATCTTGAACACACAAGCGGCAGTGTAAAGCATATGGGCGATAACCTTACAGGTTCAGGTGATGGAGATGATGAGCAAATTTTTGTTGATTTAGCAACAATTCCTGCCAACATTTCAAGAATTGCTTTTACGGTAACAATTTATGACGCTGATGTAAGAAGACAAAATTTTGGACAAGTTTCAAACGCTTTTATAAGAATAGTAAATAATTCAACAGGCGAAGAACTTATTCGATATGATTTAGGAGAGGATTTCTCTATTGAAACAGCCGTAGTTGTAGGTGAACTGTATAAAAATAATAACGAATGGAAATTTAACGCTATTGGCAGTGGCTTCCAAGGTGGTTTGGCTGCTTTATGTGACCACTTTGGTATTCAAGTAGCTTAATGCAATTTCACCTATTGTGAAATAATAACCCATTTAAAAAGTTAGGTATTTTCTTAGCGGGACGATTGCGAAGGTCGGGGCATTGCCCCACACCCTACAAGGACTTAACCGAAAACTTTTGGGTTAAAAAACATAAAAGTTTTTGAAAGTTTTAAGAAAACTTTTTTCAAAAAGTTTTCTTAATGGGTCAAGGGCAGAGCCTTTGGAGGGCGTGGGACAAGACCCCGCCTCCAACCCTATTTTTAGGACTTTATGAAGGGAGATTGAAAAATGCCAATTAATTTATCAAAAGGACAAAAAGTAGATTTGACAAAATCCAATCCAAGTCTTAAACATCTTATGATAGGATTGGGTTGGGATGTAAATCCATATGCGTCCGGATACGATTTCGACCTTGATGCTTCTGCATTTATGTTAGGAAGTAATGGCAAAACACCGACCGAAAAGGAATTTATTTTTTATGGAAATCTCGAACATACAAGCGGCAGTGTAAAGCATATGGGCGATAATCTTACGGGTTCGGGTAATGGTGACGATGAACAAATTATTGTTGACCTTACAATGATACCTGCAAATGTATCAAGAATAGCGTTTACCGTAACAATCTATGATGCTGAATTGAGAAGGCAAAATTTTGGACAAGTATCAAATTCGTTTATAAGAGTTGTAGACCAAGATACAAACAATGAGATTTTGCGTTATGACTTAGGCGAAGAATTTTCAATAGAAACAGCTATCGTTGTAGGAGAAATTTATAAATATAACAATGAATGGAAATTTAATGCTATCGGAAGTGGTTTTCAAGGCGGTTTGGCAGCACTTTGCAACCACTATGGTATAGAGGTAATGTAATTTTAGGAGGGAAAACAAATGCCTATTAGTTTACAAAAAGGTCAGAAAATAAGTCTTACAAAAACAGCCCCGGGACTTGAAAATGTCATCGTTGGTATGGGCTGGGATATTAACCAATATGACACAGGTACATCTTTCGACCTTGACTGTTCAGCATTTTTACTGACCGATGCCGGAAAGGTAAGCAGTCAAGACGATTTTGTATTTTATGGTAATCTTATTCATAAGAGTGGTGCGGTTCAGCATAAAGGAGATAACAGAACCGGTGCCGGCGATGGTGATGATGAACAAATATTTGTTAATCTTTCGTTAGTGCCTCCTGAAATCAGCAGGATAGTTTTTGCCGTGACAATTTATGATGCTGATGTAAGAAGACAAAATTTTGGACAAGTGTCAAATTCCTTTATAAGAATAGTTGATGGTTCAAACAACAGCGAAATTCTGCGTTATGATTTAGGCGAAGATTTTTCTATCGAAACAGCCATTGTATTTGGCGAACTTTATAGAAATAACGGTGAATGGAAATTTAATGCTATCGGCTGCGGCCATCAGGGCGGCTTATCTGCTTTATGCAGTAATTATGGCATATATTCCGACTAATTAATAATTAATTGCAAGTGAGTATTTACCAGCCATATATGCTTTAATAAAAGGAGGTTTTTAAAATGGCTATAAGTCTACAAAAAGGACAAAAGGTAAATTTATCAAAGGAAAATGCAGGATTAAATCGTGTCATAGTAGCATTAGGTTGGGACGAGGCTCAGCAAAAAAGAGGATTTTTTGCACCGAAACCTCAGCCGATAGATTGTGATGCTTCTGCAATATTGACGCAGAACGGCAAACTTTTGACAAAAGATGATGTTGTATATTTTGGAAATTTAAGACATTATACAAATGCTGTTCAGCATATGGGAGATAATCTCACAGGTGCCGGTGTGGGCGATGATGAACAAATTATCATTGAGCTTGCAAGCGTACCTTCACAGTATGATAAAATTATATTTGTTGTTAATATATATCAGGCATATAAAAGAAATCAACATTTTGGTATGATACAAAATGCTTTCATAAGACTTGTTGATGGCAGAACAAATACTGAAATTTGCAGATATAATTTAACAGATAATTATTCTAATATGACAGCCGTTATATTCGGAGAAGTTTACAGATATAATGGTGAATGGAAATTCAATGCCATTGGTCAAGGTACAACAGATGATGGTCTTGGTACATTGATAAAAAGATTTATGTAATTAAGGAAAAGATTATTTGAATTTTAATGGAGGTATTTCGGTTGAAAAAATCAGAAAAGACATCTCTTAATAAAGAGGAAAATAAAAAAGATTCTGATAGCAGTAAAATTGATACTAAAAAACTTGGCTTGACAGACGCTGAAGTTGAACAGTCAAGGAAGGATAATGGAAGTAATGTAATTCCCGATTCTGAACCTACTACGTTTTGGAAAGAATTTAAGGAAACATTCGGTGACCCAATGATAAAAATATTGCTTGTTATTGCTGCAATTATGATAGCAATGTTTTTCTTTGGACAAGCTGAAATCTATGAACCTATTGGTACAATAGTAGCGGTTATTATAGTTGCCATTGTATCCGCTAAAACGGGTGTGGCGAGTGATACAAAATATCGTGAACTCAAAGACAGTACTAAAAAAGACCAATGTAAGGTTTACAGAAATGGTGTTATAACTGTTATAGATGTTGATGATGTTGTTGTCGGAGATAAAGTATTATTACAATCAGGCGATAAAATTCCGGCAGATGGTATCCTTATTTCCGGAGATTTAAGAGTGGATAACTCGGCACTCAACGGTGAAGCTGAGGAATGTAAGAAATTTGCAGCAAGTGAAGATACAGAGTTTCCTGAAAATATAACAGGTGATACTTTTGTAGACAAATATTCACTTTTCAGAGGTGCAGTTGTATTTGACGGCGAAGGTATCCTTGATGTAAGAAAAGTCGGCTTAAAAACAATGATGGGTAAAATGGCTGAGGAAATGCAGGAAGATGAGCCGGATTCGCCGCTTAAAGTTAAGCTTGCAAAACTTGCAAAACAAATTTCAACATTTGGTTATATAGGTGCTATTGTAATAGCATTATTATATTTAGTATATTTCATAATTCACGCAGGCGGATTTTCTCCGTTCTTTGCATTGGGTGCGACCGAAATAATCAAAAAAGTAGTAGAGGCTGTATCACTTGCGATAGTTATTATTGTATGTGCCGTTCCGGAAGGTTTACCTCTTATGATTTCATTGGTACTTATGCAAAATACAAGTAAGATGCTTGACCATAATGTATTGGTTCGTAAGGCAGAAGGTATTGAAACGGCAGGCTCACTTAATATTTTATTCAGTGATAAAACAGGAACTATTACAAAAGGTTCGCTCGAAGTTGTTGAATTTTTTACAGCAGATGGCAAAACAATAGAAATTGCTGATATTGTCAAACATAATAAAATAAAAACAGAGCTTGATTTTGCTATCGGCAAAAATACGGCATCAATGTTTGACAGTGAACATAGAGTAATTGGCGGTAATGCTACCGACCAAGCACTTATGAAATTCATTGGAGAGGAAACATTTACAAAACTCGTCAATGATACTAAAAATGAAGTTACAAGCTCACAAATATTTAATTCAACTAATAAATTCAGCCAGGCATATATTGAAAATCAAGGCAAAGTATTCTATAAAGGTGCACCGGAAAGATTACTTGCTGTTGCATCAAAGTATCTGGACGCTGACGGCAATATAAAGTCAATAGACAAAAAAGCACTTGATAGTAAAATTGATGAACTTGCCAAAAAAGCTATGCGTGTGTTGGCGTTTGGATATTCACAAAAGACACTTACAGAAAATAAAATTAATGATGATATAGTTATTATTGGTCTTGTAGCAATAAGAGATGATGTAAGACCTGAGGCAAGAGATGCTATAAAAGAGGTGCAGAATGCAGGTATTCAGGTTGTTATGATTACAGGTGACAGACTTGAAACAGCGGTAGCTATTGCGAGAGATGCAGGATTATTAAAGACCGATGATGAAATATATATCACATCAGCACAACTCAATGAAATGAGTGATGATGAAGTTAAAAAGATTATAAGAAATATAAGAGTTATAGCAAGAGCCTTGCCAACGGATAAGTCAAGAATGGTAAGACTTTGTCAGGAAATGAATTTAGTTGTAGGTATGACGGGTGATGGTGTAAATGACTCACCGGCTTTAAAAAGAGCCGATGTCGGTTTTGCTATGGGAAGTGGTACAGAGGCTGCAAAGGAAGCCGGTAAAATTGTAGTACTTGATGACAATTTCCGTTCAATTAAAGATGCAATTCTTTACGGAAGAACAATCTACCATAATATCTTAAAATTCTGTAAATTCCAGCTTGTAATTAATGTTGCGGCGGTCATAGTAAGTGCTATTGCACCATTTTTCGGAATAGAAGAACCATTGAAAGTAACACACTTATTATTTGTAAATCTTGTAATGGACGGACTTGGAGCTATGATGCTTGGAAATGAGCCTGCAAGAGAAAAATATATGAGAGAAAAACCTCGAAGAAGAGATGAAAGTATAGTAAGTAAGCCTATGATGATACAAATTGCAACAATGGGTGTGTGGCTTACAGCAGTAAGTTTCGTGTTCTTAAAACTGCCGTTTTTCCAGAGTTTCTTTACAACAGACGGTGTTTATGACAGCGGAAAACATTTAACAGCATATTTTGTATTGTTTATCTGGAGTGCATTGTTTAATGGCTTTAATGTCAGAGATGATGGTTTTGGTATATTCAAAGACTTAAAGTTAAATCCGGGTTTCTTGAAAGTATTGTTAATAATAGTTGTTGTACAGGCTGTTATTGTAAATGCAGGACTTATTCCTCTTGCACCATTTGAATTTATAGGTAATATGTTTAGCTGTAAACCATTTGGTATAATTGGTTGGGGAATTGTAGCATTACTTGGATTTACAATGATTCCGGTTGACCTTATCAGAAAAGCTGTTTCGGGTGCCGGAAAGAAATAATTTATTTCTATAATACAAAAATTTTAAGGGTTGTCTATATAAGACAACCCTTATTTTAATAGTAAAAAATATAAATTATTGATATATTTCTATATCTGCATTATTAATCTTAATAATATTATTTTCTTTAGCTATATTGAGTATATTTTTAACACCAACTATAATTGGTATGTTTTCGGTTTGTGCAATTAATAATGAGTGAGTTTGTGTCATATTGCTTTGTGTAATAATTCCCTTGATACTATTTTTATTAATTAATGCAAGGTCAATACAGCCAATTTTATTTGTCACCAAAACGCAAGGATTATTATTTTTAATACTGCAATCAAGCGGAAAATTATTTATTTCATTTATAAGGTAATAACCTATTTCGTCAAGGTCATTAATTCTTTCTTTTATATAAGGGTTGTCTATTTCCCTAAAAGTATCCATTAAATCTTTAACTGTTTTATATATAGCATATTCGCAAGTATAGTTATTTTCGTTAATAAGTTTTATAGGGGTATCAATAAATGTTCTGTCTTTAAACAACATAAGAAATGCACCAAAAATTTCCTGTGACTTATCATTCCATAAAACAGGCATTTGTTCGTAAATATATTGAGTTTTATCTATTAAAGAACTATAAGCTGTTTCTATTTTTTCTATTTCGCTATTTATGTTTTGAGCAATTTTAGGTTTGATATTTGATTTTTGTCTTTTTATTATATGAGCGATACACTCGGATTTACCTTGGCAAACCGTATAATTATTTGATATTTTTATCATATCTGCATCTCCGTATATTAAATAAATACCTTTAAAATGTATCTATTTTATTGTATAATACTATCATACAATATATACATAAATTTAATTTTCTATTTTATAAAAATAAACTTAAGTTTTTAGGGACTGGTGAATATTTTGAGAGTACTTTGTATAGGTGATGTAGTAGGAAATATAGGTTGTAATTTTTTAAGAAACAAACTGCCTCAGCTTAAAAAACAAAAAAATATAAATCTTGTTGTTGCCAATGGTGAAAATTCTTCTGACGGGAACGGCGTAACTCCTGCATCTGCAAGATTTTTATTTGATAGCGGAGTTGATGTGATAACATCTGGTAATCACGCATTCAGAAGAAAAGAGAGTTATGAATATTACGATAATGAACCTTTTATAATAAGACCGGCAAATTTTCCGAGTGGGACAACTCCCGGTAAAGGTTCTTGTATAGTTGATATGGTAAAATATCAAGTGTGTGTTATTAATCTTATGGGAACGATGTTTATGGATACACTTGACAGTCCGTTCAGAATTGTAGATGACTTGCTGAATAAATATAAAGACTGCAAGATAAAAATTATAGATTTTCACGCAGAAACAACATCTGAAAAACAGGCTCTTGCCTATTATCTTGACGGAAAGGTATCTGCTGTATTTGGTACACATACACACACTCAAACGGCAGATGAATGTATTCTTAATAAAGGAACAGGTTTTATAACAGATGTTGGTATGACAGGAACAATTCATTCAATATTAGGTGTGAAGCCTGAACTTGTTATAAAAAAGTTCGTTGAAAGAATGCCGGTAAGGTTCGATTTAGCAGATGGGGAATGTCGAATGGACTGTATTATATTTGATATAGATGAGAAATCGGGAAAAACCATATCCGTTGAAAGATTAAGAATTTTATAAATTTAAGAGTTTTTATTTTCATCAAGAATTTTTTGAAGGCGGGATATTTCTTTTTTATAGTCCTTTGAGTATATATTATAGGTGCTGCAAATTTTTTTATAATGTTTTATTTCCTCTTTATCGCCATTGTTTTTTAAAAGATAATCAAGACGATTATAATTATATTCAATTTCTTTAAGAACAGCAAGTTTTCCATAAAGAGATGGCGGAATATCTTTTTTATACATTTGCTTATTTTCTCCTTTTTCAAAAAATTTTTTAGCAAGTCGGGGCGTGGCGTTGTCCCTCCCCCATAATTGCTCCGCCCTTAACCCGCAAGCCTTTTAAAAAAGGCTTGACCTAAAACTTTTGTTTTAAAAAAGTTAAAAGTTTTTGAAAGTTTTAAGAAAACTTTTTTCAAAAAGTTTTCTTAACGGGTCGAGGGCAGAGCCCTCGTGGGGGTGTGGGGCAAAGCCCCGCTCTTAAACACTTCTGAAAGGGGCGAAGCCCCGCCAAATTAAATTATTTTATTATAACATATTGGGAGATGTTTTTTAATATATGAAAAAAATTTTAATTTTCTTGTTTACTGTTTTTATAACATTAACATTTATTTTTAAATCATCAAATGTTAATGCCATTACATTTGATATAGATTTTGATACCGAAACAAATTCTATATATCTTGTTAATCTTGATACTAATGCACCTATATATGAAAAAAATGCTGATACTCAAAGAGCAATCGGAGGATTAGTCAAGATTATGACATACATAGTGACCTGCGAACAAATAAAGGATTTGGAAAATACAAAAGTTACTATCAAAGAAGATGTTATTAATTTATTGAGAGGAACAGGAAGCGCATTATCAGGATTTAAGGACGGCGAAGAAGTTACGATTTTACAGCTTCTTTATTGTTTAATGGTATCGGTAGGAAATGATGCCGCTTTGATATTGGCAGATTATATTGGTGACGGAGATATTAATAAATTTGTCGATATGATGAATGAAAAAGCAAAGGATTTAGGCTGTACAAATACCAACTTCGCTAATCCAACGGGATTGTACCACGAAAATAATTACAGTACGGCGAAAGATGTTTATATAATGTCAAATTATGCTTTGAGTTTGCCTTATTTTAATGAAATAGTTAATACAAAATTTAAATATATATTTAGTGAAGATGATGGCAGATATGTGGTGACAACAAATTATATGATAGACCGTAACAGAGGCGGAGATTATTATTATAAATATGCCAGTGGTATAAAGTCGGGAAGTGATGGTAAAGATTCCGGATATTGCGTTGTATCAACGGCGGAAAATAACGGTTTTGCATATATGTGTGTATCATTAGGTGCGGCAACACAGGACAGCGAAGGCAATCAGCTTGATAATATGGCTATGAAGGAAAGTGCTAAAATATATGATTGGGCATTTAGAGAACTTGATATAAGAACTATAATGAATACAAAAAATTCTATATGTGAAGTACCGGTTGAATTGGCTTGGAATAAAGATACATTATTGTTATTACCGGCGAACAATTTTTCTATGTTATTGCCATCATATATAAATTCTTCAAATATAAATTACTCGGTTAATATTCCTAAAAGTGTAAGAGCACCCATAAATGAGGGTGATGCTATCGGGACGGTTACGCTAAAATATAATGGCAGTATATTAACAACAATAGATTTAGTTGCCTCTGAAAGTATAGAAAGAAGCGAATTGCTTTATAATAAAGAATTTATATTAAATATAGTTACATCAAAGTGGTTTTTTCTGGCTATCGGAGTAATTATTTTATTAATTATAATATATATTATATATGCTATTATAAAAAATAAAAAAAGGCGTAATCAACAAAAATACAAAGTTAAAAAATACAGAAACTTATAATTATAAATAGCTGTAACTTTTTAGTTACAGCTATTTTTTGATGGTATTTCAGATAATTGAATATTGAAACATTTCCCATTTTAGATTAGTACCTTCTGTTATGTCTTCGGGCAATAATGCTCTTGCAACAAGAATACCATCATTATCATTTATATCTGTTCGATATAATATAGCATAATCACCATCAATTTTTTTTACAGTATAATAAAAAGTATCCATAATAACCCACCTCTATGTAATAAATATTGTCTTTTATACGGGAGAAAATCCCAAATATTTTATCGTCAGCTTAAAACACATAAGATAATCGTTGGAAGCGGTATTTGCAGAAGTTGCTGAGCAGTCCATAAAATAAGAAAAAACCTTGGAAACACTGTGGTTTCCAAGGTTTGCTGAATTTCTTTTGTGAACCTTTGAATTATCTCTTCGAGAATTGTGGAGCACGCCTTGCTGCTTTCAAGCCGTACTTCTTTCTTTCTTTCATTCTTGGGTCACGAGTTAAGAAACCGGCTTTCTTTAACTTTGGACGAAGTGCCTCAGCATCATATTGCAGTAATGCTCTTGAAATACCGTGGCGGATAGCACCTGCCTGACCGGTAACACCGCCGCCTGCCACACGACATACGATATCAAATTTATCTGCTGTATCTGTAAGAACGAGAGGCTGACGAACTATAAGTTTAAGAGTTTCAAGACCGAAATAGT
Source organism: uncultured Clostridia bacterium (assembly GCA_947625785.1). Taxonomy (GTDB): domain Bacteria; phylum Bacillota; class Clostridia; order Oscillospirales; family Acutalibacteraceae; genus CANQPS01. Next base: position 131,259 of record CANQPS010000002.1, read on the forward strand.
TGTCAATATCTCTGTCGTTAATAGTTACCTTACCTGTACCTTGATATAATCTAACTCTTGCAACAGAACTTTTTCTTCTGCCTGTTCCGTAAAAATATGGTGTCTTATCATACATAATAAAATTCCTCCTCTCTTACTTATCCCAAACTTCTGGTTTTTGAGCAGCGTGATTATGCTGAGCGCCAGCAAATACACGAAGTCTTGTTTCAGCAGCACGACCGATAGTGTTGTTAGGTATCATACCTTTAACAGCCAATTCCATAGCCTTCTCAGGATTTTTAGCCATAAGAATATCGTATCTTGTAGCTTTCATATGACCTATATATCCTGTATGACGATAATAATATTTTTGAGTAAGTTTTTTACCTGTAAGAATTGCCTTATCACAGTTAATTATGATAACGTGGTCACCGCAATCTACATGAGGTGTAAAAGTTGGTTTATGTTTGCCACGAAGTAAAACAGCAGCTTGTGCCGCTACACGGCCGAGTGGTTTATTTGCAGCGTCTAATATATACCACTTGCGTTCAACCTGACCTGCCTTTGCCATATAAGTTGACATAGCGTATTCCTCCTTAGAATTCAGAAAATATTGTATTAAAACTCTATATATTCTACAATTTTATTTTATACATATATAAGAGTACTTTTTCAGCAAGTTTGATAATAACATATTCGCAGGTATATGTCAACACTTTTTTTATAAAAATTTAATTTACATTATTAAAATCTCTTTTAATCTTGTAAATTCTCTTGTAAACTCTTATATACTCGTTTGTCATTTTTAAAAAACGATGTTTATTTATATAGATTTGTTGCAATAATAATTGTATATTTTAATAGAAAAGGATTGATTTTTAAGTGATATTAAGGACTGACCTTGCTCTTGACATTAAAGATACAAAAAGCGACTTTATAGATGGTATAGAGTACCATAAGGATATTAAAGATAATTGTATTATCACAAGAATTAATATTACTAATCAAAATGGTTCTAAAGAATTGCAAAAGCCTATTGGAAGATATATAACAATAGAGCTGCCGTCACTCACAGATAATTTTGTTGATACAGATAATATTTTATATAATATATCTTCTGAAATAAAAAGCATATTGCCCGATAATGAAAATAAAAATAATATGGCATTGGTTGTGGGGCTTGGAAATGAGGAAATCACACCGGATGCGTTAGGTGTAAGGTGTATGGATTTTATACTTGCAACGAGGCACTTATCAAAGGAACTTTCCAAATCAATAGGTCTTGATAAATTAAGACCTGTTGCGGTATTTTCCACAAGTGTATTGGGTAAGACGGGTATTGAAAGCGGAGAAATAATATTAAGTATAATAAAAAAAATAAATCCATCATATTTAATTGTAGTTGACGCATTGGCAACAAGAAAATTATCTCGTTTAGGCTGTACAGTACAGATTTCCGACAGTGGAATTTCACCCGGTGCCGGTGTAGGAAACAATCGTTTTAAGATAAATAAGGATAATATGGGTATACCGGTTATAAGTATAGGTATTCCGACAGTAGTTGACGCAAATACACTCATATGTGATTTATTGAATATGGATATAAGCAATATAATTTCCAAAAAAAGTGAAATTATAAGCAAAAATATGATTGTAACTCCAAAAGAAATAGATTTACTAATTCAAAGAGCTTCCAAATTAATAGGTATGGCAATAAATTGTGCTTTGCAGACAGAATATTCACTGGACTTGCTTAAATCATTAATGGCATAAATTGCTTTTGTACAGCATAAGTTAAATATAGACAAGTTCAGGGGAGGAGCCGAATGTGTCATCTAAAAGTAAAAAAATATCAGAAATTTTAATTATATTATTAGCGGTTGTGATAGTTGTATTTTCTGTAAGCGGAATTATAAAGAGATTTCCGGGAATAAATAACAGAAATATAAAGATAATTGCTGCTAATTTAGCTTTTCCGGACGGAACTATGAGTAATTATGAAAATCCATCAGATAACAGCATAAATTCAGATTTTAGCAATGATAACAGCGATAATACGGAAAGTACAAATAGCAATGATACAGATACAACCCAGTCAGAAGGTGATACTGCAAGTGACAAAACAGATGATAACGGGAATAACAGTACAGTAGGTGTACCAGATGATGCTCACCCCGTTACTGAGGTGAGATACAGTGCCGGCGGAATAGAATACGATAATTTTTATGTTAAAAATTCTACCGATACAAATATAAGTATATCGCAGGAAATTCGTGCTAAACTCGGTTTTGAGATGGAGGATACGACAGAGCCACAGGTCTTAATAGTTCATACACATACAAGCGAGTCATATATGGAGGAAGATTTAGGATACTACTACGACAGTTTTTATCCCAGAAGCGAGGATAAAACCAAAACAGTATGTGCTGTCGGAGATGCTATTACAAATTCCCTTAAAAATGCCGGTATAAATACCATTCATATAACTACCGTACACGATACTACATATACAGGTTCTTACAAAAGAAGTGCAGAAAGTATTAATAAATGTCTTAAAGAACACCCATCAATTAAAGTTATACTCGATATACACAGAGATTCCATAGAGGGTAACGATGGGGAAAAAATTAAACCGACATTCGTTTATGATGGTAAGAAAGCCGCACAAATTATGATTATGGCAGGTTATGATAGTGACGGTTCGTTAAATTTTCCTGATTGGCGATATAATTTGCGTTTTGCACTTAGATTGCAGCAGTGTGCCGAGGATATGTATCCCGGAATGACAAGACCATTGTATTTTGGAAATTTTGCATATAATATGTATATTAATACGGGTTCATTGCTTATAGAAGTAGGCACAGATGCAAATACTGTTGATGAGGCAGTATATACAGGTGAATTACTTGGCAATGTAATTGCAAAAACGCTTGCAAATGCCTAAAAAAATCCGTCCTGCCGCAAGTTTTTGCTTGAAAAAATTTTCTTAATAGATATGGTGTGAAATCCCGCATATAAATATTTCATAAATAGGACGATGTTCTGATGGAATATAATAATTATTAAGAAGTGTAAAATTGTATTTTAATATGTTGAATTTTGTATTGATATGTGTTATTATTTATCATATAATATGAAAAAGAAGGTTGTTTATTTATGTTAAGTATAGGAACAAAAGTAATTTATCTTACAGAAAATAATAAAAAAGCTATTGCAGAAGTTGTTGGTGTATATCCAAATGGTTTTGTGAGAGTATTTAATGGTAAATATAGTGAATGTTTCTTTGACGGAGTAGGTTATTATGGTGTTGGTGCATTTGAGGTGCTTGCACCTGATGATGACAGAGAAATAGGTATATTATTAGATTAATAAGAAAGGACAAACTTATTTTTAATAAGTTTGTCCTTTTAATTGAGCCACTGTGAACTTACACTTCCAAATAATCTTTTAATTTCAGCCCTAAGAGCTTTATGTTCGGGGAATGTTAATTTATTATCTAATGACAATATTTCTTTGGCAACGGTTTGCGTATCTTCAAGGTAATTTGTAACATTAAAATTATGTAGCTTAAAATCTGTAAGACCGTGTTGCTCTGCACCGAAAAAATTTCCCGGACCTCTTAAAGCCAAATCCTGCTCTGCAATTTCAAATCCGTTATTTGTTTGGCACATAACTTGCAGTCGGGTTTTGGTATCTTTATTTTTAATATCAGAAACTAATATGCAGTATGATTTATGTTTACCTCTGCCAACTCTTCCTCTGAGCTGATGTAACTGGGATAATCCGAAGCGTTCAGCATTTTCAATCATCATAACGGTAGAATTTGGAACATCTACACCTACTTCTATAACGGTAGTTGAAACGAGAATTTGAGTTTTTCCGTTTGCAAAATCTTTCATTACTTGTTCTTTTTCTTTGCCGTTCATTTTGCCGTGTAAAAGTGCGACAGTATATCCGGATAATTGTGCCTGTAAATTTCTTGCGTAGTTTTGTGCAGAAATAAGGTCGCTTTCGCCCTGTTCAACGAGTGGGCAGACGATATATGCCTGTCTGCCCTTGTCAATTTCTTTTTGAATAAAGGATAATGCTCTTTTTCTTATATTGCTGCTTATTAAAAAGGTATCCGTTTTCATTCTGTTAGGGGGCATTTCGTCTATTACGGATATATCTAAATCACCTAATACTACAAGTGCCAAAGTTCTCGGGATAGGTGTTGCAGACATTACCAATAAATGTGGATTTTCGCCTTTTGAAAGTAACTTTGCTCTTTGTGCAACGCCAAAACGATGTTGTTCATCTGTAACAACAAGTCCTAAATTTTTAAATTCAACATTATCTGATATTAATGCGTGTGTACCAATTATAATATCAATATTACCATCTGAAAGGGCATTTAGTATTTGATTTTTTTCCTTTATTTTGGTAGAGCCTGTAAGAAGTGCAATATTAACACTATTTGAAAATAGTTTCTTTAAGGAATAATAATGCTGTTCGGCAAGAATTTCGGTTGGAGCCATAAATGCACATTGATAGCCGTTTCTGGCAGTTGTATAACATATACAACTTGCTACTGCTGTTTTGCCGGAGCCAACATCTCCTTGAACTAATCTATTCATAGCAGTTTTATTTATATTTTTCAAATCCTTAACACACTCATCAACAGCTCGTTTTTGAGCATTTGTTGGTGTAAACGGCAGCAGCGAATAAAACTCCTTTGAATAATCATTTTCTATGCAAATATTACTTTGTGCTTTATGGCTTTTTAATCCTCCCATACCAAGCTGCATCAATAGTAATTCTTCAAAACTAAGACGATTTTTTGCCATATTCAGTGAGCTTATATCTTTTGGAAAATGTATATTCTCCAATGCGAATTTTAAATTGCATAAATTATATTTTTTTCTTATATTAATAGGTATAGGGTCTTTGATTTCGGTCGGGAGTAAGGTAAGAGCATTTTTTACAAATTTGGCGATATTTTTTGAAGATATACCGCTGTTCTGCGGATATATGGGTATTATTTTATTTGGTGCATTAACAGGCATAAACTGCGGCGAAACCATAGTTATTCTGTCATAGCTATTGTTTATACGGCCATAAAATAAATATTCTTTATCCGTTTCAATTAATCTGTGTATATAAGGATTGTTAAAATATATAATACTTAAAAACGAAAATCCGTCGCATACTCTTACCTTAAGAACTTGTTTGCCGCCTTTTATTGCAGATGTGGGAGATATTTCGCATACAAAAGCCCTTATACAGCATAGATTACTGTTTATTTCTGAAATCTTTACGGGAGATGACCAATCTTCGTATGTTCTTGGGTAAAATCTTATTAAATCACCTATTGACTTAATGCCGAGTTTTCGCATAGCGGCGGCTTTTTTTTCGCCTATTCCATACAGATTATTTATCGGTATATCAAATAATGACGGCATTTTTTATCACCTAAATTATATTAATATATTATTCGACCGAAACTATAAAATAATAAATCGGCTGCTTGCCCTCTATAAGCGAAATATCTATATGATTGCCTAATTTTGATTTAATACTTTCATAAGCGATATTTGCCTGTTCTTCGGTTATACCGTTTCCGTATATTATTGTTATAAATGCGGTATCCTTAGTAACCATTTCCTTGGTGAGCTTAACAACAGCTTTTACAGGGTCTTTTGATTTAAGGATTAATTTACCGTTTTCGAGGGCTATAATATCATCTTTATTAATTTTTGTAGAGCCAAATTCCGAATCTCTGGCAGCAAATGTTACCTGACCGGTTTTAACATTGCTTATAGCCTCAGTCATAAGAATTAAATTTTCTTGCAGGTCAATGTCAGAGTCATAGGTAAGAAGTGCGGATATACCTTGCGGAATAGTTTTGGTAGGCAAAACATATACTTCTCTGTCTTTTGCGAGAGGTACTGCTTGTTCAGCAGCCATAATAACATTTTTATTATTTGGAAGGACAATTACTTTTTTGGCAGGTGTTGCCATAACGGCATTATAAATATCATCAGTGCTTGGGTTCATACTCTGACCGCCCTTTATAATCTCATAACAGCCTAATTCTTTAAATAAATTTTCAATTCCTTCACCTGCTGCAACCGACACAAATCCGATTTCATTAATAGGCTCTGCAAATTCAGGCTGCTCAGATTTATTGGTGATATTATTTTCTTTGGCTTTGCGGTGCTGTTCTTTCATATTTTCAATTTTAACAGTAAGCAAAGAACCGTATGTCAGACCTTTTTGCAAAGCATTTCCGGGGTTTTCAGTATGAACGTGTACCTTAATAATTTCATCGTCATATACGACTACAACGCAATCGCCTATTGTTTCGAGATATGCTCTTAATTCGCTTGGCTGTGTTGTAATATCCTGATTTCGTCCGACAATAAATTCAGTACAGTAGGTGAAATTAATAACATCATCAAATTCAGCAGCGGCATTGCGGAAATAGTCGTCATTATTTTCGGGATTTGATAAATCCTCTTTACTTTCAATAATATTTCCGTTTACAATATATTCCTGCATTCCGTCAAATATACAGCATAAGCCTTTTCCGCCTGCGTCCACAACCCCAGCCTTTTTTAATACGGGCAAAAGTTCAGGAGTTGTTTGTAATGCTTCGTTAGCAGCAGAACAAATTGTATTCCAGATATAAATATGTTTATCTGATATTGCAGCGGCATTTTTGCTTACTTCATATGCTCGTCTTGCCACCGTTAATATAGTGCCTTCTGTTGGTTTCATAACGGCATTGTAAGCGTCCTGTACTCCTATTCCTAAGGCATCAGATAAATCTTTTCCTGTTGCTTCGACTTTATCGCTCAATCCTTTTGCCAATCCCCTGAATAATATTGACAAAATGACCCCTGAATTGCCTCTTGCACCTCTAAGCATTGCACAGGCCGTTTTGTCTGCTACTTGTGAAACAGTAGGGTTTTCAAGATTTTGAAGTTCTGCGACGGCAGTAAGTATTGTCATAGTCATATTGGTACCCGTATCGCCGTCCGGTACGGGAAATATATTAAGCGAGTCAATTTCTTTTTTATGATTTGCTATATTATTAGCACCCGATATGATAGCATTTTTTAATGAAATGCCGTTTATCATTTAAAACACTTCCTTTTTTAAAGCATTGGCTGTTAAACAGATATGGTAATTATAACATATATTACATAGTTTCTCAACAAATATATGAAAATATTAAAAGAAATCAATTTTTATTATGCAGTTGTTATTAAAATAATACTCGCATTTTTAAATAATGTGCAGATTAAACAAAGTTTAATATATAATTTCTGTATAACCGCCGTTATGAAAATTGCCTTTACTATCTTGACAAACTATGCCCATAAGCAATAAAATAGTAGGTATGGGTGTTTAGTAATAAAAACATTATTGTTAATTATTATTATATATATATTTATACTCATTATATTCTATTAATCATAATGCTGTCGGAATTTATGGTAGAATATACTTTATTTTTTAATTAGGGAGGTGTCTTTTCTATTGAAATTAGAACTATGGCTGGTTATTTTACTAATAGTAGTTTTTGTTGCTGTTAGTGGGGTGGCTGCGTTCTTTATTGGGGTGAATTACAGAAAAAAAATTGCAGAGGCAGAAATCGGCTCGGCTGAACAAGAAGCTAAGAGAATTTTAGAAGACGCTGTTAAAAATTCCGAGACTAAGAAAAAAGAAATAATTGTGGAAGGTAAAGAAGAAATTCAGCGTTTTAGAAATGATGCGGAAAAAGAAATTTCCGAACGCCGTAAGGAAGTTCAGAGAACCGAACGCCGCATAACTCAAAAAGAAGAAAATTTGGACAAAAAATTAGAAAGTTTTAACGCCAAAGAGGAATTGATAGCTAAAAAAATTAAATCCGTAGAAGATAAATATGCAGAGGCGGAAAAAATTAAAGAAAGTCAATTACTTATGCTTGAAAAAATTTCGGGGTTTACGGTAGAACAGGCAAAAACATATTTGCTTAGTTCACTTGAAAGTGAACTCGTTCACGAAAAGGCTGTTAAAATATCGGAGTATGAACAGAGATTAAAAGAAGAATCAGACGATAAGGCGAGAAATATTTTGTCTGCCGCTATGCAGAGAATAGCATCAGAATATGTTTCAGAGGCAACGGTTTCGGTTGTAGCATTGCCTAACGATGAAATGAAGGGTCGCATTATAGGCAGAGAGGGCAGAAATATTAGAACTATTGAAACTCTTACAGGCGTAGACCTGATTATTGATGATACACCGGAAACTATTACGCTGTCCTGCTTTGAACCGGTAAGGCGTGAAATCGCAAGGGTAGCTTTGGAAAAACTTATCTTTGATGGAAGAATACACCCTGCAAAAATCGAGGAAATGGTCGAAAAAGCTAAAAAAGAGGTTGAACAGACAATTAAGGCAGAAGGCGAAAGAGCTGTTATGGAGGTGGGTGTAAACGGCATACACCCCGAGCTTATTAAATTGCTTGGAAAATTGCGTTATCGTACAAGTTATGGTCAGAATGTACTTAATCACTCTGTGGAAGTAGCATATCTTTCCGGTATAATAGCCTCAGAATTGGGGTTAGACCCTACTATACCTAAACGAGCAGGTTTACTGCACGATATAGGCAAGGCTCTTGACCACGAATTTGAAGGTACGCATATCCAACTTGGAATAGAAGTTGCAAAGAAATATAAGGAAAGTGAAGCGGTAATTCACGCTATACACGCCCATCACGGTGATGTCGAGGCGAAAACTCTGGCAGCGTTTATAGTTCAGGCGGCCGATGCTATTTCTGCCGCAAGACCGGGTGCAAGAAGGGAAAATCTCGAAAATTATATTAAGCGTCTTGAAAAACTTGAAGCCGTTGCTTCATCTTTTGAAGGTGTGGAACGCTGTTTTGCGATACAGGCAGGACGCGAAATAAGAATAATGGTTAAACCTGAGATTATTAAAGATGATAATATGGTAGTTCTTGCAAGAGAAATTTGTAAGAAAATAGAATCTGATTTGGAATATCCGGGTCAGGTCAAGGTTAATATCATAAGAGAAAGCCGTGCTATTGACTACGCAAAATAATTTAATAGGGGGCAAAATAAATAATGCCCCCATTTGCTTTTTAAAGAAAGGAGGTTTTAAATTTGACAGGGTTATTTACAAGTTATTGTCTTAGCAGCAGCGTCAGCGATTCGCTTAATGCAGAACAAATAAAAAATATAAATGAGATAGCTTTGTTATGGGGAAGTATAGGCGGCGGATTTCTAACAGATGTTATGGATAAAGTAAGAAAAAATTACGACCAGTATGTCGAAAAAAATTGTAATAAATTGTTGCAGTATCTGCTAAAAAATAAAAAGGAAATCGCCAAAACAGATGAAGAAAAGGATATTATTACAAGTTATACAGTAGGCATATCGGTATTTTGCGGTATAATGAAAAAAATAGAGCCTTTGGTAATGTATAATACAAATATGCTTAATTCTGAAAATATTGATGTTTCAGAATATACAAGAAATAAAGTTTGGAGTAATATGGATATTATTGTACTGAGATATAATACCGGAAAAATTCCAAGTGAAGTCAGCCTTAAATCTATATTTGTAATGAACGATGCTCTCAAAAATATAATTATTAAAATATATAAGGGATTTTTGGGGGAGAATGGCATTAAAGATATTACCGATAATTATATATCTGAAAGATTAAACAGCTTTTTGAAGTTATTGAATAAATTTGATGATAAAAGTACACTTAAAAAACTCTTTATTAAAAAAATAGAGGAATATACAGGCAAGAAATCTATTATTAATTCTATGCTTTACAGTATGACGGAAGATGATGAATTTGATTACAGTAATTCTCAAAAAGAACAATGGAATTACGGCAATATAAGGTCTAATGATGATTTATTTGAGCTTTATGACAGTATAAAAGATATGTCGCACGAGGCAGGTTACAGAATTTTACAAATATAAAGAGTGAGAGAGATTTTTTTCTCTCTCTTTTTTTTATGAATATTTTCAGAACTATTACAAAGTTGTATCAAATTTGTAACCAAAATTTCCCTGTAATTGTATGTGTTTATTTACTTTATAGAATTAAAATGTTGTTAAGTTGTTGCATATGCACTGATTTTTAGATTTTTATTTGTACAGTTCTCCGAAAATTCGTAAAAAAGGTTGCAATTTGGTTACAAATCTGTATAATTAATAGTGTCAAGTTTGTTACTTGTTAATTAAATCATTATCGGAAAAGGAGTGAGGGACGTGTCGATTTTTAAAAATCTTAAATTGGCGGGTAACTCTATTAATCCTAAAAAGAGAACTTTAAAACAAAATCTAATTTCAACAGCAAATATTGTTGTTCCGGCGTTGGCAGTCGCAGGATTTGTATTCACCGTTCATTATTGGTCAAATCTTCACTATGGTATTACGCTGACTTATGACGGTGTTGAACTTGGTACGGTTCAAAATGAACAGGTTTATGATAGTGCAACTGATTTATTAAATCAAAAAGTTGATACTAAAGGTATTCATATTACTCCGTCATATTCATTTGCAGTTTTAAATGATGATAATATGAATAGTTCAGATGAACTTTGCGACAATCTTATTTCTGCTTATCAAGGAATAGAAAGTGCAGTTGGCTTTTACCTTGATGATAAGTTTGTTTGTGCTGTGGAAAATGAAGATATTATCAATGAAATTATAAATCAAATTCTCAGTGATGAAGCGTCAAAGTTTGAAAACGCAAAGGCTTCTTTAGTTAATACATATAAATTTACAAATGGTCTTTATAATAAAAACGATATATTGGATAAAGAAGCTGCAAAGGATTTGCTTTTATCAAATGTATCAGATTTAAAATACTATACCGTAAAAAACGGTGATACTCTCGAAAGTATCGCACAGGAAAACGGAATGTCCGTATCAGATATTTTAAGTATAAACCCTGACCTTAACGCAAATGATATTTTAACGGAAAATAAAGATATTATTATATCGGCTGAGCAAAAAAGATTGAATATAAAAGTTGTTTCCGAAGTGTCTTATAATGTTGTTATGCCGTTTAAGACAATCACAAAAGAAGATAATACTCGTTTTAATGATTATTCTGTTGTTACTTTCCCGGGTGCTGTGGGCAATACTTCAAAAACAGATGCGATAACATATATTGATGGTGTGGAAATAGAAAGAGAAAATATCTCATCTGTCGTTACAAAAGAACCTATGGATAAAATAATAACTGTTGGTACTCTTGAAAGAACTTATGGTGTTGCAAGCGGTACTTTTATATGGCCTTTGCCTTGCACTGAGTATATATCAAGCGGATATGGTTACAGATGGGGTACAACCCATAAGGGTATAGATATTGCCGGTGTAAATGTTTATGGCTCTGATATAATTGCAGCGGATGGCGGAACTGTAGAATATGTTAAATTACATAATTATGGTTATGGTTACCATTTGCTTATAGACCACGGAAACGGTTATAAAACTTTATATGCTCATTGCAGTGCCATATATGTAAAATCAGGTGAGAAAGTTTACGCAGGTCAGACTATTGCAGCAGTGGGAACTACGGGTGATTCAACCGGTCCGCATTTACATTTTGAGGTTATTAAAAACGGTGTAAACCAAAATCCATTAAATTACTTTTCTTAATAAATATTTTCTCCTTTGTTACAAGATGACAAAGGAGATTTTAGTTTTTTGGGGGAGTAGAACTGTCAAAAATTTTAGTAACTATAAAAATAAAGATACAATCTCTTTTGATTTATAAAATCATAAGAAATTGTATCTTATTTAAAAATCGAAAAATTTATTATTTGCAGTTACAAGAAGGTTTTACAACAAATGATTGACAATCTGTACATTCTATTACAGTAGGGTGTGCTTCGTGAGTGCCTACTTTTATTGCATCAAGTGAGCAATAATTTTCGTTACCACAATGATTCATACACTGAGTTACTGAACAATGTATGCTCTTATTTGCATTACAATTATCCATAATTTCCACCTCATAAAAAATTTTTCTTTTCTTTTTTATTGGAAGAACTATTGCTCTTCCTATATTTATTATAGGCAGTTTTTATATATTATATTCTCGTAAATAAGAAAATTTTTTATTTATATTTATTTCTCCATTCAATAATTTCATTTGGTTTGATGTGGGTATTTTTATATCTGGTTTTTCCATTGGTTTTGTTTTTATATTCAATGGCATCGTATGGACACATATTCAGACAACCAAGACAATGGTCACAGTGATTTTCAAAGATAGGAACATTATTGTTGATTTTAATATTTTGTGTAGGACATATTTTACTGCATAACCCACAGCCAATACAGGATTTTTTGACTGCAAAATCTTTTGAACAATTCTTATTATGTGCAGGGTACAGGTGATGAATTATTTTATTAATAAAAGTACCGGTATGAAATTTGGAATTTTTTCTTTCATTAATACTTTTTGATATAATTTCGATTTTTTTATCTGCGTTATCCCATATTGCAGGGTTATCATTTACCTTAAATGAAGGGATATAATTTTCTACCATTTTGACTGATGAAATAAAAGATAGATGGGTATTTTTCTTTTTTAAAAGATTATTTAGAGCTACTGCACAAAATAAAGCTGTTCCTCCGTATGTATATACTGCGAATATATATGCGTTTTTGTTCTGAATTTTTAAGTCTTTAACAAACTGTTCCATTGATAAAGGCATTCCCCAAAAAAATACGGGATATACAAATCCTATTACATCACTATTACAGATTTGTTCTTTATTGGAAATCGGTATTATTTCTGCTTGAATTTTTTCTGAAATATGTTTTGTAATATACAGGCTGTTGCCTGTTGCAGTATAGCAGTAAATCGTATTCATATAGAAACCTCTGTTTATAAAAATTAAATACTCGTGCTGTTTATGAAATTATAATAAACTAAAAAAACATAAAAAGCAATATATTTTTTAAAGAGGTATTTTATTGTACTGATTTTTGGGTTTAGATTTCTATGTATTGATATAGTGAGTATGATTTTACTTTATCACTATATCGTTAAAAGTCAGGATAATTCATCAATCATTGATTTAATAAAATTTTTATTTTGTACTCCAAAGAATTGCCTTATATTTTCTCCGTTTTTAAAAAATATAACAGTTGGTATAGACGAAATAGAATATTTTTTTGCCAAGTCCATATTTTTATCAATATCCACCTTGAAAAAATTAATATCTTTATATTCATTTGATAAATCTTCTAATACAGGCTTTAATTGCTGGCAAGGTGAACACCAATTTGCCATAAAGTCAACTACTGTCAAGTTATCTGAATTATCATATATTACTTTTTGCTCAAAATTTTCTGTTTGAATTTCTTGCATATTATAACCCCCATAAAAATTATATGTATACATTTTTTCCTGATATGAATAATATTATTCATATCATTTATATGTATATAAGATAGTTGGGTAATAATGTCAATTTTTATTTAAAATGTTGAAAATATTGTGGAATTTGTTAAAGTATTGTGGTACAATACAGCTAATATACTTTCATAATTTAACCTAAATAGGCAAGAAGTCCCCCCGCTTCTAAAGCGGTGGGATGAATTGGCGGTCAGTCGCAGGCTGACTTTTTTGTTGACTGTCAGATAATGTTATGCTATCCTTAAAATAAGAGGTGAGCAAGATGAATAAAGCCTATCGATTCAGAATATACCCAAACGAAGAACAAAAAATATTGTTTGCCAAGACCTTTGGTTGTGTCAGGTTTATCTACAATAAGATGTTGGGTGACAAAATAGAATACTATCATCAGACGCAGAAAAAGCTGAATAATACTCCTGCACAGTATAAGACTGAATTTGAGTGGCTGAAAGAAGTAGACAGTCTTGCCCTTGCCAATGCCCAGATGAATTTGCAGGATGCGTATAATAACTTTTTCAGAGATAAGAAGGTGGGGTTTCCTAAGTTCAAATCGAAAAAAGGCAGTAAAAGAAGATACACAACCAATTGTGTAAATGGAAATATTGTTGTTCGGGATGGTATGATAAAACTTCCGAAATTAGGCTTTGTCAAAATGAAACAGCATAGAGATATTCCCGATAGTTACAAATTGAAAGCGGTTACAGTAAGTCAGAACACAGGCGGTAAATATTTTGCAAGTATTCTTTTTGAGTATGAAGAAGAAATTACTGGAAAAGAACTTGAAAGTTTTCTCGGATTAGATTTTTCTATGAAAGAATTATACGTTGACAGTAACGGAAACTGTCCACAGTTTTCGAGATATTACAGACTTTCCGAAAAGAAACTGAAAAGAGAACAAAGAAAGCTGTCCAAAATGGTAAAAGGTTCAAAGAACAGAGAAAAACAGCGTATCAGAATTTCTAAACTGTATGAAAAGGTTGCCAACCAAAGAAAGGATTTTCTGCACAAGCAGTCAAGACAGATAGCCAATGTCTATGATTGTGTTTGTATTGAAAGTCTGAATATGCAGGCAATGTCACAGTCGCTGAATTTCGGTAAATCCGTTTCAGATAACGGTTGGGGAATGTTCACAGTATTTCTGAAATACAAGTTAGAGGAACTTGGAAAACGACTTGTAAAAATAGATAAGTTTTTTGCAAGTTCACAGATTTGCAGCGTCTGTGGATACCAAAATAGTGAAACCAAAGATTTGTCTGTTCGGGAATGGACTTGCCCTTGCTGTCAAACACATCATAACAGAGATATAAACGCTGCTATAAACATACGAAATGAAGGTATGAGAATAGCATTAGCGTAAAAAACAAAACAAGAACCGTGGGACACACGGGGTTAGCTCGTTAATACTGTACAGACTATTGTACTTGAGCGAGAAGCCCCCACCTCTATCGGTGGGGGAGTATGTCACAATAGATATTTGTATATAAAATGTCAATTATTTTAAAAAAAATATGTATATTATGGTTGAAATTTCTAATGATTTTATGTATAATATGGTTGTGCAGTTTTGTTATATTGGTTTTATTGATGTAAAGCGGCTGGTAAATCAGAATATCTTTGTAAAATCTAAATAATACAAAACATTTGAACTAAATAAATTAAAATAAAGGAGGACTAACAATGGTAGAAACACTCAGGAAATACTACAATGATGATTATTTCAATCAAGTTGCTGATGCTGCCAATGATTATCCAAAGGGACTTTTAGGACCTAAGTTTGTTGAAGAGGGTTATTTAATAAGTGCTATGAATCCACTCGCTAAAAGCATCAAGGTGTTGGATAAAACAAATGATTGCTCTTATGAAATGACTAAAATCGATGAGAGAGGTATATTCTCTGTTCTTGTTGACACTGATAAGGAAATTGATTATGTATTTGAAGTAACTACTTATGATGATAATACTTATGAAATCGAGGATATATATTCGTTTCCGGCTCAGTTTTCTGATATAGATGCGTATCTTTTTGGTAATGGTACTCACTATGAAATCCATAAAAAACTTGGTGCTCATAAAACTACTATAAATGGTGTTGACGGAGTTTTATTCGCTGTATGGGCGCCTAATGCCTTGAGAATAAGCGTTGTCGGTTCTTTCAATAATTGGGACGGAAGAATATATCAAATGAATAAAGTTCACGATATGGGTATATATGAACTTTTCGCTCCAAGAGCTGATGTTAACGATATGTATAAATTTGAAATATTTACAAGACAGGGCTGGATGCTGACAAAAACTGACCCGTTTGGCAACTGGCAGGAATTAAGACCGGGAACCGCTTCAAAAGTTGCCGATATTGAATCGTATACTTGGAATGATAAAGATTGGACTACTGCAAGAGCTACTAAAAATAATGATAAGTCACCTATGTCGATATATGAAGTACATCTCGGCTCTTGGAAAAAGAAAGATGACGGAAGTTTCTATAATTATAGGGAACTTGCTCAAATGCTCGGAGATTATGTTGAAGAAATGGGCTATACACATATTGAACTTATGGGTATATCTGAACACCCATTCGATGGCTCTTGGGGTTATCAGGTAACGGGTTATTTTGCCCCAACTTCAAGATTTGGCGCACCGGA
This sequence comes from uncultured Clostridia bacterium, assembly GCA_947625785.1. Taxonomy (GTDB): domain Bacteria; phylum Bacillota; class Clostridia; order Oscillospirales; family Acutalibacteraceae; genus CANQPS01. The sequence goes on from CANQPS010000002.1 coordinate 147,320, forward strand.
TGACTTTATGTACTTTGTTGATTATATGCACCAAAAAAATATTGGTGTAATTCTTGATTGGGTACCTGCTCACTTCCCTAAGGACGCTCACGGATTGGCTCGTTTTGATGGTCATTGTCTTTATGAACATTTGGACCCTCGCAGAGGTGAACACCCACACTGGGGAACTTATATATTTAACTATACAAAGAACGAAGTTAGAAACTTCCTCATTTGTAGTGCATTAATGTGGTTAGAGCAGTTCCATATTGACGGACTTAGAGTTGATGCTGTTGCATCTATGCTTTACCTCGATTATGGTAAGGAGGACGGTAATTGGTGTCCTAATATGTATGGCGGAAGAGAAAATCTCGAAGCCGTTGAACTTATTAAACATTTAAATTCAATAGTTTCGCAGAGAGTTCCGGGTGCTATGGTAATTGCTGAGGAATCAACTGCTTGGCCTGGTGTAACCGCTGATGTTACAAATAATGGCTTAGGATTTAGTTATAAATGGAATATGGGTTGGATGAATGACTTTTTACAGTATATTTCAAAAGACCCTATATATCGTAAATATGAACACAATAAACTTACATTTAGTATGATGTACGCATATACTGAAAAGTTTATCCTGCCATTTTCACACGATGAAGTAGTACACGGCAAACAATCACTTATTAAGAAAATGCCGGGTTATGATGAAGATAAATTTGGCAACTTAAGAACAGCATACGGATTTATGTTTGGTCACCCTGGTAAGAAATTATTGTTTATGGGACAAGAGTTTGCTCAATGGGACGAGTGGAATGATGCACAAGCACTTGAATGGTATCAGCTTGAATTTGAAAGAAATAAGAAAATGCAGGATTATACAAAAGCGTTGTTACATTTTTATAAGGAGTATCCTTGTTTATATGAGGAGGACTTTAATCCGTCAGGTTTTGAATGGATGAACTGTGATGATGCTGAAAGCAGTGTTGTTTCATTTGTTAGAAAAACTCAAAGCGGAAAAAGAAATTTATTATTCTTCTGCAACTTTACAACGGTTACAAGAGAAGATTATAGAGTGTGTGTTCCAAATAGCGGTTTATATAAGCAGGTATTTACAAGTGATAAAGTAGAGTTTGGTGGATATGGTGTCAAGGAAAACGGTACTGTTAAGGCTGATAAACAGGAATGGGGAGGCAGAGATTACTCAATTGCCGTTACACTTCCGCCGCTTAGCGTAGTAATATTTGAATATAATACTCCTAATGCTGTTAAGAAGGAAAAGACTTCTAAACCTGAAAAAACTGTTGAAAAAGTAACAGATACAATAAAAGATGATGAAGTTGTTGAAAAAGTAACAGAAACCGTTGAAGAAAAATCAAATAAAAAATCAACAAATAAAAAATCAAATAAGAAGGCTAAGAAAGCCGAAAAACAAGTTGAAGAAACAACAATAAAAATGTCAGAAGTTATTGAAAATGCACAATCAAAAGATGATGAAGAAAAATAATTTAATAAAATAATTTTTCAGAGGGGGATACAGAATGTTTCTGTATCCCCTATTTATATTATATTGTAATTATTAATATATAATTTGGTTTATTATTGTTTTTATATTGAATTTGTATTATAATGTATAGTGTAGGATTTTGTAAAACTTGTGAATTAAAAGGTAGGTGTTTGCGTATGCCAAATTATGATGATATGAGAAATGTTGTTGATGAAAGTACCCCTTATGAAAATAATCATAAACCAAATAATCGTAAGAAAAAATTTATAATTATTGCAATTATTTGTGCGGCTGTTTTATTAATTGCTGCAATAATTCTTCTCATTTTTTTTATGCCTAATAATAAAGAAGGTTCAAATGATACCCCTTCCCAAACAGAAAGTATAGTGTCTGATGAAAATCTCGTGAGTGATAATTCTACTGCATCAGATAACGATAATTCAATTCCGGAAATTGAAGATGACCCTTCTATAAAAGGATATTTCGTAAATGATGTATTTATTTATAATAAAGAGGGGTATGAAATTTTTGGAGGTAATAATACACTTGCTGCAACATATGCTACCATATTGTCTGATATTACTGATAGATTAGACAGTAAAATTACAGTTTATAATATGATAGTGCCAACACACGGGGAATTTAATCTTCCGAGCCGTTATAAACAAATGGCTAAATCCCAAAAAGATAATATAGAAAAAGTTTATTCATCATATTCTGCCAATATTATACCCGTTGATATATACGATACTTTAAATCGTCACAAACTTGAATATATATATTATCATACCGACCATCAATGGACAGCCTTGGGAGCATATTATGGATATGAACAATTTGCTAATGTTTATGGCTTTGAACCGGTAGCGTTAGAAGATTTAAATAAAGGTGAAATTGAGGGTTTTAAAGGTTTATTTATAGACAGCACGGACGGTAATGAGGATTTACTGTCTAATCCCGATACGGTAGAGTATTATGAAATTCCCGGAAATTACACTTGCAGACTTCTGGAAAATGGAGCAGATGAATTGGTTAGAGTACCATTATTGTACCCATATTCGCAAGGTGGAAGTTATACATATTCTAAATTTATATGGGGTGATAACCCATATATGAATATTAAAAACAGTGATGTCAAAAATGGTAAAAAATTGCTTATTATTAAAGATTCTTATGGTAATGTATTCGTTCCGTATCTTGTTCCTAATTTTGAGGAAATACATATTATAGATTACAGATATTATAAGGATAATGTTTCAGACATAATAAAAGATAATGGTATTACAGATGTACTTTTTATTAATGGTATAATGTCTGTCAATAGTTCTTATCATCAAAATAAATTAATTGAACTAAAATGGTAAAAATCATATTATAAGAATTATAGAAAAGGAGGGATTACTGTTGCTTGGCAGAACATTAAAAGCATCAACACTTGGAGTAATATCATCATCTGATGGTCTTTGCTCCGGATATATTGATTTTAATAATTGCGGATATAGCAGTGTTTATATTTTTTCAGAAGAAGAATTTATGTCTTATTATTGTAAAGTGATAGCGATAGTTTATGTTGAAGGCTGCAATAGTGCAAAATTAGTGCTTACTCCTGACGATAAGATATACTATGAACCTGATATAAGAAAAAAATTGTCAAAACTGAATTTAAATATAAAGAAAATCGTTTGTCTTTATGAAAAATCCTGTGGAGCTGTTGTATTCCGTAGACTTGGCGAGGAACTTAGGGTTCTTTTAGTTAAAAATCGGAATGGAAAATATTGGAGTTTTCCAAAAGGGCATATTGAAGAGGGAGAAAATGAAGTTGAAACCGCTAAAAGAGAAATTTTGGAAGAAACAGGTCTTAATGTTATAATATATGCTGATTTCAGAGAAACAGGCATTTACAGACCTTATGGTAAAATAACAAAACAGGTAGTGTTCTTTCTTGCAGAAAGTACGCAGAGTAGTGTGCATATACAACTTGGAGAAATAGATGATTTTGAATGGGTAACCTTTAATCGTGCAAAGGAAGTTTGCAGATATGAAAATGATATTCGTGTTTTAGATAAGGCACAGAATTACATATATAATAATATATATAAATAAAAAATGAGAACTGTAATTTTTAGATTACAGTTCTTATTTTCTTATTATATAAAATGGGGGACTTTTAAAAAATTTTAAAACTTAAATATGTATAAAAAAAGTAAGAACTATAACTTTCAAGTTACAGTTCTTACTTTTTAGAAGGTTGTAAAGTCTTAGTTTTCAATCTTCACAGTTGAATGGTAAATAATGAAAAAATTTATTAATATCTCAAATTTGAGTAGTTATCAATTTAATAGTATATCTTTAAGGTCACGCATATTTTCAACAAAAGTATCAAACCCGCAATACTGCATTTCCTGTATACTTCCATATCCATATAATACACCGATAAAGTCACAGCCTGTATTTATTGCACCCTCAGCGTCAAACTTTGTGTCACCTATAAGAACAATATTCTTATTTTTGGTATTTTGAATTATTCCCATTTTTTCTATTGCATATCGAATAACATCAGTTTTTGTCTGGTTAATATTATTTTCACCTGAACCGGCTATAAAATCAAAATATTTGTATAAACCTATATGTTTTAAGAGTTTAATAGCTAAGTCTTGTCTTTTCGAGGTAGCGACAGCCATTCTTACACCCTTATTATGCAGATACACAATGGTTTCTTTTACTCCGTCATAAGGCTCGCAAAAATTTTCTAAACATTCCGTATAATATTCTCTGTATATCCGAATAGCATTATCAATATTTTCGGGTAATATACCGCATTTTAAAAGACTGCTTTTTAGCGGCGGACCTATAAATGTTCTAAACATTTCTTGTGGAGGATAAGGGATACCTAACTCATCAAGAGTACATTTTATACAATGTTCTACTCCTTTACCCGTTTCGCTTATAGTACCGTCTAAGTCAAACAATACTAAATCATATTTTATCATAAAAGTTTAAACCTCTAATTTCGCCTGTGCTTTTGCCAAAAAGGTATCTTTTTTTACTGCAATTCGTCTATGGCTTCCTGTTGCTATATCACCCTTATTATCCTTGGCATCTATCATAAAAATAAATTTTCTGCCATCTTCTTGTTCAAGAGTGGAAGTCAATACAATTTCTGCCCCCAATGGAGTTGGACTGATATGCTGCATAGTTACGAGGGTTCCGACAGTAGTCATATCATCATCAATATATTCTTGTGCGAGTTGGGCAGACAAACCCTCTAAGAGTGCAATAATTGCAGGAGTACCAAGTACTTCAAGGGTACCGCTTCCGATATTACAGGCAAGTAATTCGTTGGTTACTTTTAGAGTTTTGGTTAATGATTTAATCAACACTGCCAACCTCCCTTGATAATACAATTTGTATATACTTTATATTTTATTACATTTATGGAATTTGTCAAGAGTTTACGGGACATATAATAAAATTTTTACATATTATTCAAAATATGGATATAAAAGTTAAATGTTTTTGCAACATTTATAGAACCGTTGATAAATATAATAACCAAATACAGAAAGAAAAATACATTGTTTTTTATTTATTATGTAAATTTTCGGAAGTAGTAGTTTAAAAGAACTAATTTTAAATGATGGTTTAGAAAGTATAGGCAGTAGTGCGATATGTTATACTGGCTTAGCTGAATTGACTATACCGGATACTGTTAAAAATATAGGTGATATGAACTATTGTGAATTAATGAAAGGTAAAGCCGGTTCAATAGTTGAAGAGTATGTAAAAAATTACACAGGTTTAGGTATAACATTTGAGGCAATAGAGTAAAAACTAAAAACAAGGGGTTAATTAGAGGAGTTTTAATTTATGAAAATGAGAAGAATTTTTAGTGTAATTCTATAATGCAGCGGATTTTATGGGGCTATAAGTGGTATAGAAGATTAGGTATTTTCCGATATGCAAAGTAAAAAAATAAATACAAAATTTGAAAAGTCTGTTATTATATTATTTATAGTAATGATAGTATGCTTGTTAGGAATGGGCATAAATATTACAGTAAATACTGCAAATAATAAAAATTTAATATCCAAATCAATGAGCGATGATATGGTACAAATTATAAAAAATGACAATCCATCAAGGTTATTTAATGATTATAATTTAGGGGAAATTCTTATATATAATGATATAGAGGTATTTTTTGACAGCAGAGCGGATTTATATGCTCAGGAACATATAATGCAGGACGCTATAAGTTTTTTGTTTCTTAAACAATTAAACAGTGAAAGTGACAGCAATTTTTTAGATGTTAATAATATTATAAAAAAATATGGGTTTGATGCATTCGTTATTATTAAAGATAGACCCTTATATTCGTATATGAAATGTTTGCCGGAAATTTTTGAATGTATATTTGAGGATAATGATTGTGCATATTTTAACCTAAACGGGCAAGAAGTCCCCCACCTCTAAGGCGGTGGGATGAATTGCCCGTCAGCCGCAAGGCTGACTTTTTCTTGACTTAGGATTTTGTTTATGCTATTTTGAGGATAAAGAGGTGAAAAGCAATGAACAAAGCCTATAAATTCAGGATATATCCGAATGAAGAGCAAAGCACAATGATTGCAAAGACATTCGGCTGCGTTAGATTTATCTACAATAAGATGTTGGGTGACAAAATAGAATACTATCATCAAACGCAGAAAAAACTGAATAATACCCCTGCACAATACAAAGTTAAATTTGAGTGGCTGAAAGAAGTAGATAGTCTTGCACTTGCTAATGCACAGATGAATTTACAGGATGCGTATAATAATTTTTTCAAAGATAAAAAGGTGGGTTTTCCTAAGTTCAAGTCAAAAAAGGGCAGTAAAAGGAGTTATACAACTAATTGTGTAAATGGAAATATTGTTGTTCGGGATGGTATGATAAAACTTCCGAAATTAGGCTTTGTCAAAATGAAACAGCATAGAAACATACCTGATGATTACAAACTAAAATCTGTTACGGTAAGTCAGAATGCAAGCGGGAAATATTTTGTAAGTATTCTTTTTGAGTACGAAAGCCAAGTACAGGAACAAGTGCCGCAAACTTTCTTAGGGCTTGACTTCTCAATTCACGCATTATATGTTGACAGCAACGGAAACTGTCCCGGATTTCCGAGATATTACAGATTGTCCGAAAAGAAACTGAAAAGAGAACAAAGAAAGCTGTCCAAAATGGTGAAAGGCTCGAAGAACAGAGAAAAACAGCGTATCAGAGTTGCCGGACTGTATGAAAAAGCTGCCAACCAAAGAAAGGATTTTCTGCACAAGCAGTCAAGACAGATAGCCAATGTCTATGATTGTGTATGTATAGAAAATCTGAATATGCAGGCTATGGCACAGGCTCTGAATTTCGGCAAATCTGTTTCAGATAATGGTTGGGGAATGTTCACGGCATTTCTGAAATACAAGTTGGAGGAACTTGGGAAAAAACTTGTAAAGATTGATAAGTTTTTTGCAAGTTCACAGCTTTGCAATGTCTGTGGATACCAAAATAGTGAAACAAAAGATTTGTCTGTTCGAGAATGGATCTGCCTTTGCTGTCAAACACATCATAACAGAGATATAAACGCAGCCATAAACATCAGAAACGAGGGTATGCGATTAGTTCTTGCATAACCCTGACACCAAAACCGTGGGTCACACGGGGATAGCTCGCTTATGCTTAGTACATTGGTACTATCGAACGAGAACCAAGCCTGCCGGAGTCGGGAAGCCTCCGCCTAAAGAGGCGGGGGAGGATGTCACATTGATAAATTCCCACCTAAATGTTACTTAAAGGTGGGAGTTTTTATTTTAGATTGAGTTTATATTGTACGATTTAAAAGTCTTCTAATAGCTTTTTCTATTTCGACAATAACCAAAGGTGAAAAAGCTAAACAAATAACAATTATCCATTGAATAGGTGTTAAGGGCGTTGTTTTAAAAATTATGGATAGATTTGGTATGGTAACAACGGATATTTGCATTATAAATCCTATTATAAATGCAAGTACTAATTTGCTGTTAGAGAATATTTTTATTTTGAATATAGATTTTTCGCTTCGTATATTGAAGGCGTGTACAAGCTGACATAAACTTAAAACACAAAATGCCATTGTGTTGGGTAAATTAGGGTTATTACTTGTATCAAAAAATACCCTCCCTATTGTATAGGCCAATATGGATATAGCACCTATAAATAAACCTTCAACAGCTATACTCCATATCATAATCGGAGTAAAAATAGCATTTGATTTTTTGTTAAGTTTTCTGTTCATAATATCGCTGTCGATAGGCTCAACACCCAAAGCAAGTGCCGGTAAAGAATCCGTTATCAAATTGACCCATAATAATTGTATGGCTAAAAGAGGTGAGGGTAGTCCGATAAGAAATGATACAAGAACCGTCATTAATTCTCCGGTATTACTTGATAATAAAAAATGTATGGTTTTTCTTATGTTATCAAAAATACCTCTGCCTTGTCTTACTGCTTCAACTATTGTTGAAAAATTATCATCTGTCAAAATCATATCTGCAGAGCTTTTTGCGACTTCTGTGCCGCTCATACCCATAGCACAGCCAATATCGGCAGTTTTTAAAGCAGGAGCATCGTTTACACCATCACCGGTCATAGCTACAATTTCGCCATTTTTTTGAAATGCCTTAACAATTCTTGCTTTATGTTCCGGGGATACTCTTGCAAAAACACTATAATTATAAATATCTTTTTGTAACTGTTCATCTGTTACATTATCAAGCTGATTTCCTGTTATTGCTTTATCTCCATCACCCATAATATTTAAATCTTTGGCTATTGCTTTGGCGGTTGAAATGTAATCTCCTGTTATCATTATTGGCTTTATACCTGCATTTTTACATTCTGCAACAGCGGATTTAACCTGTGGTCTTGGTGGGTCTATCATACATATAAGACCACAAAATATAAGATTATTTTCTATATTTTCATAATTATCAGGTTTATTTGAAATATCCTTATAACATACTGATATAATTCTAAGAGCTTTTTGGGATTTCTCTTCAGTATATCGAGCAATTTTACTTTTAATTTGTGGTGTCATAGGGATATATCTTTCGCCCTGCGATACATAATTACATAATGGCAAAAGATAGTCAACAGCTCCCTTAATTATAACTCTATAACCACCATTTTTAAGTTTATGAACGGTAGTCATTCTTTTTCTAATGGAATCAAATGGTATTTCATAAATTTTTTTATTTTCATTATCTAAACTATTTTTTAATCTGCCTACTTTTGCACAAGCTATTACTATTGCACTTTCGGTTGGGTCGCCTGTTGCCTTGAAATCCATATTTTCCTTTTTAACAGTGGCATTGCTGCATAATGCTGCCAATGATAATATAAAAACACCCTCCGGCGAATTAAGACTTATATCCCCATTATAATTACATATATTGGTAACAGTCATTTTATTTTGTGTTAGAGTGCCTGTTTTATCTGAGCATATTATTGTTGCACAGCCTAAGGTTTCTACAACCGGTAATGTTCGTACAATGGTTCTGTGGTTAGCAAGTCTTTTAACTCCCATAGCCAATACTATTGTTACAACAGCAGGCAAACCTTCTGGTATCGCAGCAACCGCAAGGCTTATTGATATAATAAACATTTCTAAAAAAGGTATATGCTGCAATATTCCTAAAACAAAAATTGATACACATATTAACAATGCACCTATACCTAAATATTTACCTATTTTAGCAAGATTTTTTTGTAAGGGGGTTAGGGGTGCGACTTCCTCCGAAATAAGTTTTGCGATTTTACCAACTTCAGTATTCATACCCGTATTTACAACTATTGCCTTGCCATATCCTGATGTTACAACAGATGTTGAAAATACCATATTTTTTCTGTCACCCAAAGTGGCTTTTTGCGGACAGATAATATTATATTCCTTCTCGACAGCCTCACTTTCTCCTGTTAAAGATGATTCTTGAACCTTTAAGCTGCAATTTTCTATAAGTCTGCCGTCTGCACATATTAAGTCGCCGCTCTTAAACAACATAATATCCCCTACAACCAATTCATCTGACGGAATATTATATTCTTTGCCATTTCTTAAAACCCTTGTATGTGGTGATGATAATTTTTTTAAGGCTTCTATGGCTTTTTCGGCTTTGCTTTCCTGAACCAAACCCATTATTGCATTTAAAATAACTATAATAAGTATAATAATTGGGTCTATAAAATCGTTGCTTCCGTCCAAATATGATGTTATAAACGATACTCCCGCAGCAACAAGCAATACTATAACCATAAAATCCGAGAATTGTGCAAGAAATCTTATCAATAAACTTTTTTTCTTCTTATGTTCAAGCTGATTTTTACCATATAGTTTAAGCCTATGTATAACTTCATTATTATTTAACCCCCCTTTAATATCAGTATTAAGGTGCTTGGCAATCTCGTCCACAGATTTATTATGAAATTCCATATTTCCTCCGCCCTTTAATTTATATACACAATTTGTTTTGTAAACTATATGCAAAAAATTAATTTGTTATTCACTGCTTTATATTATGTGTATCATTTACAATACATAATAAATTTACTTTGTATATTATATTTATTTATATGTACAATGAATAAATTTTGCACTGTTAATAAAGAATTTACAAATAAAATATTGACAATTCAGATGTATAATGGTAAATTATAGATAGTTTAGCACTCAAACAATAAGAGTGCTAACAGATAACCAAAGAGGTGATTTGCGATGGAGTTGAGTGAGAGAAAACTCAAAATACTCGCTGCCATTGTGGATATGTATGTAGCAACAGGTGAACCTGTCGGTTCAAAAGCTATTTGTGAAAGCCTTTGTAACTCGGTATCATCAGCTACTGTCAGAAATGAAATGGCTGAACTCGTGAACTTGGGATACTTAGAACAACCTCATACATCAGCTGGGCGTGTTCCGTCACACGCAGGTTATAGACTTTATATAAATAAACTTATGAATAAAAAACCGCTGTCAAGCAAAGAAAAATGTATAATTGCCGAAAGACTTTATTCAAATGCAGATAATCCGGAGGAAATTTTGAAATCAGCATCACAGATTCTTGCAGATATTACAAACTATGTTGCAGTATCGACTGCTCCCCACGGAAATGATGCAAAAATTAAACGATTGAATTTCGTTCAAACAGGCAGATACACTGCTATGGTTATTCTTATAACAACAACCGGTATGGTTAAAAGCAAACTCTTTCGATGCGATTTTGTTATAACAACTGAGATTCTCAGAGTGTTCGATAATATCTTGAATGATAAATTTAGGGGAGTTTATTTATCTATAATTAATCCTGTCTTTATTCAAACAGCAGCAGCTTCATTGGGTGAAATTTCCATACTTGTACCGAGTGTTCTTGCAGCAATAATGGAAGCGTCACAAGAGGCTTTACAAACAAATATTAAACTCAATGGTGAAACAAATCTTTTGTTTCTGCCTGAGTTTGAACTCTCGTCTGCTAAAAGATTATTTGACTATCTAACAAGACGAGTTGAACTTGCCGAGTTAATTCTGTCAAACAGAAATGGTACAAGAGTTTTAGTTGGTAATGAAAGCAAAGTTCCTGAATTATCCGGTTCAAGCGTAATAATAACACATTATCATATAAACAATGGCAGTGTGGGTTCTGTGGCTATAATAGGACCAACAAGAATGAATTATTCAAAAAATATAACAAGTCTGGAATATCTTGCCGAAATAGTGGGTACACTATTAAGTGAGATTTTGGATACAGATAATTGAATTATTTGTTTATAATCTGACTTAATAAAGGATTTAAATAAAAATAACTAAAATTGAAAGGAGCATTTTTGTGAATGTAGAGGATATAGACGCAAAAGACCAAAGTCCGAAGGATACAACAACGGAAAATGTTCAGCAACAAAATGAAACAGATAATTCTGTTTCTCAATATGAGGAACAAATCCAGAAGCTTAATCAACAACTTGCAGCTCAAAAAGATGTATATTTGCGTACGGCTGCTGAATATGATAATTTCCGTAAGCGTACCGAAAAAGAAAAACTTGGTATCTACGCAGACGCAACAGCAAATGCCGTAAAAAATTTACTGCCTGTTGCAGACAGTATTACAATGGCACTTATGTCAATGAAAGATGTTTCTGATGAATATAAAAAGGGTGTCGAACTTATTAATAATCAGCTTAAAGATTGCTTTAAGAAATTAAAAATTGAAGAATTTGGCGAGGTTAACGATAAGTTTAATCCGGATATTCATAATGCTGTCACTCACATTGAAGATGAGAATTTTGGAGAAAATGTTATTTCACAGGTTTTCCAAAAGGGATATAAGTTAGACGGAAAAATTATCCGTCACGCAATGGTACAAGTGGCAAATTAATTAATTTTGAAATATATATTAATAAAAATTGAAATTTGGAGGTAATTTACAATGGCAAAGACAATAGGTATAGATTTAGGTACAACAAACTCTTGTGTAGCTGTTATTGAGGGCGGCGAACCTGTGGTTATAGCAAATGCGGAGGGTTCAAGAACAACACCTTCTGTGGTAGGTTTCGCTAAGGACGGCGAAAGAATGGTTGGTCAGATTGCAAAGCGTCAGGCTATAACAAATCCTGAAAGAACAGTTTCATCTATTAAAAGAGAAATGGGTACTACTTATAAGGTAAATATTGACGGAAAGGCTTATACTCCACAAGAAATTTCTGCTATGATACTTCAAAAATTAAAATCAGATGCTGAGGCTTATCTTGGCGAGAAAGTTACAGAAGCTGTCATAACGGTTCCGGCATACTTTACAGATGCCCAAAGACAAGCTACAAAAGATGCAGGTAAAATTGCAGGTCTTGATGTAAAAAGAATCATTAACGAACCAACCGCTGCTGCATTATCTTATGGTATAGACAAGGAAACAGAACAAAAAGTTATGGTTTATGACCTTGGCGGCGGTACATTTGATGTTTCTATAATCGAAATGGGTGATGGTGTTCAAGAGGTTCTTGCAACAGCAGGTAATAACCGTCTTGGCGGTGATGATTTCGACCAGAGAATTATTGACTGGATGATTTATGAATTTAAAAAACAAGAAAATATCGACCTTACATCAGATAAAATGGCTATGCAAAGATTGAAGGAGGCTGCTGAAAAAGCTAAAATTGAGCTTTCAGGGGTTACTTCATCATCTATAAATATTCCGTATATCTCAGTAAATGCAACAGGTCCTAAACATATGGATTTAACTCTCACAAGAGCTAAATTTAACGAACTTACATCTGACCTCGTAGAAAAAACTATGGGTCCTGTCCGTCAGGCTCTCGAAGATTCAGGTCTTTCTATAAATGATATTGATAAAGTTCTTATGGTTGGTGGTTCGTCAAGAATTCCTGCCGTTCAAGAGGCTGTTAAGAATTTAATACACAAAGAACCATTTAAGGGTATCAATCCTGATGAATGTGTTGCTATTGGTGCTGCTATTCAAGCCGGTGTTCTTGGCGGCGAAGTTCAAGGTTTACTTTTGCTTGATGTCACACCGCTTTCACTTGGTGTTGAAACAAAGGGCGGTATAATGACAAGAATTATTGACAGAAATACTACTATTCCTACTAAAAAGAGCCAGATTTTCTCAACTGCTGCCAACAATCAAACACAAGTTGAGGTTAATGTATTGCAAGGTGAACGCCAATTTGCAAGAGATAATAAACAACTTGGTCTTTTCAAACTCGATGGTATTGCACCTGCTCCACAGGGTGTTCCTCAAATTGAAGTAACATTTGATATAGATGCTAATGGTATCGTAAATGTTTCTGCTAAGGATTTGGGTACAGGTAAAGAGCAGCATATTACAATCACATCAGGTACAAATATGAGCAAGGAAGATATTGAAAAGGCTGTTAAAGAGGCTGAACAATATGCCGCCGAAGACGAAAAGAGAAAGGCAGAAGTTGACAGTAAAAATGAAGCTGAAAGTTTATGCTTCGCTGCTGAAAAATTAATCAGTGAAAACGGAGATAAGTTGACAGACAGCGAAAAATCAGAACTTAATGCTAAAATTGATGCCGTAAAGAATGCTATGACATCAGGAGGTACAGACGCTATAAATAATGCTAAGGAAGATTTGCAAAAGAAAGTTTATGAAATAACAACAAGAATGTATCAGGCTGCTGCTCCTCAACAAGACCAAAATGCTCAATCAGCTAATAATGGCTATAATCAGGGTAACAATGACGGTAACGGAAATGTTTATAATGCCGATTACAAAGATGTTGATGACAATAATTAATTATTATTGCAATAAAAAATAATAATCAAACCTCGGTTTGATATAATAATACAGAGTTCAAGAAAGTAAAATAGGAAAAAGGGAACAATTCAGGGTAGTTTTTTAAAGTATGAACAACCTTAAAAAATTCCCCTTTTCCTCTTTTTGATTTATAAATTTTTTGAGAGATATAAGGGGAGTTGATTTTTTGGCTGAGGAAAAAAGGGATTACTACGAGGTAATGGGTGTTTCCAAAAATGCAACAGATGATGAAATTAAAAGGGCTTACAGAAAATTGGCAAGACAGTATCACCCAGACCTTAATCCGGATAATAAGGAAGAAGCTGAACGCAAGTTCAAAGAATTGAATGAGGCTAATGAAGTTTTATCAGATAAGGAAAAAAGAGCAAGATATGACCAATTTGGTCACGCAGGTGTTGACCCGAATTATGGTGCGGGAGCCGGTACTGGTGGCTTCTATGGTCAGGATTTCGATATAAATGATATATTTAACAGCTTTTTCGGCGGATTTGCCAACGGAGGAAGAAGTCGTGTAAATAATAACGCACCTCGAAAAGGTTCAGATACCGAAACAACTATTAATATAGATTTTGAAGAAGCAGCAAAAGGCTGTAAGAAAAAAGTTGAATATTATTGTGTTGAAGGCTGCAAAGATTGTAATGGTACAGGTGCAGAAAAGGGTACATCTCCTAAGACTTGTCCTGTTTGTAATGGTTCGGGTCAGGTTAAGGTAAGTCAAAGGACACCTTTTGGTGTTATGCAAACTCAAAGAAATTGCGATAAATGCCGTGGTAAAGGTAAAATTATCGAAAAGCCTTGTCGTAATTGCGGGGGTAATGGCAGTGTTCGTATCAGAAAAACTGTTGATGTTACGATTCCGGCAGGTATTGACAATGATATGATTTTAAATGTATCCGGTCACGGTAATGTTGGTTCAAATGGTGGACCTTATGGCGATTTGCACGTTCTTATAAATGTCAGACCACACCCTATTTATGAACGCAGAGAAGATGATGTATGGTGTGAATTGCCTTTAACATTTGCACAAGCTGCACTTGGTGCGGAGGTTATTGTGCCTACTCTTGACGGAAAAGTTAGCTATTCTGTACACGAAGGTACACAACCCGGTGATATATTTAAGCTGAAAGGTAAAGGTATTCAGCATCTAAGAGGCAGAGGCAGGGGCGACCAATTTGTAAAAGTTACTATTGAAGTTCCAAAAAATCTTTCGCCAAGGCAAAAGGAAATTCTAAAAGAATTTGACGAATGTGCCACAGAAAAAAATTACTTTAAAAGAAAAAATTTCTTTGAAAAACTAAAAGATATTTTGGGAGATAAATAATTATGGATATGAATTGGACAGAGATTGTCGTCACTGTTGCTTGCAAGGATATAGATAGAGTCGGAGATATTGCAAATATGACTGTGCCGTATGGTATTTATATAGAGGATTACTCAAATCTTGAAGATGATGTCCATAATATAGCTAAAATCGACCTTATAGACGAAAGTCTACTCGCTATGGATAGAAGTGTCGGTAAGGTACATATCTATATCAGCCCCGAAGAAAATCCCAATGAGGCAATAGCTTTTTTGAGAGAAAGATATATCGCAGAAAATATACCTTTTGAAATAGAATGTCAGGGCTGTAACCCGAATGATTGGCTTGAAAATTGGAAAAAATATTTTAAACCTATTAATGTTGGCAATAAATTGTTAATAAGACCTATATGGGAAAATGATTATGATAATTCTGAAAACAGAAAAGTTATCAATCTTGAACCGGGTTTAGCATTTGGTACGGGTACACACGAAACAACAAGATTATGTCTTGAAGCTCTTGAAGAATATGTTAAAGATGGAGCTGCAATGCTTGATGTCGGCTGTGGCAGTGGAATTTTATCTGTTGCAGGATTATTGCTTGGTGCAAAATCTGCTGTTGGGGTCGATATTGACGAATTGGCTGTAAAAGCATCTGTCGAAAATGCCGACCGAAATAATGTTAAGGACAAATATACCGCTGTTAACGGAAATCTGACTGATAAAATTCAAGGAAAATTTGATATTATCACTGCAAATATTGTTGCTGATGCTATAATAGATTTATCCGGCAGTATTGGTAATTTTATGAATGATGATAGCATATATATTATGAGTGGTATTATTGATACTCGTTTACAAGATGTGCTTTTTGCGATACAAGATAAGTTTGATATAATTTCCCAAAAAGAAGAAAAAGGCTGGATTTGTTTATCTGCTAAAAAGAAATAATATTTGATATATTATGCCATATATACATATTGTGTATATGGCATAATTTTGTTGCATATATTTGAAAAATTTGTATATCACTGTTAATTCAAAGACTTGACATTGGTATTATTATGTAATAAAATGCTGATATATAAAAAATTAAAATGGAGATTTAAATGAACAGTAAGCTTTCTAATGTAGTATTTTTAGTTATTACTTAGGAAAATTCTACAAAGATTTCATATGATAGACTTGATATGTTTGTGAAAACAGAAACTCGAAAACCCACACTCGATAAAAATAAAGTCTTAAAAGAAAAACCAATATACCGCTTTTTTAAGCGTATGCAAGATATATTTTATTCTGTATTTGCGTTGATTGTTTTGGCTGTTCCAATGTTGATTTTGGCTATTATAATATATATAGACAGTCCGGGAGCTTCGCCCATTTTTAAACAAAAGCGTGTTGGATTAAATAATCGTGAATTTACGCTCTATAAATTCAGAACTATGATTCCCGGTGCGGAAGATAAGTTACAGGAACTGCTTAAACAAAATGAAATGGACGGACCTGTATTTAAAATAGATAATGACCCGAGAATTACAAGGGTAGGACATTTTATTCGTAAATGTGGTTTGGACGAACTTATGCAGCTTTTTAATGTTCTCAAAGGTGATATGTCAATAGTAGGACCACGGCCTCCCCTCCCAAGAGAAGTTGAACAGTATGATGAGTATGACTCTCAGAGATTGTATGTAAAACCCGGCCTTACCTGCTACTGGCAAATTCAACCGCAGCGTAATAATATAGTATTTAATGAATGGGTGGATATGGATATAAAATACATAAAAGACAGAGGTTTTCTTACAGACTGGAAGATTATATTTAAAACGGTAAAAGTTGTCATTATGTGTGAAGGAATGTGAACAACTTCCTACTGTAATTTATATCGGATTTTTTTATAAATTTATTTTTTGTTTTATTGACATTGCTTATATAAGCAATGTCAATATATTATGGCTTTTGACACCTTAAAATAAAATTGTTTTCAGTATGATTACCATAAAACGCTTTACAATATTAAATATTTAATGTAAAATATGTAATGATAGTGATGTACTTTTTTAAATAGATTTTAGGAGGAATTTTTACAATGAAGCCAAAGTATAAAAGAATTTTATTGAAATTAAGCGGAGAGTCACTTGCTGGTGACGATAAACACGGCATTAATTTTGATACGGTTATGTCATACTGCAAGGCTATAAAAAAATGTGCAGACTTAGGTGTGCAAGTGGCAATTGTTGTTGGCGGAGGAAATTTTTGGCGTGGCAGACAAAACGGTAATATGGATAGAACAAGAGCCGACCACATCGGTATGCTTGCTACTGTAATGAACGCTTTAAGTGTCGCCGATGTACTTGAACAATTAGGATTAGATGTAAGAGTGCAAACCGCTATTTCAATGCAGGCCGTCGCTGAACCGTATATCAGAAATCGTGCTGTAAGACATCTCGAAAAAGGCAGAGTTGTAGTATTCGGTTGTGGTACGGGTAATCCTTTCTTTTCAACAGATACAGCAGCGTCATTGAGAGCTGCTGAAATTGATGCTGAAATTATTCTTAAAGCTACTATGGTTGACGGGGTTTACGACAGCGACCCTAAACAAAATCCGGATGCTAAAAAATATGATAATGTATCATTTACCGAAATTCTTAGCCAAGATTTAAGAGTTATGGACGGAACAGCCGCTTCACTATGTAAAGATTGTAACATTCCTATATTGGTATTTAGCCTCGAAGATCCTGAAAATATTGTAAGAGCCGTTTGCGGTGAAGATGTTGGTACATTCGTAACAAAGGATAAAAATTAATTAGTATATTGGAGGTATTGATTTATGAAACAAGTATTAAAAAGTAATGAAGATAGAATGATAAAAGCAGTTGAACATCTCAATAGTGAATTTGCTGCTATAAGGGCAGGCAGAGCTAACCCTGCTGTACTTGATAAAGTTAAAGTTGATTATTATGGTACACCAACATCTATTAATCAATTAGCTGCTGTGTCTGTATCCGAAGCGAGAACGCTCGTTATTCAGCCTTGGGACGCATCTGTTGTAAGAAGTATTGAAAAAGCTATTCAGACATCAGATATTGGTATTAATCCACAGTCTGACGGTAAGGTTATAAGAATGATTTTCCCTCCTCTCACAGAGGATAGAAGAAAGGAAATCGTTAAGGAAGTCGCTAAAATGGGCGAAGATGCAAAGGTCGCTATTCGTTCTATAAGACGAGATATTATGGATAAGTTTAAGCAAATGAAGAAAAACGGCGAGCTGACTGAGGACGATGTTAAACAGGCAGAAAAAAAAGCCCAGGATATTACAGATAAGTATATAAAACAAATAGATGCTGATACATCTGCTAAGCAAAAACAAATAATGGAAATATAAAAAAATTCCTCATTTACAAGGAGAATGTATGGGATTATTTCAGAAAAAAAAAGAAATAGATAATAATTTAATTATTCCCGTTCATATAGGAATTATAATGGACGGGAACGGTCGATGGGCAAAAAAAAGAGGTCTGCCAAGAACAGCGGGTCATACAGTCGGTGCAAAAAATTTTCGTACAATTACAAGATATTGCAGTAAAATCGGTGTTAAATATCTTACCGTATATGCGTTCTCTACTGAAAATTGGAAGCGTCCACAAGAAGAAGTAACTGCTTTGATGAAATTGTTTAAGCAATATTTACAAGAAGCATTAACCGATTTCCTTGAAGATGATATCAAAATTAAATTTATTGGGGATACAACAGCTTTTAACAGCGAATTGCAGCAGCTTATAATGGATACAGAAGAAGTATCTAAAAATAGACCAGGTATGGTATTAAATATCGCTATGAATTATGGCAGCAGAAGCGAAATAGTTCGAGCTATTAAAAATATTTCCGAAAAAGTATGCAATGGAGAATTGAAAATAGATGATATTAATGAAAAATTAGTATCAGATTATTTATATACGGCAGGTCAGCCCGACCCCGATTTAATTATAAGGCCAAGCGGGGAATATAGAATTTCTAATTTTCTTTTATATCAATCCGCATATGCAGAGTATGTTATTGATAATATTTTATGGCCTGATTATTCAACTGATGATATAGACAGAGCAATATTAGAATATAATAGTCGTAACAGACGATTTGGAGGAGTGTAATTCAATGTTAATAAGAATATTATCAGCAGTGGTTTCAATTCCTCTTATGATACTTATGCTTATATTTAGTGTTAAATATCCGATTATAATAAATATATTTTTTATGCTTGTTTCTGCATTTGGCGTATATGAATATATATCAGCAATAGGTAAACTGAAAGTTTTGCCGTTATCAATACCAAGTATATTATATGCAGGAATTGTACCGATTACATTAGGCTGTAATATTCAACTTGAATTATGGTATGGCTACACAGCAATAATGCTTGCGTCAATGATTTTGATGTATGAAAAGGTAATGTTTAAAGATATGGCATACAGTTATAGTATGACTACTATAATAACTTATGGATTTTCCTCAATAATATCTATGAGAGATACAGATTTATCTCACGGAGTATTTTATGTTGTTGTGGCACTTGCATTACCTTGGCTGGCAGACGCAGGAGCTTATTTTGTAGGTGTATTTTTAGGTAAACATAAACTTTCTCCTAAAATCAGCCCTAAAAAGACAATCGAAGGTGCTGTTGGCGGCGTTATAATATGTGCATTAATGATTTGCTTTACCGGTTTTATTTTTGAAAAGTTCTTTTTTGATAATGGCGTTGCCGTCAATTATATAAATCTCGCAATAATAGGTCTATTTGGTGCAGGCATATCAATCTTGGGCGATTTAAGTTTTTCACTTATCAAAAGAGGCAATAATTTAAAAGATTTTGGAAAAATTATACCCGGTCACGGTGGAATATTAGACAGATTTGACAGCGTAGTATTTGTAGCACCATTTGTTGCAATATGTTCTAAATATTTGCCAATGATTTCCTTTGTAATTAGTTAAAAAAATTAATTTTTTCAACGAAACGGGTGTTGAAATTGAAACATAAAATTTCTTTATTGGGTTCGACAGGTTCAATCGGTACACAATCATTAGATGTGGTAAGAAAGTTAAATCTTGAAATTGTCGGGCTTACAGCAAATAAAAATGTGGATTTGGCAGAAAAACAGGCGAGAGAATTTTCCCCATATATGGTGGCTATGTATGACGAAAACAGTGCCTTAATTCTAAAACAAAAATTAAAAGATACAAATATCAAAGTTGTATCCGGTTTGGACGGACTTTGCGAGGTGGCAAGTTTGCCACAGGCAGAACTTGTACTCAATTCTGTTGTTGGTATGGTTGGACTTAAACCAACCTTGACGGCAATAGAATACGGAAAGGATATTGCACTTGCCAATAAGGAAACTCTTGTAGCCGGTGGAAGTCTTGTTATGGCTCTCGCTAAGAAAAAGGGTGTTAATATATATCCTGTTGACAGCGAACATTCCGCTATATTTCAATGTCTGCAAGGTCAGCCTACTAATAAGGCGTTAAAAAGACTTATTTTAACGGCATCAGGCGGTGCATTTTTCGGAAAAACCATAGATGATTTAAAAAATATTACTCCCGAACAAGCATTAAAACACCCTAATTGGAATATGGGTGCGAAAATTACTGTTGACAGTGCAACACTTATGAATAAGGGCCTTGAAATTATAGAAGCATCTTGGCTATTTAATATGCCTGTTGATAAAATAGATGTTGTTATACATAGGGAAAGTATTATTCATTCACTTATAGAGTATGATGATAATTCCGTAATTGCACAGTTGGGTGTTCCGGATATGAGAATACCTATACAATATGCTATAACTTATCCGGAAAGATATAATTCCCCTGTTAAACAACTCAATTTGGCAGAAATAGGAAAATTGTCATTTTATGAGCCGGATTATAAAACTTTTAAGTGTATAACCGCCTGTATAAATGCAATTAAGTGTGGAGGAATTATTCCGGCTGTCGTAAACGGTGCTAATGAACAGGCAGTAGAGTTATTTCTTAATAATAAAATATCTTTTTTGGATATTGGCGAACTTGTCACAAAAACTATGAATAGTAAAGAAAATAAAAATATTACCTGTCTTGATGATGTATTACAGGCTGACAAAGAGGCAAGGGAATTTGTATTGTCACAGGTAAAATAAGAATTATCAATATTTTGCAAAACACAATTAAAAAGTTGTGTTTTGCATTATTGTATTATTTGAATGGAGTTGATTATTATTAATATTTTGCAGGGTATAGCATTGGGCATAATAGCTGTTTTATTATTTGAACTTATAATATTTATACACGAATTCGGACACTTTATTTGTGCTAAAAAATCCGGAGTACAAGTAAATGAATTTGCCCTCGGTATGGGTCCTAAAATTATAAAATTAAAAAAGGGTGAAACAACGTATTCTCTAAGATTGTTGCCAATAGGCGGTTTTTGTGCTATGGAGGGTGAAGACGAGGAAAGCGATAATCCTCGTGCTTTTAATAAAGCAAAAGTTTGGAAAAAAATAATTATTGTTGCAGCCGGTGCTATAATGAATATTATCCTTGGTTTTATTATGATGTTAATAATTCAAGTTCAAGAGCCTTATTATGCCTCAACAACAATAGCACAATTTGCTGAAAATTCATATACCGAAAAGGGCGGATTACAGCTTGGTGATAAAATAGTTTCTCTTGATGGATACAAAATCAGTACCGTTAATGATTTATCTTTTGCTATGGCTATGGTTAAAGAACCTTTTACACCGGAAATTATTGTAATAAGAAACGGAGAAAAACTTAATCTTGGCAAAATCCAAATGAATTATAAAGAAAATAATGATGGTACAAAAATACTTGTATATGACTTTTATGTTAATGCCGTTGAAAAAAATGTCGGAACGGTTATTACTGAAACCGCAAAATCAACGGTATCTACTATAAGAATGGTATGGTATTCACTTGTTGGTCTTGTAACAGGTAGGTTTGGATTTAATGAAATATCCGGCCCGATAGGAATGACTTCGGCAATTTCTCAGGTTGCGTCAGAAGGGTTAAAATCGAGTTTTCTTGACGGCTTTAATAACATACTAATGATAATGATGATAATAACGGTAAATCTTGGTATATTTAATCTATTGCCAATACCTGCACTTGACGGCGGCAGACTTGTATTCCTTATAATAGAAGCTATAAGAAGAAAACCTATTAATCCTAAATATGAGGGTTGGGTTCACGCCGGCGGTATGGCTTTATTAATGTTATTTATGTTAGTGGTTGCATTCAGTGATATTTTAAGATTATTCACTGGTTCTGGATTAGGAGGATAATTATATATGGGCAGTAAAAGTAAATTTGTTATGGCCGGAAATGTCAAAATAGGCGGTGGTGCAGATATTTCTATTCAATCTATGTTAAATATTCCTTCCACGGACATTGAAAACAGTGTTAAACAAGCCGTAGAATTGGAAAAGGCTGGCTGCGATATTATTCGTATAGCAATTCCGAATATGGACGCTGTAAAACTGATATATGCTATCAAGGAAAAAGTTAATATTCCAATAGTAGCAGATATACATTTTGATTATCGTCTTGCGATAGAGTCTGTATATGCCGGTATTGATAAAATAAGAATAAACCCGGGAAATATCGGCAGTGACGACAGAGTAAAACAAGTCGCTGATGCCTGTAAAAGTAAGAATATTCCCATAAGAATAGGCGTAAATTCAGGCTCTTTGGAAAAAGAAATTCTTGCAAAATATGGCAGCCCCACACCCGAAGCATTATGTGAAAGTGCCTTATATCACGCATCATTACTTGAAAAATTTGATTTTGACGACATAGTATTGTCAATGAAATCATCAACCGTAAATAGTATGATAAAAGCATACAGACTTGCCAATCAAAAATGTAATTATCCTTTACACTTGGGTGTAACTGAAGCCGGTACTGAAAGAATGGGACTTATAAAATCCTCCATAGGTATAGGAACATTACTATCTGATGGTATTGGCGATACAATAAGAGTGTCACTAACGGCAGACCCTATAAAAGAAGTTTATGCCGGTAGGGATATTTTAAAAGCATTAGGATTATATAGTAAGAACAGTGTAGAATTTGTATCTTGTCCTACTTGCGGAAGAACGAGAATTGATTTGATTTCGCTTGCAAACACCGTTGAGAAAAAACTTGCCGATTGCAATAAAAATATTAAAGTAGCTATAATGGGTTGTGTAGTAAACGGGCCCGGTGAGGCAAAGGAGGCGGATATTGGTATAGCAGGCGGTGTTGGTCAATGTTTGATTTTTAAAAAGGGTGAAATCCTGCGTAAAGTTCCGGAAGAAGAAGCCGTTGAAGAACTTATGAAAGAAATTGATAAACTTTAATATTAGATTTGTCTTGTTGCCCAGAGGTAGTGGTGGGGCATCGCCCCACACCCCATAAGGGCTCCGCCCTTAAACCCGCAAGCCTTTTGAAAAAGGCTTGACCGAAAACTTTTGTTTTAGAAAAGTTAAAAGTTTTTGAGAGTTTTAAGAGAACTTTTTTCAAAAAGTTCTCTTAACGGGTCGAGGGCAGAGCCTTCGTGGAGTGAAGCTCCACCAATATTTGTGAAAAGGAAGATTAGGATTGAGTAGTTTTAAGGATATTTTTGGTGAGTTTATAACCGAAAAACAACCGGATAAGGATATTTTAAACGCTGAGGTCGTAAAGGCTAAGTTGGACGAAATTAACAGAACATTAGAATTATATATGGTTTTTCCAAAATTAGTGGAACGACCTAAATTTTTCTATGCAGAAAAACTCCTTAAATCCTCCGATTTTTTTCTTTCTAAGGTCCTGATAAAACCTAAATTTCCAAAGGAAATTTTTAAGGCTGATTACTTTCAGGATTTAGTAATGCAGCTAAAAAGAGATAATGCAACATTAAATGGATTTTTTGATAATGCAAACGCCGTTTTAGATAATAATGATTTAATAATAAATTTAAAGCACGGTGGACTTGATTTCCTTAAAAATAAAAATATTGATAAAGAAATATATAATATAATAAAACAAGAATTTGATATTGCTCTTAATATAAAATTTGATGGTGTACTACATACCGATAGCGAAAGTGCAGTCTATATAAATAATTATGATATTGAAAAAGAAAAATTAAATCGTGATAAAGTTATAAAAGAAATATCAGATTATCAGGATATGATGAAAACTGATGTACGAAAAGATGAACTACACAGTAAAAAATCTGAAAATATAACAAAATCAATTGTTAATAATTCCGTTACCTCTATTGAAGTAAGAGAGGGGGATTATTATTATCCTAATATTGTTATGTCAACGGCTAAACCAATATACAGTTCGCAAATAAGAGGAAATGTTTCTAAAATTAAAGATATAACACAAGAAAGTGGAGTCGTTAATATATGGGGCGAAATTTTCTCCATAGATGAGCGTGTAATAAAAGACGGTAAACGAAAAATTATAAATTTATTAATTACAGATTATACAAGTTCAGTTAATGTTAAGGTTTTTGATTTATGCGAAAAAACAGAAAATATCTCTAATTTGAAAAAAGGTACTTGTGTGCTTGTAAAAGGTGAACTTGAATTTGATACATATGCTAAAGATATGATTTTTAAAGCAAAGAATATAAGTACAGTAGAAAAAGTTAAGGTTGTTGACAATGCAGAAATTAAACGAGTAGAATTGCATTTGCATACAAATATGTCAACAATGGACGGTGTGACAAGTGCGGGAGATTTAGTAAAAAGAGCTGCTAAATGGGGACATAAAGCAATAGCCATTACAGACCACGGAGTAGCACAGGCTTTTCCTGACGCTATGAATGCCTGCGAAGAAGTAAATAAAGAAAATGAAGATTTCAAAGTTATCTATGGTATGGAAGCATACTATTTAAGTCAGCCGTCAGGTGTAGAAGGAAATTTTGAAATGTCGCTTGATGGTGAATTTATTTGTTTTGATATAGAAACAACAGGTTTGAATGCTAATAATGAAAGGATAACCGAAATAGGTGCTGTCAGAATTATAAATGGTGAAATAAAAGATAAGTTTGGAATATTCGTTAATCCTCAAAAACATATTCCGGAAAATATAACTAAATTAACGGGTATAAGTGATGATATGGTCGCAGATGCACCTCTTGAAAATGAAGCATTAAGAAAATTTATGGATTTTTGTGGAAATAATGCCGTTTTAGTTGCACATAATGCGTCCTTTGATATATCATTTATGCGTAAATGTGCAGAGCGTTGCGGTATAGATTTTCCATATACTTATATTGATACTCTGGCAATATCAAGAGCAATTTTTACCTCTATTAAAAAACATACACTTGATAGTATCGCAAAGTTTTTAAAATTAGGTGATTTTAATCACCACAGGGCAGTAGACGATGCTATGATGTTAGCCTTAATATATCAAAAAATATTGGATAGATTAAAAAATGATAATAATATAGAAAATATTAAGGATATAAATGCAGTTGTTGAGAATAATTATAAGTCATTAAAGCCATATCACCAAATTATATTGGTTAAAAATCTTACGGGTCTTAAAAATCTTTATAAGTTAATTTCAAAATCTCATATTGAATATTATAAAAAAAATCCCCGTATCCCTCACTCAGTATTGGAGGAGCATAGGGAAGGTTTGATTATAGGAAGTGCCTGTGAGGCCGGTGAATTATATCAGGCGATTTTAAACGGCAGAGATTGGGACGATTTAATGAAAATTGCGTCATTTTATGACTACTTGGAGATACAGCCGGACGGAAATAATATGTTTATGATTAGAGAAGGAAAAGTAGAAAATGTCGAACAATTACACGAATTTAACCGTACTATCATAAAACTTGCCGATGAATTGAAAATCCCTGTTGTAGCAACTTGTGATGTACATTTTATAGATCCACAGGATAGTGAATATAGAAAAATTCTTATGACCTCAAAAGGATTTCCGGACGCTAATAATCAAGCTCCGCTTTATTTCAGAACAACCGCCGAAATGCTGAAAGAATTTGAGTATCTTGGCAAAGAAAAAGCGTATGAAGTTGTTGTTACAAATACAAATAAAATTGCTGATATGATAGAGAAAATTCGTCCTATTCCAAAGGGAAACTTTCCGCCTCACATTGAGGGCGCTCCCGAAAAATTATCAAACATCACTTGGTCAAAGGCAAGGGAAATTTATGGTGACCCTTTACCTAAGATTGTTAAGGACAGAATTGAAAAAGAACTTAATTCTATTATTAATAATGGGTTTTCTATATTGTATATGACTGCTCAACTGCTTGTTGCAGATTCTGTTGAACACGGATATTTAGTAGGTTCAAGAGGCTCTGTCGGTTCATCTTTTGTGGCTACAATGGCCGGAATTTCAGAGGTAAATCCATTAGTTCCACATTATATATGTCCTAATCCGAAATGCAGACACAGTGAATTTTTTACAGATGGCAGTATCGGTTCGGGATTTGATTTGCCCGAAAAAAGATGCCCAAAATGTAATACTATTTATAAGCAAGACGGTCACGATATACCGTTTGAAACATTCTTGGGATTTAATGGTGATAAAACACCGGATATTGACCTGAATTTTTCGGGCGAATATCAAAGCAGATCACACAGATATACAGAAACTTTATTCGGTAAAGAAAATGTATTCAAAGCTGGTACAATAGGAACAGTTGCTGACAAAATGGCGATAGGCTATGTTAAAAAATATGAGGAAACAAATGGAATTACTCTTCCAAGAGCAGAGGAGTTAAGATTGGCAAACGGCTGTATAGGTGTTAAGAGGACTACGGGACAACACCCGGGAGGTATGGTTGTAGTGCCAAGAACAAATGAAATATATGATTTTTGTCCTATACAAAAACCGGCTAATGATATGAATTCAGATAATATTACAACACATTTTGATTTCCATTCAATTCACGATACGATTTGTAAACTTGATGAGTTAGGACACGATTCTCCGACAGTGTATCGTTATCTCGAAGAATATACGGGAATTAGTGTTATGGATGTTCCAATGAATGATAAAGATGTTATATCATTGTTTACATCTACTAAGGCATTGGGTGTAACCCCCGAAGATATTGGTTCACAAACAGGTACATTTTCATTACCGGAAGTTGGAACGGATTTTGTTAGACAAATGCTTATTGATACACAACCAAAAACATTCTCTGATTTATTGCAGGTTTCGGGACTTTCACACGGTACTGATGTATGGATTGGTAATGCTGCCGATTTAATTAAAGACAAAGTTTGTACAATTTCGGAGGTTATCGGAACAAGAGATAGTATTATGACCTACCTTATATACAAGGGACTTGAACCGGGTATGGCATTTAAAATTATGGAGATTGTAAGAAAAGGCAAAGCTACAAAACTTTTGACACAAGAACATATCAATGCTATGAAAGAACATAATGTTCCACAATGGTATATAGATTCTTGTATGAAGATTAAATATATGTTTCCTAAGGCACACGCAGCCGCATATATGATTTCTACTTTGAGATATGGCTGGTATAAGGTACATAGACCTATTGAATATTATGCCGCATATCTGACCGTACGAAGTGAAGATTTAGATGTTGTTGTATCATTAAAAGGAAAAAGTGCTGTTGTCGCAAAAATTAATGAGTTTAAAATGAAGGGCAATACGATAACCGCAAAGGAAAAATCCTCCCTTGCTATGCTGCAAATTATAAATGAAATGCTCGCAAGAAATATTAGTTTTTTACCTATTGATATTTATAAATCACATTCATATAAATTTCTTGTGGAGAATGGAAAAATTCGTTTGCCATTTTCATCATTGGCCGGTGTCGGCGAGGCGGCTGCAAAAAGTTTATACGAAGCAAGTCTTAAAGGCGAATATATGTCAATCGAGGATTTGCAGATAAGAAGCGGTGTTTCAAGTGCCGTTATCGAAACCTTAAGAGAAATGGGTTCTCTTAAAGATTTGCCGGAAAGCAGCCAAATGACATTGTTTTGATTTATATTAGGTTATCAACATTTTTTTACATCGGTGTTGAAAACTATAACATAAAAGAAATTTATATATTATTTTATAAATTTATTGATTAGTGTGTCTATATTTAGTATAATATATTAGAGATTTTTTGAGTTAAGTAGGAAGTGACTTCTTAAAATGAACAGAGGTTTAAAAAATGGTCTGATTTATATAACCTATGCGGTATTTTTGCTTTTAGTAATAAGCAATCTGGGTTATATATGGGGATTTCTGGATAAGGTAATAAGTGTTACTATGCCTGTAATTTATGGATTTATAATAGCATATGTTGTGAATTTTCCATTTAAATTTCTTATGGCGAAAATTATGCCCGATTTTGGTAAGGAAGGCTCAAGAATGTCTAAACTTAGAATGCCACTATCATTGATATTTTCGTACTTAGTGGTTGGCGGGTTAATAGTATTTTTGATAAGCAGCTTAGCACCTCAAATCGTGGATAGTGTAAATACCTTTATCAATAATTTTCAATCTTATGTAGACTCATTAATGGGGTGGGTCAGTGACATTATGATAAAATTGAAGTTAGACCCTATTACGCAAGATGAAGTAACCGAAAAAGTACAGGAATTTTTCCAAAAATTCTCAACCGAAGATATAGCAAATCTTGTTTCCAAAATATCTCCGCATATTGTAGGAATAACAAAATCAATAGGTGGTCAGATATATAACTGGGTATTGGGTATATTTGTTTCAGTATATTTTATTATAAGCAAAGAAGAACTCATAAGACATTTAAAGAAAATAATAGACGCTGTATTTTCAAGCAAAAACGCATACAGACTTAAAAAAGTTGGTACTATAACAAATACTATATTCGGAAAATATATGGTCGGTAAAGCATTGGATTCTATAATTGTAGGTATTTTGTGCTTTTTAGGTATGAAAATTTTAGGAATGGATTATTATGTACTTATAGGAGTTATAGTGGGTGTAACTAATTTTATACCATTCTTTGGACCTTTTATAGGAGCAATTCCGAGTGCATTTATATTACTGATGGTTGACCCTATTCAAGCTATATGGTTTGTTGTATTTATATTTATTTTGCAGCAGATGGATGCAAATATTTTACAACCATTAATTCTTGGTGATTCTATGGGTGTATCAGGTTTCTGGGTTGTAGTAAGCTGTATTGTGGGCGGCGGAATGTTTGGCATTGTTGGAATGATAGTGAGTTTGCCAATATTCGCTATAATATATTTGCTGACGGGCAGGGTAGTAAACAGACAACTCGAAAGTAAAGGTTTGCCGACAGACGGCTCAAATAATGCAAAACCAATTGAAATTGAATTTAATCATAAAACTAAAAAGAGAAATGGCATTATAAAATCAGCTTTCGGAAAATTTAAGTTGATGGGTAAATCTATACATAAAAAACTTAAAAAATAAGTATATAAGTATATGGAGAAATCCCTCACACATAATTATGTGTGAGGGATTTCTTAATATTCCACGCCCAATCGGGCAGTAATACCGCTGTCGAAAGGGTGTTTAACTTTTTGGATATTTGAGATATAATCAGCTAAATTTACCAAATCATTAGGTAAAGCATATCCGGTTAATATAATTTCTTTTTTATTTTTATATTCTGAGATATAGCTTTTTACGATATCTATATCAATAAGATTATTGTCAATGACACAATTTAGTTCATCGAATACTATCATATCATAATTTTGAGATATAACAATATTGAAACTATCCGTAAATATATGATTATATTGTTGGTAAATATCTGTCTTTTCTCTATTTGTCATATCAAAAACAAATTTTACATTTTCAGGACAGGGATATAAAAATATATTATCAATAATATCTAAAATTTTTCTTTCGTTGCTTTTATTATTTTTAAGGAATTGTACAAACATAACCTTTTTGTTGGTACCGGCATATCGTATTGATAAACCTATGGCAGAACTTGTTTTTCCTTTGCCATCTCCGTAATAAATGTGCAGCATATAATTTTAATCTCCTGTTTTTTGAACCAATTTATTTTTAATAGATTTATTATACAAAAAAGATACTAATAAGGCGTTTAATATCCCGAATACGATTCCGCCTATTATATCTGTTGGAAAATGCACATATAAATACATTCTTGAAAATGCAATTAATATTGCTAAAATCAGTGCTGTCACACCAAATTTTTTATTATGCAAAAATATAATTGTAGATGCGGCAAAACTTGATGATGTATGTCCGGAAGGAAAAGAATAGGATTTTGGAATACTTACAATCATATCGATAGGATTAACAACACAAGGTCTTTCTCTTTGAATGATATTTTTTATAATTATATCACATTCTATATAATTTATTAAAAGTGCGATAATGACAAGTATAGCACAAGCTCTGTATTTTCTTTTTATAAATAAGGCAAAAGAAAAAATAATCCATACTATTCCGTATTCACCAATATTGCTTAAAAATATCATAATATTATCAAGTATAGTTTTATGAATATTCTGCAATGCATTAAGAATTATAAATTCCCATTCCATATAAAATTCTCCTATCAAAAGTAACCTCGACTGATATTATAGCATATAATAAATTGATAAGCAAGTCAGGGTGGTGATATTAATGGCTATGAGTGACAGAGAGCTTTTCGCACGATTATTGCAGTGTGAGGCAGGCGGTGAGGGAGAGGTCGGAATGAGAGCTGTTGCAACTGTTGTTATGAATAGAACAACTGTACCATACGGAGAATTTTTCCGAGTCAGTAACGGTGGCAACATAAGAAATATAATATATCAGATGGGACAGTTTACTTGTATGAAAGATGTTGTTGCCGGACAATATAATCCTCAAAATATATGGAATATGGTACCTGAGGCTATAAATTATGAAATAGCCGATTGGGCATTGGAGGGAAATAGATTAGCGGCTATTGGAAATAGTTTATTCTTCTTTAATCCTTACAGCGATAATTGTCCGCAATATTTTCCGCCGGGAGGTATAGGTATTTTTGTGAACAGAATTGGAGAGCATTGTTTTTATATTCCGACAGAGCGATATGCTGATACTTAATTATTAATTAATAAACTTTTTAACACCAATATATTTATGCTTTATCAGAATTTTTGATTTAGGGGGATTTTATTATGGATAATCCAATGGATATAAGTAAAATGTATGGCATAAGTAATTGTCCAAACTGTGTCCAGAGCAATACACCTACACATTTAAGCACATTAAATGGCTTTATACCTAACAGCAGTAGTAACGGACACCAAAATATGATGAATACAACACAATCTCAAGGCAATATACCTAATGTATCATTTGGAACTGTAAATTCCTCGCCAATGGCAGATGCGGGTGCAGGAAACAGTAATACTATGACGGTAATGCCAAATACCACCACCCAAAGAGCAGTGAATAATAATATGAGTGACGGAAATCAAGTTATAAGCAATGCTTTTAACGGAACAATACCTGTTACAAATGAAAGTATACAATATTTAAACGGATTTATTCGTTCTCAAATAGGCAGAAGGGTAAATGTAGAATTTTTAGTTGGAACTGATACTATGGTAGAAAAAGAAGGTTATTTAGTAGCTGTTGGAGCTAACTTTATATTGCTAAATGAGTTATCAAGCGATGATATTATAGCTTGTGATTTTTATAATTTGAAATTTATAAAATTTTATTATAATAATTAAGATAATCCCTATAACTATTTTAGTTATAGGGATTTTTTTTAGTATCCTTTAATTTGTTTATGGGATTGATATGCACCATACAATGTTTTACATCTGTAAAGTCATTTTCAATTTTATGGTGAACATTTTCAGCAATAGAATGTGCATCATTAAGCGTTAAACTTCCGTCAGCACATATTTCAATGTCAACATAAATCCTATTTCCAAAAAGTCTTGTTCTTATATCGTCAATATTTTCTACTCCTTCAACCTCCATAGCGCTTTGTTCCATTTTATTTATTGTATCTGAATCGCAGGATTTGTCTATAAGTTTTGAAACGGCATCTAAGAATATTTCGATTGTTGCTTTTATTATCAATATAGATATGGCAACACTTGCAATAGGGTCGAGTATAGGTAATCCTAACATAGCTCCTCCAATACCTATAAGACTTCCTACTGATGATAAAGCATCAGAACGATGATGCCAAGCGTCTGCCATTAGTGCATCGGAATGAATTTTTTTTGCGACAATTTTAGTATATTGAAACATAATTTCTTTTGTAATTATTGATACTAATGCTGCTATTAATGCTATAAGTGTAGGTACTTGCAAATCTGAATAATTACCGAAAATTATTATCTTTATTCCATTAATTCCTATTTCTAAACCTACTACTGCTAATATTGCAGATAACACAATAGAAGCAATACATTCTATTCTTTCGTGACCGTATTGGTGTTCCTTATCGGCATCTTTATGGGCAAATTTTATCCCTATAATCACTATCAGCGAACTTATAACATCAGACGCAGAATGTATGGAATCCGATACCATTGCACCTGATTTTCCTATAGTACCTGCTAATAACTTGAATATTGACAATAATAGGTTTACCAATATTCCTACAAAAGATACTTTAATAGCTTTTTCCAAGAGTATCCCTCCAAAATTGAATATATTATTATATATTTGTATAAAATAAGCCGCATTGCAAAAAATAACTAAAAAGAAAGGAGTATTTAAATATATGAGTTATTTATGGGCATTTGTTATAGGCGGTGCAATTTGTTTAGTTTGTCAGCTTTTAATAGATTATACTAAATTGACGCCTGCGAGAATACTTGTTTCGCTTGTGGTTGCGGGTGTGGTTCTTACTGCTGTTGGATTATACGAGCCATTGGTGCAATTTGCAGGAGCAGGAGCAACCGTTCCATTATCCGGTTTTGGCTATACACTTGCAAAGGGAGTTGAGGAAGCAGTAAGGGAAAAAAGTGTACTTGGAGCATTAACAGGTGGATTTACAGCGTGTGCCGGTGGAGTTGCGGCAGCAATATTCTTTGGTTATATATTTGCATTAATATCCAAACCCGGCGACAAAAGCTAATTTTTTGGAAAAGGTTTTCTTAAAACCTTCAAAAATTTTTCGGTCAAGGGCTTAACCGCCCATTGTAATGGTAAGCAATCACATTATCTATATACAATAAAGAAAGGCAATATTATAGAATAAAGCCTTTCTTTATTTTTATAGGATTAATATTACTATATGTAAGTTCAATAATTTGGGCACACTTTACCTATTTATATTTTGTATACAAATAAGCAATTTTATTGTATTGAATAATCAAGATAGTATTCTAATTCTTCATCTTCTTTTTTCTTTTTCTTTTTAAGTTTAAGGATTGCTATTGTAGTTATGGTACTCGCTACTGCCAATATTCCCAAAACAACACCTAATAATATAAAACAACAACTTTTCTTTTTCATAAATTACTCGCTCCTTTGAGGAAGTTTTTAAATTAAGAACATAAATATATTATATAGTATATATATATTATACTATTAAAGTTATATTGTCAATATTTTTTATGCTATTTGTATTATACAACAGATTGGTTATTGTAGAAATTCTCCTGTTCAAATCTTTGTATCCACCAATTAAATCTTTCGCCGTAATCTATAATAGTATCTATATCTTTATAAAATTTATCATCAAAATACAATTCACTCAATAAATTTTCTAAAAAAGAATAATTTTCGGAGAACACCATATATATTTTGTCAGGAATTGCCAGTTCCAAAGATTTTTTAAGATTATCAATGGCTAAATTGTGATTGCCTTTTGCATTAAAAATAATTGCACGATACATATAAGCATATATATCCATAAAAATACGGTTTATATTTTTATGTTCCTGTACAAAAAAATCTATAAATAATAGTGCCTCATTATATTTATGGTCGTTTATTAAGCATTTGGTGTGTGTGATAAGATAATTTATACAATTTGTAACATTGACCTTGAGATTATTGAATTGGATATCGTTTATTATCCAATTCTTGATAAATTCATTATGTCCCAAAATACCATATATATGTGCCTCACAAAAATCAACTGCAACAGAATATATTGAGTATTCGTATTCATTGGCAATATTTCTCATTTTTTGAAGATATTCAACGATTTTCTGATAATTTCCCGAAAGTACACTAATTCTTGTATATAAAAAAAGCGATGATATTATTACAGATGCTTTGCCATATTGTTCTGCGGTAAATAGAGCGTTTTGCAGCATAAAACGAGCTTCTACCAATTTTCCTTTAAAATAAAGCCATTCTGCTGCAAGTATATTTTCTAAACCTAAATTATTATTATTAGTAAGACGATAATATATTGGAATTTTATCCGAAACAAAATAAATAATTTTATCTAAATTATAAATGCTGTTATGAAATGAGTAGATAAAACAAGGAAGTGTCATCGATATTAAGTCTATCATATTGTCATATTTTTTAAAGGTATTTTCGCCCAGAAGTTCGAGCGATTTTTTATAGCAATTAAACATAATATCTATGTTATTGTATACATAAAATACTCTTTCAAATTCCATATAACCTAATATTTTCTTTTTTTGGTTTATTGTCATATTGCTGTTGACAACATATTCAAAGAGTTCATTTCTGAATTGGTCAAACAAAGAGTAATCACCTGATAATACTATGATATATAATATATTTAATGTTGTATACATATATTTACATTTAACTTCCATAGGTGTTTCAAGAAAATATTTTATTATTGTATATAAATTTCCTTTATTAATAAAAATACCCTTTGATTTTTCTAATATCTGAAATATACGGTCAAAATCTCTGAATTTATAAGATATTTGTATAGCAGAAATATAATCTTCTGTTTTACAATAATACTCCGTTATTTTATCATAAAATAAAAATATTTTTTGACTGTAATTATTATCATTATTTAAAATACTACGGAGTGATATGTCTTTGAGGGGAAAAAATACAGGCATATTACCGCTCCTTTTACGACAAAATATGTATATATTATACCATATTATTTAATAACTTTCAATTAATTATGTACGATTAGAGGTATTTTTTATAATGATTACAATTTTGTAATATTATTATATTTGTTGCAAAAACCTTTGCATATAGATTGTTATATGTGATAATATATTTGTAAATAAAAAACTTTTAATTTGAGGTGAATTTTATATGGTAAGATATAGGTTTATAGGTTCAACATCAAAAGATATATTTTGTATAGATGGTGTCAATCTTTTTAAATATCGCTGGGTGAATACAGGCAGTTGTGCTATCGTTCTTAATCCTGATACAAAAAAACCTTATACATTTTCCATATATGAAATAACATTGAATGATAATAAAGTTATTGATTTTGTTGCCGGTAAATTTAACGATACCGAATGGGCATTTTTTGTTAAAGAATAGATTTTTTAAATTGGGGGTATTATCTTATGTCGCAAAAAATGAAAACAAGTAATTTATTGGATATAACACAAACAATAGCATATAAACTTTTTGAAGGTATTGAATATCCTTGGGAGGTTTTAAAGTCAATTAATAACTTTATTATTGAGTTGGGAGAAACCTTATCACCTAATGAATATGAAAAAAAAGGAGATGGTATCTGGATTGCAAAATCAGCAACCGTTTTTCCGTCAGCGTATTTGCAAGCACCTCTTATTGTATGCCCTAATGCCGAAATAAGACATTGTGCGTTTATCAGAGGCAGTGTGATTATAGGTGAGAACTCTGTTGTAGGAAACTCAACCGAAGTTAAAAACAGTATTATTTTTAATAATGCACAAGCACCACATTTTAATTATGTTGGTGATTCTATACTTGGGTATAAATCACATATGGGTGCATCATCTCTGACATCAAATCTTAAATCAGACAAAACAAATGTTACAATTAAAACATATAATAATAAAATTAATACTAATCTAAAAAAATTTGGTGCAATAATTGGTGATTATACAGAAGTTGGCTGTGGTGCGGTACTAAATCCCGGTACAATTACAGGCAGAAATACAATGATATACCCACTGGTAAAAGTAAGAGGATATATTCCGGAAAATTATATACTAAAAGATGAAAATACACTTGTCATAAAAAGAGAATTTACTAATTTGTAAATAATTAGGGAGTGCTATAAATGGCAAAAAATTTAAAAATGAAAAAATTAATATTGTTTTTAATAATTTTATTGATTTTTTTAGGAATGAGTGGGTGTGAAAATAAATCTGAAAACATTGAAAATAATATTAATCAGCCTCCTACGGTTTTAGGAGATATAGCGTATGATGTGAATAAAGATTATGGATATAGAGTTTATATAAGAGAAGATGACAAATATTGTCCATATTTAGTTTTAACAAATGATTATAATGGCAACTGTTTATTGTTGCGAGAATATTTGCTAAATGAATTTACTTATTATAATATTTCGGGAGAGTATGGCTCGTATTACAAAAATAGCCATATTGATGAATATTTAAATAATGTGTATTATCAAAGAATTTCAGATGATTTAAAAGATATAATTATTAATAGTCAAATTGAGATAACAACCAAAAATGCAATAGATACACATAAAAAAGAAACAGAAATTATTTCGAGAAAAATATTTCTTTTATCTGCAAATGAAGTTAATTCCGGATTAGCTTATATACTCGTAAAAGAAGGACCTGTACTGTCATATTTTAAAAATATAGAAAATCGAATTGCATTACACGAAGACGGTAAGGCGGACTCGTGGATGATAAGAACACCTGCCCTTAGCGATGGAAATACACTAATAGCTGTTGGATATGATGGAAGTATTGGAGTAGGTGGTATAAATGGACTTAATGAAATATATGAAAGTTCGGTAAGACCTGCATTTTGCCTTTCTAACGAAACAAGGATTGTACAAAGAGATGATATAATAGATGGACAAAGTATATTTTGTATTCAAATCTAAATAATAGGGTAGTATTATACTACCCTATTTTCATTAGATATGGTATTATTTTTATAATCTATGGCATTTTTTAAAGTAACTTGGCTGATTGCCTGTAATGCCTCATTTGTTAAAAAGCCTTGATGTGAAGTTACTATAACATTCGGGAATGATAATAACCTTGCAGTAACGGAATGTTCGAGTAATTCATCTTCTCTGTTTTCAAAAACATTATTTCCTTCTTCTTCATAGACATCTAATCCTACGCCAAAAAATTTACCATTCCTTATTTCATTAATTAAATCGGTGGTTTTAACTAATGCACCCCTTGATGTATTAACAAAAACAACATTATCTTTCATAATAGAAATAGTATCTTTGTTAATCAAATGATAAGTTTCTTTTGTCAGGGGACAATGCAGCGAAATTAAATCGCTTTTGCCAAGTACTTGTTCAAGCGGCATATATTCGATAAAATCTATATTTCTATTAGGATACATATCATAAGCTATAACATTCATTCCAAAACCTTTACATATTCTTGCCATAGCTAAACCGATTTTGCCTGTACCGATAATACCGGCAGTTTTTTTATAGAAATTTACACCCGTTAATCCGTTAAGACTGAAATTATTTTCTCTTACTCTTATATAGCTTTTATGAATATGTCTATTGACCGATAATGCCAAAGTCATAGCCAATTCCGCAACAGCTTCGGGTGAATAACTTGGTACTCTTAAAACGGTAATATTGTATTTTTTTGCCGTTTCAAGGTCGACATTGTTAAATCCCGCACAACGCATTAATATTAATGATATGCCAATATCGTGTAGTGCTTCAATAACATTTGCACTTAAATCTGAGTTTACAAAAGCACAGATTGCATCATAACCTTTTGCCAATGATACGGTTTTTAAAGAAATATCAATTTCCTGATAAGTTATTTGTATATCCGGAAAATTGCATAATTCTTTATCAAATGAATTTTTATCATATGTTGTTGCGTCATAAAATAATATTTTCAAATCGTTCTTACCTCCTTAATTTTATTAATATTAATATTGGCAATAAAATATAATTTATTCAATTATATCAAACCTTAAATCAAAGGCATTTAGTAAAAATAGCAGATTAAGATATGCGATATATCCGCAAAATCATTATAAGACATTAAACGAAAATATAAAACTCTACTTTTAATATCATCATATTATAAATCTCATATAAGTTATTTTAATATTCCGAAAATTTGATAATTTTTTATAAAATAAATTTCTATCTTATGTTGTTGTACTATAAAGTAGTATCTTTAAATTTGTATTTTCCTCCTAATTAAAGTATTTGATATCGAAAAATCCCATATTTACATTAATGTGTATTTGTGATATTATTA
Source organism: uncultured Clostridia bacterium (assembly GCA_947625785.1). GTDB lineage: Bacteria > Bacillota > Clostridia > Oscillospirales > Acutalibacteraceae > CANQPS01. The sequence goes on from CANQPS010000002.1 coordinate 185,830, forward strand.
TAATTAAGCTATTAAAAAAATCGGAGGTATTGTTTTATGGGTATGACTATGTCACAAAAAATTCTTGCGGCACATTCCGGATTAAATGAAGTAAAAGCAGGACAGCTTATTGAGGCTAAATTGGATTTAGTACTTGGTAACGATGTAACTTCACCTGTGGCAATAAATGTATTTGAGGGTTGTAATGCGTCTGCTGTATTTGATAATACAAGAATTGCTATGGTAATGGACCACTTTACACCAAATAAAGATATTAAGGCAGCACAACAATGTTTACAGGTTCGTAAGTTTGCCGATAAGTATGATATTAAAAATTACTTTGATGTAGGTCAGATGGGTATCGAACACGCATTGTTGCCTGAACAGGGTCTTGTTGGACCGGGCAGTCTTGTAATAGGTGCAGATTCACATACTTGTACATACGGTGCATTAGGAGCTTTTTCAACGGGTGTAGGCTCAACAGATATGGCAGCCGGTATGATTAGTGGTAAGGCGTGGTTTAAAGTCCCTTCTGCAATCAAATTTGTATTGACAGGCAAGCCGTCAAAATGGGTATCCGGTAAAGATATAATTTTACATATAATCGGAAAAATCGGTGTTGACGGAGCATTATATAAATCAATGGAGTTTAGCGGTGACGGTTTACAATATATTAATATGGACGACAGACTTTGTATAGCTAATATGGCTATTGAAGCGGGTGCTAAAAACGGTATATTCCCTGTTGATGATATTACAAGAGAATATATTAAAAATCGTTTCCAGTTTGAACCTGTTGAATATGCCGCAGATGATGACGCAGAATATGACGAGGTTTATACAATAGATTTATCAGAATTAAGACCAACTGTTGCATTCCCGCATCTTCCTGAAAATACAAAAACAATAGATGATATTGGAGAAAAAGAAATTAAAATTGATCAAGTTGTAATAGGCTCTTGTACAAATGGCAGAATGTCTGATTTAAGAGCAGCTGCAAAAGTCCTTGAAGGTAAAAAAATAGCTAAGGGAGTAAGATGTATAATATTTCCTGGTACACAAAAAATATATCTCGATGCTATGCACGAGGGATTATTTGATATATTTATTAATGCCGGTGCTGTTGTATCAACTCCAACTTGCGGTCCTTGCTTAGGCGGCCATATGGGAATACTCGCACAAGGCGAAAAGGCTGTTTCTACAACAAATCGTAATTTTGTAGGCAGAATGGGACATATTGATTCAGAAATATATCTTGCAAGTCCTGCGGTAGCGGCGGCAAGTGCAGTGACAGGCTATATTACTGATCCTGAAAAAGTATAATAATAATTATAGGAGGTTTTTGAAAATGATAGCACAAGGTAAAGTACACAAGTATGGCGATAATGTAGATACAGATGTTATAATCCCTGCAAGATACTTAAATACTGCCTCACATAAAGAATTGGCGGCTCATTGTATGGAAGATATTGATAAGGATTTTGTAAATAAAGTTCAAGAAGGCGATATAATGGTTGCCGAAAAAAATTTTGGCTGTGGTTCTTCAAGAGAACACGCACCTATTGCCATTAAGGCTTCGGGGATTTCTTGTGTTATAGCATCAACATTTGCAAGAATATTTTACAGAAATGCTATAAATATTGGTCTTGCAATTCTTGAATGTGATGAAGCTGCTAAAGAAATTAAAAACGGTGATGAAGTAAAAGTTGACTTCGATACTGGATTAATTACAGATATAACAACGGGAAAATCATATCAAGCAGAACCGTTTCCGCAGTTTATCCAAAATATTATTGAAAAAGGCGGACTTATAAAATCAATAACATAATTAAAAAGGAGGATATGATGTTATGTCAAAATTAGCAAGTAAATTACCTTTTTTTATTCAGTCGGTAATTTATGTTGTAGTTGGATTTATACTATTATTGAAGTCGGAAAAATCATTGACCTTGATTTCGAGGATTGCGGCAACGCTTTTAATATTAGTAGGTGCAATCAATGTAATCAGGTCATTAGTTAAAAAAGATACATTAGGCTCATTTGTTTTTCCGGGTGGAATACTTTGTGTAATTATAGGTGCGTTTCTATTTTATAAACCACTTACAATATCAAATATCCTTGTTGTAATACTTAGCTTTGGTATTATATTAAGCGGAATATTCAAACTTCAAAATGCAATAGAAATCGCCAGAGCAAAAGCACAAGGCTGGTGGGTATTTATTATAATATCAGTTCTTATATTAGCCTATGGAATAGTAATGTTATTCAATCCTTTTAAAACAACACAGCTGCTTATTAAATTCTTGGGAATAGGATTTATAGTAAGTGGTGTGATTGACTTTTTCAGCAATACGGTTGTTGCTATGAAAGTCTGAGATTATACGATAAAAAATAAAGCGGTAAACTGTTTAAAATAACGGTTTACCGCTCTTTTACTGTGGCTGCAAAAAACTAAAAGTACTTATATTCCTTAATATCCAGAAGATAATTGATAATATTGCGACAATTAAAATAATAATATTAATAATCTTAGATTGTATTGTTTTACCTGTCTTTACATACTTAACAATATCTACTGCCGAATATATAAATATAAACGGCAATAAACTAAATACAAACATATTACTTCTAAAAGCTGTATAAAAATCGAATTTTAATATTGCTATACACATTCTTGTAACTCCGCAGCCTGCACAATAAAATCCTGTTATTTCTTTAAAAATACAGGGTATTGATATGCCCGTTAGGCGATTTAATATATAATACACCGTTCCTATTAGCAATATAAATAAAATTTCTTTTAGCACTTTTAAAAATCGTTTTTCCATTTCAAGAGTCATAAAAACACACCCTTATTATTTTATTAAAAGAAAACGGTACAGAGCATTATTCTCCATACCGTATAATTTTTTATCTTTTTAAATTAGTTCATAAAATGTGTGTGGGTTGCAACCCAATCAAATAATCTTGGATATACCCAGAAACTATAAATTCCACAGGTAATAACCGTAAGTACAAGCCATTTAATCCAATTTCCGAATAATTGTGCCCCTGTTCCGTCAAAGTTCAATCTTCTGCCGTCAATGGTAATGTGTTGAATAATGAATGTCCATAAGAAACAAACTGCCCAAGGTGTAGCAATACCACAAGTAAAGGTAATCATTAAGCCTGATGCAATCATATGTATAAGTGTATCAAATACGGAACCGTCAAAATGGGAATTTTGGAAATTGCCATTAAATGATGGCTGTTGGTTGTATGTGTTATTATAGTTATTTTGATTATAATAATTTGAGTCATACGAATTTGTTGTATAAGCATTTCCATTATAGTTGTTCTGGTTGTATGGGGTGTTATTATAGTTATTTTGGTCGTATTGATTATTATTATAATTATTTTGGTCGTATTGATTGTTATTATAATTATTCTGGTCGTATTGATTGTTATTATAATTATTCTGGTCGTATGGGTTGTTATTATAGTTATTTTGACCATACGAATTTGTGTTATAACCGTTCTGGTTATTATCATTATCTTTTCTTAAATCTGTCACTGAATTTTCCTCCTCAAAAAATTATATAAGTATCTCTCATTTCAACCTGAATATATCATTGATATATTCAAGCCCATTATATCAATAAATACATATATTGTCAACAAAAAATTCATTAAAAATTCATTTTTGAACAAATTACCTTATTTTGGCAATAGAGATATTTATTACAATATAAATGTTAAATGGTTTAATAGCATTAAGGATATTTAAATATTTTAAAAGGATATAATTTATTTTTATAAACCGGTAAAAAATGCTAAATCTAAATCAGTGAACAAAATAGAAGTTAAAATTGATAGAGGGAATACTTATAGAAAAAATTTAAATAAAATGTCTGATAGTTCCTTAGGTGGAATTTATGAAAGTAGAAGATTACAGCCGCTCTGCCAAATAGTCTTATATGGGAGAAAAACCCTCATACTTTAAAAGTATGAGGGTTTTTTAAGAAATTTTATACTTAAAGAAATCCAAAATCATTAAAATAATGAGCAGCTGTAAAGTAATTTATTTAACCTTCCAGAGTTCAGTAGCGTATTGGAGAATAGTACGGTCAGATGAGAATTTACCGGCATTAGCTGTATTTTTCAGACACTTTCTGCCAAATGCGATGCGGTCTTTATAGTCAGAGTTTACTTTTAACTTTGTATCAATGTAATCAGGTAAATCTCTTAATAAGAAGTAGTGGTCAGCTTGATGCCAATGTGTACCATCAAGTATAGCGTGATACAACTCTGAGAAACTACCTTCACCATATGCACCGCCGTCGCTGAATGTACCGTTTACAAGTGTATCAAGTACACGCTTAATTCTTGGATTTGAATTGTAAATCTCTCTTGGATTATAATTCTTCTTTAATTCGTTGATTTCTTCAACTCTTGCACCAAAGATATAGTTGTTTTCTTCGCCTGCTTCGCCTACAATCTCAACATTAGCACCATCATAAGTACCAAGTGTAACGGCACCATTGAGCATAAATTTCATATTACCTGTACCGGAAGCCTCTGTGCCGGCAGTTGAAATTTGCTCTGAAACATCAGCAGCAGTAACAATTCTTTCAGCGTAAGACACGCAATAGTTGGACACAAATACAACTCTTAGCTTATCATTTACATCAGGGTCATTGTTTACAAGATTAGCTATTTCATTTATTAATTTAATAATAGCCTTGGCACGAGCATAACCCGGAGCAGCCTTAGCACCAAATATAAACGCAGTTGGTGTGAAATCTTTTAATGTTCCGTCTTTTAATTGGAAATATATATCAATAATAGAAAATGCGTTAAGAAGTTGACGCTTATATTCGTGTAAACGCTTAACCTGTATATCAAAAATAAACGAAGGGTCAAGCTTAACACCATCGTGTTTTTCGATATAATCGGCAAGTTCAGCCTTTTTAATACTTTTAATCTTATTAAATTTCTTAACAACATCATCTGTTAATTTATCGTTCATTTGAGAAAGCAGTCTTAAATCCTTTATCCAAGCATCTGTACCAATAACATCAGTAATCAGCTTAGAAAGTTGTGGGTTGCAAAGACCAAGCCATCTTCTTTGGGTAATACCGTTTGTTTTATTTTGGAAACGCTCAGGGTAAAGCAAATACCAATCTCTAAGAACATCATTCTTTAAGATTTCTGTGTGTATCCAAGCAACGCCATTTACATAGCTTGAAACATATATAGCAAGTCTTGCCATATGAACTCTGCCGTCTTTTACAATCTTCATATCCTCAACATTTAGTTTTCTGGCTTCCTCTGATGCAGCCTCTCTGATTTTTATGCCGAGTTCCCATACAAGTCTGTCGTTAATCCAAGTGATTAACTTGTAAATCTCCGGAATTACACTGCTAATAAGATTAGCGTCCCATTTCTCAAGAGCTTCGGCCATAACAGTGTGGTTTGTATAGGAGAAAGTTTTTTGTGCGATATCAAGTGCTTCTTCAAATGTAAGATTGTCAAGCATAAGAAGTCTTATAAGTTCCGGAATTGATACAACTGGGTGTGTATCATTAAGTTGTATTGCACAATGCTCAGCAAAGTGAGAATAGTCTTTGCCGTATTTTTTGTTATATCTTTTAATAATATCTTGTAATGATGCACTGCAGAAGAAATATTGTTGTTTTAATCTTAATATTTTACCCTCATAACTATTATCATTAGGATAAAGAACTTTTGTTATATTTTCTGCATCATTTTTAGATTTAACAGCCTCATCATAACTGCTGTTATTGAATGCAAGGAAATTAAATTCATTAACAGCCTCAGCCTGCCATAAACGCAAAGTATTTATATTATCCGTATCATAGCCAATAATAGCCATATCGTAAGGAACAGCCTTAACAGTCTGATTAGCAAATTTAACTTCAACGGCATCTTCGATTCTGCGAATACACCAAGGGTCACCAAATTGCTGCCAGTCATCGGCTACTTCTACTTGGAAGCCGTTTTCAATCTTTTGCTTGAAAAGACCATATTTATAGCGGATACCATAGCCATCAAGAGGAATTTCTTGTGTGGCTGCGGAATCAAGAAAACAAGCGGCTAAACGACCAAGACCACCATTACCAAGTGCTGCATCGTCTATTTCTTCAAATGAATTTATATCTATGCCCTTGTCAGCAAGCATTTTCTTGACTTTATCAAGAAGACCTAATGAATAGAGATTATTGTACATCATTCTGCCCATAAGAAATTCGGCAGAAAAGTAGTATGCTCTTCTGTTATTTGCGTGTTTTTCCTTAGAAGCAGCCCATTTGTCAGAAATTTCGCCCATAATAGCTTTACCAAGTACTGTATGGAGTTCAGGAGCTGATAACTCATTTAACTCCTTACAATATTCACTTTTAGCAGTAGCGATAAGGTTATCTAATAACGAATTTTTTTTCATTGTTTTTCTTCCAGCCTTCCGTAAAGTTTAGTTAGATTTCTGATTTTAGTTGCGAGTTTAGGAGTCAAAGCATTTGGTTTAATCCTCCAAACCCAGTTTCCACCCAAAGTAGATGGTATATTAATTCTTGCCTCAGTTCCAAGACCAAGAAGGTCTTGCATTTGAATTATAGCAAGATTACTAACGCTTGCATAAGCTAAACGAATTATAGCCCAATTAAATTCTTCGTCTTCTCTGCGGTTAGCATATTGAGAAGCATATTCAATATCTTTTTTCTTAGCAGTAGCAGTCCAGCCCATTAATGTGTCATTGTCGTGAGTACCTGTATATACTACACTGTTGGCAGTATAGTTATGTGGCAGATAGTCATTATCCTCACCGGAATCAAATGCAAATTCAAGAACTTTCATACCCGGATAACCTGTGTCTTGAAGCAGTTTAATAACTGAAGGTGTCAGTAAACCTAAATCTTCTGCAATAATAGCAATATCACCAAGTTCAGATTTCATAGCATTGAAGAAGTCCATATTAGGACCATCAACCCAACTTCCGTTTATGGCATTTTCAGCAGGATATGGAATAGCATAAAATTGGTCAAAAGCCCTGAAATGATCTATTCTCGTTACATCAAATAAAGATGCGGCACTTCTTACCCTGTCAATCCACCATCTATAACCTGTTTCCTTTAAGTAATCCCATCTGTAAAGCGGGTTACCCCAAAGTTGACCTGTTTCCGAGAAATAATCAGGAGGACAGCCGGCAACGCATACAGGATTAAGGTCTTGGTCAAGCCAGAATACTTCGGGATTAGCCCAAGTATCTGCGCTGTCCATAGCCACATATATAGGCATATCACCAAATATAAGAATACCCTTTGAATTTGCGTAATTTTTTAACTTCTTGAACTGTGAATAAAATGTATATTGAACAAATTTCCAAAAATACACATCATCGCCTAACATTTTACTGTAATGCTCAATAGCCTCAACTTTTCTGAATTTAATATCTTCATCAGGCCACTCAGTCCAAGCCTTCTGGTCGAAATGATATTTACAAGCCATATAAAGGGCATAATTATGCAGCCAATTATAAGACTCTTTTTCAAACTCCATAAATTCCGAGAGGTTATTAGCTTTTTTAAATCTTTCAAAAGCTATTCGGAGAACTTTAAATCTGTTGTTAAAGAGTTTTTCATAGTCAACATAATCGGCTGTATCACACCAATCTACATCTTCTATTTCTTCTTTTTTTAAAAGACCGCTTTTGCAAAGCATATCCAAATCTATAAGATAAGGGTTACCTGCATAGGTAGAAAAGGATTGATATGGTGAATCACCATAGCTTGTAGGTCCGACCGGTAAAATCTGCCAATATTTCTGCCCTGATGCCTTTAAGAAGTCTACGAATTCATAGGCACATTTACCGACAGTACCGATACCATAAGGTGAAGGTAAAGAGGTAATAGGCATTAATATACCTGCATATCTTGCCATTTTGTTCATCTCCATTCGTTATTTATTTTATTTTAAAAATTTATCTGTGTTTGATTTACGCACCTAATTGAGATAAACTGCATACTTTGTTATTAGCTTAATTATTTATTTAGTATATTAGGCACGACATTACGACAATTATTTTAACATAATTGTGGAATTTAATCAATACTATATTTATGATTTTCCCAATTTTAATAAGATAATGAAAGTATCAAAAATAATAAAATAACAATTATAACATTATCTATTTATATTTTATAGTACTTTTTTGTTGCTGTCAATATTATTCGACATAAAAGGGGGATTTATAATATGTCTAAGAAAAAAAAGGGTAATATGCTATTTGGAGTAGTATTGATAATTTTTTGTTTATTAATCTCAGCAGTAATATGTTTTATAAAAGGAAAAGAAGATGAATTTTATAGAAACAGCAAAGTAACAACAGGAGTGATATCTAAAATAGATTATAAAGATTTTTATGCTGTTTATAAAATAGATGATGTTGAATATAATAATATAATTGTATGGGGAACAGTACATAGTTTGCAGGAAAACAGTAGTGTAGATATTTATTACAATAAAGATAATCACAATGAAATAGGGGTTTATAAAGAAGAACATATCATTAATGATATTATTGCAATAATTTTATTAATAATGCTATTTGTTTTAGGAATATTATTTATAGTGTTTAGTATTTAAAATAGTAGCCATACAATCTCGGATTGTATGGTCCTTTTTTGTACAAAAATTTTTTGTTTTACTGTGACGGTTTAATTTGACTTCGAGCTGTATGAACATAGATTTTAATACTACCTTATAAAATAAAATGTCTATGATAACTTTTTATCATAGACATTTAAAATATTATTCAAGCACTTCTGCTGTCATATTATTTTCCTGAGCTTATTTAAATTTATTTAAGGTCAAGTTTAGTATTATTTAGTTTAAGTTATTCTTGTTTTAGTGTAGAGGGATATGATATAATCAATGTGAGGTGATGGTTTTGCTTAAAAAAAATGAAATATACAAAACCGAAATAACAGGTATGACCAGCGATGGTAATGGTGTATGTAAAATTAATTCTATTGCTGTATTTGTACCATATACCGCCATAGGTGATATACTTGAAATTCGCATAGTAAAAGTATTAAAAAATTATGCTTTTGGAATTATTGAAAATATAATCAAGCCTTCTGAAAGCAGAATTTCTCCCGATTGTTCTGTTAGCTTTAAATGTGGAGGCTGTGTTTTTCGTCATATAAACTATAAGGCTGAACTTGAATTTAAACAACAAAAAGTTTATGATGCAGTTACTCGTATTGGCGGAATTGACGGCTCTCTTGTAAAAGAAATTATACCTGCTGATAATATCTTATCTTACCGAAATAAAGCTCAGCTGCCTATTTCATATGATAAAAACGGAAATATTACGCTCGGTTTTTTTGCTCAAAGAAGTCACAAGGTAATTTCGACAGATTTTTGCTTTTTACATTCTAATGATTTTAATTCCATTATTGATGCCTTCATAAATTTTGCAAATAAATATAATTTGACCCCTTATGATGAAAGTTCACATAGTGGACTTCTACGCCATTTATATATGCGTCACGCAATGGGTACAGACCAAATAATGGTTTGTATAATAATCAATGGCAAAAGTATTCCTCACGCTGATATTCTTTGTAAAAACCTTTTAGATGCAAACAGTAAAATAAAAACTATAGTAATTAATGAAAATCTTGATAAAACAAATGTAATTTTAGGCAAAAAATGTCATACATTATACGGCAACGGATATATAACAGATATATTATGTGGCTGCTTATTTAGGATTTCTCCACTTTCTTTTTATCAGGTAAATCGCAGTCAGGCCGAAAAACTCTATTCTATTGCATGTGATGAGGCCGACCTTAAACCACACGAAACTTTACTTGATTTATATTGCGGAACGGGAACAATAGGCCTTACGATGGCACATTCTGTTAAAAAACTCTATGGTGTGGAAATTATACCACAAGCTATTGAAGATGCTAAAATTAACGCTTCAATAAATCAGATTGATAATGTAGAATTTTTTTGCGCAGATGCCTATGAGGCAACCAAAAAATTCCTGGCAAATGCTGTAAGACCCGACTGTATTATTATAGACCCTCCACGCAAGGGTTGTCAACCTGAATTGATTGGATTAATTTCAAAAAATCTCATACCATCAAGGATAGTATATGTTTCTTGTGACCCGGCAACGCTCGCAAGAGATTTAAAAATATTTGAAAAATCAAATTATAAAGTAAAGGAAATTATCCCTGTGGATTTATTTCCAAGAACCAGCCATGTCGAGACGGTATGTTTGATGTCAAGAGTCGAAGGGAAATAGCCGCGAAAGCCCGCTAATACTGCGGTTTTCGGGCAATCGAGCAAATTTGGCATAGTGCAGGACAAACGCTTTTCGGTAACTTATCCAAGGG
>CANQPS010000003.1 GCA_947625785.1 uncultured Clostridia bacterium
TTTTACCTCTTCCGCCGATCTCTTAAATTCGCTTGCGTTTCCCGAAAAACGCACCATTACATCTTTTACTGTCATATTTTGGCCACCTCTTTAAGATAAATATATAAAAATAGCAACTACCTTTATTGATAGTTGCTATTTTTGATGTTTTTTGTATTTAAGTAAAAGTACCTTTAATTATTTCCATATTTTCTGTATATTCATCATAATCATTATTATATACATTCGGTGAAATCACATAATTTAATGCATCTCCTTCTATCCACAAATAATCGTAATCTTCTTCACCGTTTTCTAACTCGTCAATAGAATAACAAATTGATATTTGTGTAATTTTAAAAGTCGCAATATCCGATAAGATATCTCCATACTCGATTTGTTTTTTGTAACCTGAACCTAAATATTCATTTACTAATATATAAGAAACAGTTTGATTATGCAAATTAGTTAATTTTCTTAAAGGCAAATATATATCACCTTCTTCACTGTGAAGATTATTTCCGTCAGCATCACAAAAATAACCCGTTAAACCTATAAATTCATTGATAGGTTTATCTCCGTTTTCACTGATTACCATTTTAACTTTTAATCCGTCTTCCGGATTATCTGTATGCTCCACAGCAATTCTATCAATATATATCTGCTTCTTATACCATTCTTCCGAATATTCATCAGGCTCACCACAAGCCGTCAGACTTATTATCATATTTAATGATAATAATAACAATATTGCTTTTTTAATTATCTTTTTCATTTTTTAAACCACCTTTATTTTTAGTATTTATTATTAATAATAACATAATTTTCCATAAAAGTAAAGGCTAATTTTATTTTTATTTTGTCTAAAATAGCACATAACGCTTCGTGTCGATAACATACGCCATACATCCAGAACCTATAACACTGCATTTTTTATCAATATATTCGCTTTTTAAAATATAGTATTTCTTATTTAACGAACTTTGCTCGTCGAGTTCTATACTGCCAAAATTTTGTATTTCTTCTCCATCTTTGAATGTTATTCCCGATATATATCGCATATTACCAACTCTTTCGTGTATAAAAATAGCACCAACATCTCTGTTAGTGCTTGATTTTCAATTGCCCGATTTTCACACAGTTAATTTTTATTCAGGTCGGTATATAGAGCCAATTTCAGAATACATTAGATTATCGTGTATTCTATACATTTCTATACCCAAATCATTTACTGTATCTTGATTATCCATACCATCGTGTATTATAGCTGAAATAATATCATCTTGGAAGTCTTCTTTATTATCTTCGGAAATTTCAAATAATACCCTGCCATCACGCTCTCTAACATTTTTAATCCATTCTAATGATAGTTTGATATATTTTTTTAAAAATTCAAACTCTTCTTTTGATAATGAAAATAATAACATAAACAAAACCTCACTTTGGTGTAATCTGTATTAAATTTCCTGTTTTAGGATTTATTGAAACACTGCAAAACCCAGAAATCAACTTTACACTTGCAGTATCTTCTGTTATTTTACCATTTACATCTTCTTTTTTATATACTGTTCTTAAAAGAATAATTTTTAAACCTTTTTCTATAAATAAAGCAAGATATTGATATAATAAGTGCCGTTATACCCAAACTTATAGGATAAACAATCATCAAGCCGGAAAAAGTTAAATTTTTTGGAAAAATCGTATAAACCCAAAAAATTCGGATTCCGCATATAAAAACAAGAGAACAAACGGCAGGTATAAAACTCATTCCGAATCCCCTTAAATATCCCGAAATCACCTCTACAAACAAAGAAAAAATATGTGCAAAGAAAATATACTGCAATCGAATTAAACTATATTCCATAACCGATACAGAATCCTCCTCTTTCATAAAAAGAGATAACAACGGATTTGAAAAAAATAAAATTAATGCGGCTGATATTACAAAACAAATTCCACCCGATAAAAGTGTAATACGAAGTGCTTTATCACATCGTTCAATTTTTCCTGCTCCGTAGTTCTGCCCTACTATTGTTGTACACGCTTGTCCAAAGGAATTTATTATACAATATGTAAATATTTCAAGGTTATATGCTGCCGAAGATGCCGCTAAAATATCTACTCCAAGTAAATTAATTGCTGATTGCACACATATATTGGAAAGAGAAAATACCATACCTTGTATACCTGCCGGAACTCCGAGCCTAAGTATTTCTTTTAAAATTTTTAAATCTATTCTTAAATGTTTAATATCAATTTTGACATCTTGTTTGCTGTTACAGAGTATAATAAACAGCGTTATAGAACTTATAAAATTAGAAACAATTGTGGCAATAGCAACGCCTTCAACCGACATACCAATAATTTTGACAAAAAACAGATTAAGTCCCACATTTATCAGCCCAGAAACACTTAAAACAATAAGAGGTGTTCTTGTATCGCCAATACTTCGAAGAATAGCCGACTCAAAGTTGTAAAGAAAAATAACCGGTAATCCTATTAGATAAATACGCAAATACAATACTGCCATATCAAATGCGTTTTCGGGTACGCTTAATATTTTGATAACAGGTTCTGCTAAAAATTGTCCCCCTATACCGAGCAAAACACCGCCTAATACCGCAATAATAATAGATGTATGAACTGCTTTGCGAATTACCTCGTGGTCACCTTTACCTATATGCTGCGAAATCAATATATTAGAACCAAGCGAAACTCCTACAAATAAATTAACCAATAAATTAACAATAGGACTGTTACTTCCAACGGCTCCCATAGCAACTCTTCCAACATATTTTCCTACAACGGCGACATCTGCTGCATTAAATAACTGTTGTAAAATACCCGTCATAGCTAATGGTAAAGCTAAAAGCAATAGCTTATTTGTTATTTTTCCGTTAAGCATATCAACTTTATGTTGTGTTTTTATAATCTTCATAAATTAAATTTACCAGCTTTCTTTTATCTATCATATTCACAAAATTTCTCACATTACATAAAGTTAAACTTAGCTATTAACTAAGTTTAACTTTATTTTATATTATTCTTAAATTTTAAAAATACCATCGTAAAAACTGATTAAGACAAATATAAATCTATAATTCGTATCATTCACACAAATTGTGGTGGTGAAATTTTTTTAACTAAATTAAGATGATACATTATAAAAATTATTTATACTCACTTAAAAATATCGTTTTGCTTTTTTATAATAGCATTTCTCCTTTTTTCAGTTTCTACTTTATCAATACAAAGTTCTCCCTCATCTGTTACAGCAAGAACATCTCCTTCCTTAGCACCTTCCGGAGTTTCACTTTTTTCAAAAGCAAACATTTTTCTGTCTTTGTCCTCGCAAATTGTATACTGTCCCTCAAATCTATCAATTACAAAATATTTCACACTAACGCACTCCTTATAAAATAATTAATCTTCAATATTTTTATTTTCCTTAGGTTTATATGATATTATAACTTTATTAATTCTTTGGTCGGAAACATCTGTTGCTATAATATGCAGGTCTTTATAATCTACAAATTCATCATTCTCAGGCACTTTGCCAAAAATTTCAAGAAAAAATCCGCCGATTGAGTTACTTTCAGAATTTATATAATTTTCTTTAAGACCAAATACATCAAGTAAATCTTCTATTGAAGTATCTCCTACAAATTCATATTTATCATCATCTAATTTTATAAATGGGTGTTCGACTTCTTCATCTTCGTCCCATATATCTCCAACAAGCTGTTCCAATAAATCCTCCATTGTTACTATACCCAATGTTCCGCCATAATCATCTGTAACAATAGCCATATGTAACTTTTTTCGTTTAAACTCCGCAAGTGTAACTGATAACTTTTTAGTTTTAAAAATAAAATATGGCTCTTTTATAAGTTCGCCAATAACTATCGGTTTTCCCGTAACTATATTTTCAAGAAAATCTCTTGTATGCAAAATACCTTTGATGTTATCAACCGTTGTATCGTAAACAGGTATTCTGGAATATCTTTCTTCTAAAATTATTTTCAACACATTTTCCACACTATCTTTTATATCAATGGCTACCACATCAACTCTTGGAGTTAATACAGCTTGTACGGTTTTTTCATCAAACTCAAGTGCTGATTGAACCAATTCACTTTCCTGTTCTTCAAGAACACCCTCCTCCTCAATGCTTTCAATAATATATTTTAATTCATCTTCGGTTACGGTTGGGGAACTTTTACCCGATGTAGCAAGATTAACAAAGAATTTTTGAATTTTTAAAAACAAAAGCACAACAGGATATGTAACTATCATTAGAAAATTTAATATAGGTGCTGAAAACATAGCAAACTTTTCGCTGCTTTCCTTTGCCAAACTTTTTGGCAATATTTCGCCAAATATTAAAACGATTATCGTCAATCCGACAGTACTGATTAAAGCACCATAAGCATCACCAAATAAACTACAACATAATATTGTAGCAAGTGATGACGCACCGATATTAACGATATTATTTCCGACAAGAATAGTAGATAATGTTCTGTCATATTCCTCTGCGATTTTTATGGCGATTTTAGCACGTTTATTGCCATTATTTGCAAGATTTTTTAGCCTTGCCATACTAACTGACGAAAATGCTGTTTCACTTGCTGAAAAATATGCAGATGCTATAACAAGTAATACAATAATAATACCTATTATTAAGGGATTCAAAATATAACCACTCCATTTTTATAAATAATAGAATCATTTAATCCTACAATTATATATTATATATGTAAGAATATTTTTTTTATTCTTTACAAGCATAATATACAAATCTTTATGATATAACCTATTATCTATAAAACAGGATTTATTAAAAATAATATGCTCTGTAAATCTTCTTAATTTACAGAGCATTAATTTCTATAATAATTATTCGTTATTTATTTTATTAAGCTGCTCCTGTTGTGCTGCAAGAACAGATTTTTTAATCATTCTGCCATTATAAAATACATATTCATCTGGTGTATTTAAATTATCCGGATTTTCATTATTACTCAAAGATTTTTTTGCTTCTTCTTTGACTTTTCTTTTCTCCTCCTTAACTTTATTTTCAAAAGGTTGTACAATATAAGAATATATATTTACATAAGATACAAAATTTATTAAAAATGAACTTAATGAAAATATTATTAATAATCCAACTAATATTAAAAATATAAACGAAAGTATTGGATAGTATAAAAAAATCGTTAATGCAGCTATTAAACAAAATAAAAATATAAAACAACCTATTAAAAAGAAATTTCTTTTTATACCCAACATAACAAGCATAAATCCATTTTTAATTATATATTTTAATTTCAAATTCACAGTAACAATCATTGTTGGAATGTAAAAAAATAAAAATAAATAAACAGTACACATAATAATTGACAATATAAGCGGAAAATAAAATACTGCACTTACTGATGTCATATCAATATATAAATGGAAAGCATACCATTGCAATATAAAAAAAATATAACTTACAATACCTATTAAAAAAAAGGATAGTATATTTTCTTTACAAGTTTTTATAAACAAAGAAAAAATATTTTTGGATTTATAAATATCAAGTGCCAAATCTTTTGTTATTCTGCATACTCCTGCATAAAAGGGCGAAGCAACTATAATTATTGTACCCACTAAAAAAATATTGATTTCCTTCAATACAAAAAAACATACAAGAAATATCGCAGTTCCATACAAAAAAACCGGAACTGCAAAAAATATATTCGTTATAATTAATTTTGATAAATTAGCTTTCAGTCTTTTAAAAAAACAAGACATATTCATAGCATCTATTGTTATTTCACTTCTCATCAAACCAAATCCTTTTTAAAAATATAAAATTCAAAATGAAAACAATCCCGAAAATAAAGCTGTAAACAACATATCCACTCCTGCTCCGACAGCAATTATTATAATAAAAAATGCAAATTTTACAAGATAATTTTTTATTAAAATTTGATTTACACTTCTTTTGATAAAAGCACTTTTACACAGCTTAAACGAAAAAATCATACTTAACCTTGAAAATAATATAACTGATACTGAAATAATTAAAGCACTTGGCAACATAACAAGCAGATTAAACAAAATACCCTTTATCTTATAAACTCCATATATATATCCCAACGACAATCCTAATCCATAACCTTTAAAGAAGGATACTGATGGTATTATTAAAAATCCCCACAAAGTTAAACCTAATAAGAAATTCATTAATAAAAATACAAATGATGATGATAATGTCGCCGAAAAAGTATATATTAAAGATTGTTCCATTCGTGCTTTAAAATTAGTTAAAAATAAAAAATCCAATATATTAAGCGTATCTTTATCAGTAGCGATTGTCGCAAAAGTACCAACCACTATACCTACAATAAACACCATACATAAAAAAATTAAATTTGCATTATTTTTTAATAAAAGTAATTTATTATTACGGCTATCATTCCTAAAATGTCTGGCAGAAAATACTAATGATTTCATATAACATCATTTACTCCTGATACATTTAAATATAATGTTATATGATTATGTGAATTTTAAGCAAAATATGATTTACTTACCCAATTCCTCAGCTCTTTTAGTACAACTTCTCATACCTTCCAATACAGCTTCATAGAATTTCATATCACTCATAGTATTAAGTGCAGCTATTGTTGTACCACCCGGCGATGAAACCTTCTTAATTAATATATCTGGTGTGTCACCGGAATTAATTAACATTTCTGCACTACCCTCAAGAGTTTTGGCAGCTAATCTCAAAGCCTTATCGCTATCTATTCCAACTTCCTTTGCATAATCAACCATAGCCTTTGCAAAAAGATATATATATGCAGGACTGCTGCCATTTACAGCAATTACAGAATTCATCTGACTTTCAGGCAACTCCTCTACTATACCCGATGTAGCAAATATTTTATAAACATATTCAAAATCTTCATCAGAAATATTGCTTCTGCTCATAGCGGTTGCACCCTTGCCAAGTAATAACGGCGTGTTTGGCATAACCCTAACCATAGGACAATTAACTTCAAGAACAGATTTCACATAATCGGTTGAAATACCTGCGGCAATACTGACGAATACTTTCTTTTCCGTAGCACCTGATTTTATGGACAATAAAACTTCTTCATAATTTTGCGGTTTAACAGCAAGTATAATAATATCAGATTTCTCAACAACTTCAACAGATTTGTTTACAGTATTAATTCCTTTATCTGACATTAATTGCATTTTATTTGTATCCAAGTCATATATAAATATATTTTCGGCATCAGCCGTTTTATTAAGCAATATACCATTTATAATAGCAGTTGCCATATTTCCCGCACCTATAAATCCAATTTTTTTATTTGCCATTTTGCATAACCTCGCTTAATTTATTAAATACATAGCTAAATTATAATATAAACTATCTATAAAATCAAGAAAATAGCAGAAACAAATGCTAATAAAATTAACAAGACCACAGAAAAACGCTTTTTATGCTATATTTATAATGAAAATTAAGTATTGTATATTAGTTATTATGAAGTTGTAGGGGCACTTTATTATTCTTGACATAAACTTTAATATAGATTATAATTAACATAAGGAATGTTGTCAGCAATTTTTTATTAAGAGGTGAATGATAAAATTATGTATAATATGGTATCGTTTATGTTAAGATATTACAGAGAAAAATGTGGATATACACAACAATATGTTGCGGATTTGCTTAATATTGAGCGTTCGACTTATACTTATTATGAAACAGGTAAGACAATGCCTGATATAAGAACTTTAATGACAATAGCAAAAATTTTTGGTGTAAGCTACACTGATTTATTAGAGGGTACCGGTGATGACGAATATCTTAGCCTAAAAGATTTTACAACAGATAGCGAAGATGAACAATTATCTGCCGAGTATCAGGTACTATTGAATACAAACTATGAAAAAGAACTGGTGCAAAGAGTTAGGCTGCTTACACCATCACAAAGAAAAGAAATTATGGATACTGTCAGGGAATATAGCGAATGTAATCTTAGAGGTATTAATAAGCCAATAAGAAAAACAAGAAAAAAGAAAAATAATAAAGAAACAGATGAAATTAAAAAATAGATAAAAAATTAAGGTTCGTTATGGAAACGAACCTTAATCTATTTTAACCGACTTATAAATAAAATTTATTAACTAAACAATTCTCCTGATTTTTCCTTATATAAAATTATATTTCCATACCCAATTTAATGGCTTTAAGGTTAGGTTCTATAAGATTTGCTCTTTTAGGAGGTATGCACTTTTTTAATGCCTTTTCAATAGATTCAAATGAACAATAATTAGTTTCCTTAAATACTTTACCTGCAAGTATAATATTTGCAAGACCATAAAGGTCATTTTCGTTAGCCATATCAGAAGCGGGAATATAAAATACTTTAACATCATCTCTCTCAACTTTTTTGTTGATAAGAGAACTGTCAACAATAACTATTCCGTTTGGTTCAACCTCGTTAATAAATTTATCCAAAGATGGTAAATTCATAACGACAAGAACATTAGGATTAGAAACATTGGGAGAACCTATCGGTTTATCAGACACACAAACACTACAATTTGCTGTGCCGCCACGCATTTCAGGTCCATAAGATGGCAGCCAAGAAATCTCTTTATTTTCTATCAAACCGGCATATGTGCAGACTTTACCGGCAAACAACACTCCTTGTCCGCCAAAACCTGCAAATAATATCTTTAAATTTAAACTCACTTTAATCTATCCCCTTTCACACCGTCTTTATAAACGCCAAGAGGATAATAAGGCATCATTTTATCCCTTACCCACTGTAATGATTCAGATGGTGTCATTCCCCAGTTTGTCGGGCAGGTTGACAAAATTTCAACCAATGAAAAACCTTTTTTATCTATTTGATTTTGAAATGCTTTTTTAATAGCTTTTTTTGCTGCTATAACATTTTTTACGCAGTCAACAGAAACTCGCTCCAAATATGCAACTCCATCAATATTAGACAGCAATTCGCAAACTCTAACAGGATACCCCGCAGTATTAACATCTCTGCCGTAAGGAGTAGTTTGGGTAACCTGATTAGGCAATGATGTAGGAGCCATTTGACCACCTGTCATACCATATATAGCGTTATTTATAAATATGACCGTAATATTTTCACCTCTTGTAGCACTATGAACTGTTTCGGCAGTACCAATGGCAGCCAAATCTCCATCACCTTGATATGTGAAAACAACATTATCCGGCATAGCCCTTTTTAAACCTGTCGCAACAGCCGGTGCTCTGCCGTGTGGAGCTTCAATAATATCACAATTAAAATAATCATAATTCATTACAGCACAACCAACAGGTGCAACACCAACTGTTTTACCCTCTATATCAAGTTCATCAAGAACCTCCGCAACAAGTCTATGTACAATACCGTGTGTACAACCTGCACAATAATGAAATGGTATATCTGTAAGTGCGTGTGGTTTCTTAAATACAATTGCCATTATTCAACACCGCCCATCTTTTTAATACAGTTAAGCACTTCCGGAACGCTCGGTATGATACCACCTGTACGACCAAAAAATTCAACCGGTCTTTGACATTCTATCGAAAGCTTTACATCATCAATCATTTGTCCCATAGACATTTCAACAACAAGAAATTTTTTGGTTGTAGGAACCTTTTCCTGCAATGCTTTTTTAGGAAACGGCCACAATGTTATAGGTTTTAATAATCCTACTTTTATTCCCTGTTCTCTTGCCTCATATACGGCACTTAAAGCAACTCTTGATGATGCACCATAAGCAACAACTATATATTCGGCATCTTCTGTCATATATTCTATACTTCTTTGTTCGTTTTCTAAAATTTTAGCATATTTTTCATATCTGGCAATATTCCATTTTTCAAGTGTTACCGCATCAAGACTTAAAGAATTGATTATATTATGCGGACGACTGTTTTTATGGCCATTTAATGCCCAAGGCTTATCAAAAACTTTTGGCGTATGTCCCTCTTTTATTTCAACAGGCTCCATCATTTGACCAAGCATACCATCTGCTAAAATCATACTTGGTATTCTATACTCATCTGCTTTATCAAAAGCCAATTCAACTAAATCAACCATTTCTTGTACTGTTGATGGTGCATATACAAGTAACTGGAAATCTCCGTGTCCTGTTGCCTTAGTAGCTTGCCAATAATCCGATTGTGATGGTTGAATACCACCTAATCCCGGACCACCTCTCTGCACATTTATGATAACTGCCGGTAAATCACAAGCTGCGATATATGATATACCTTCCGCTTTTAAGCTAATTCCGGGAGACGACGATGATGTCATAACCCTGACACCAGCCGCAGATGCACCAAGAACCATATTTATAGCGGCCGTTTCGGATTCAGCCTGTAAATATGTACCGCCAATTTTTGGCATTTTTTTAGACATATATGCAGCAAGTTCCGTTTGCGGCGTTATAGGATAACCGAAAAAGAATTTGCATCCGGCTTGAATAGCAGCTTCTGCAAGAGCCTCATTGCCCTTCATTAATATTTTTTCTGACATTTAATACACTACCTTTCAACAGTTATTGCCACATCCGGACACATAATAGCACACGACGAGCAGCCTGTACATCTTGTTTCATCAATAAGTACAGCCGGACGATATCCTCGATTATTAATCCTATCGGTAGAAATAGCTATTATTTTTCTCGGACAAGACTCAACACATAGTTGACAACCTTTACATAATTCCTGATTAATTATAATTTTCGCCATTGAAACACCACCTTAATTTACATTTCTTAAATGAATTCAACAAAACATATATACTAATCCCAAATAGGTTTTACAAAAATATCTATCAAATATAAGTTATTGATTTTATTTTTAAGTTCATCTGCGACAAATGACGGAGCAGTTGTCGCTACAAGCGGAATATTAAGTACTTTTTCCAATTCATTTGCGTAATCTAATGAATTGAGGATTGTACTTGCTGTTGTCAGATTTTGCAAATGGGAATTATTTATTAAAGCATTTGCTTTTAATCTTGAAGATTCTTGTATTTCGTAATAAAGTTGTACAGTTTCTTCTACTGTACGACTTAAAGAACGATATTTATTAATTACATAAATCATATTATAATCTTCTAATTCTTTTATTTTTGCAGAAAATCCTCCGAGTACTTTTGCTCCTTCATCATCTCCACCCACATCAACTATAATACATCTGTCTTTTTTATAAAAAATAGAGTTTATTTCAGGCGGTAAAGACGGAATATCAACATTTGTCGCTGCAAAGTTTGTTGTAAGTAATTCTATATCATACTTATCAAATAAAGATTTATATTCGGCTGTCCTGAAATAGGGATTTACAATATCCAAATCAACAATAGTTACTTTTTTACCTTGTTCAGCAGCTTTTATTGCCATATTTATTGATAAATTAGTTTTTCCACAGCCATAATGTCCGCAAATTATATTGAAATCTTTTAACTCAAACATATCTACCTCTTATTAAAAATACATTAAAACCGCATAAGTACATTATATAACTTTATACATAAAATTTCAATGTCTATATTTAACTTTTGTTTTAAAATGCCTTTAATTTTTTAAAATAAAATTAATATAATCAATAAATTCCTCTTTTGTCATAATAAAGTTTATTGTTTCAATCATAGCGTTTGTAGTCATATATTCCGGAATTGAAAGTGATTTTTTTATAATATTTCTTTTATTACTGCTTTCGGGCATTCCTGTTAAACCAAGTTCAAAAAAATCCTTTTTAGTAATTTTTTCTTTAACTGTATTACTTTTTGTAACTTCACAAACTATACCACACTTTTTCAGGGCAGATAATATAACCTCTTCTGACATACCCTCAACCCCAAGTTTTCCTTCTTTTGAAGGCTTGTCCTTACGCTTTTCTTTACCATATATATCCGGAAT
This sequence comes from uncultured Clostridia bacterium, assembly GCA_947625785.1. Classification (GTDB taxonomy): domain Bacteria; phylum Bacillota; class Clostridia; order Oscillospirales; family Acutalibacteraceae; genus CANQPS01. Next base: position 11,947 of record CANQPS010000003.1, read on the forward strand.
ATATGCGTTTATTATTCTGTCATTAGGAATACAAGATTTCAAATAATTTCTTATAACAAATCCTGCCCCATCACTATCTGTAATTATTAATATACCCTTACTTTCTGCAAGCTGTCGAATTAAGTTCATTTTTATTTTATCTTTAAAAATTCTGAAACCGTTTGTTTCAATTATCAAAGCATCAATAATATTGCTAAGTTTTATTTTATCATATTTGCCTTCAACGATAACCGCTTGTTCTATTTTAATCAAGATTTTTACCTCCTGCCAATAACAAAAGTTTGGCAATAAGATTTTCAGTTAATACTCTTTCGTCAACCTTTACGCTTTTCAAAATTTTATCAGCCTGCGCTATATAGTCAATACTTTTTCTGAGAGATGATGTGGAAATCCTTGAACAGTTTTTCTCAGCATTTTTAAGTCTAAAATCATTGCTCCCCTTATATTCTTTAAAAATCTTCGATAATTCTGCTATATTTTTTCCACTTTCATAAGCAACCCTAACTCTATAAGCATCTATATACGCAAGTGATAAAACCGCAAATATACTGACTGCTTTTTCTCGCTGATAAAATAAAATATCAATAATCTCAAAGGCTGTATTACTATTTCCGCCGAAAATCGCTGTGGATAATCTAAATATATTAGTTTCAAAATTTTTTGTAGAAATATCTGCAACCATATCGGCATTTATTTCAGTATATCCACTATATGCACAAAGTTTTTCAAGCTCATTTCTAAGTACAAGCAAATCAGTCCCACACATTTTTATTAATTTATTTGCAACATTCGGATACATTTTAACGCCTAACTTCTCAGCCCAAGAAACAAGTTGTTTTTCAAGAGCATTTTCTGTTCTTTTTTCGCAATTCAGGATTATACCATATTTATCAACCGCCTCTATAAATTTTTTCCATTTAGAAGGTATCTTTTTTGTATCAAAACTTAATGTTGGCAATGCAAAAACAACTATACATTCCATTGGTATATCTGAAATAAATTCAATAATCTTTTTTAGTTCATTCTCCGATAGGGCATTTATATCATAGTCTACTACAAATACACATTTTATATCTACACCTAATGGCAACATTTCTGCTGATTGTATAATATTATCAACTTTATCTGTATTTTTGATTTTTTGAAAATTAAAATCAGAGGGATTTTTGCCTGTTATTTTTTCAATTAAGGAATTACTGTAATGCCTGACGAGATATTTTTCTTCTCCGTAAATAAAATAAATATTCTTAAAATTTTTTGACGATACATCTTTTTTGAAATCTTTTTCCGTTAATCTTGCCATTTGCCTTCGCTCCCTATACTTACCCTATCATTTTTTATATATAAACATATATTGTTATCTATGGCAGTTGAATAAATATCTATACCCAAATCCGTTGTATTAATATCTCCTACATCTGAACAAGATAATATTAACATATCGCAAGACGATAAATCGAAGTTTTTTGTCATATCTGTCATAATACAAATATTATTTTTAATCCAATTTTCCGGCAATAAATTAAAATCTGATGATGACGGACATATCAATAAACTATAATCACAAACAATTATCCTCGACCATACCTGTGATTTTGCCTTATAAAAATCAATTTGTATATTATCCCAAATATTAATGTTCCTATATTGCTCTAAGTATTCTATATTATAAGATGATAAAATTTCTTCATAAGCACTGGTTATGCTTTCGCTATTATATACGCCTAACTGACTTATGTTAAAATTAGAACTTAATTGTTTAAAATATCTGCTGTATTCTCCATTCGTCTTTGGAATTATTAAATAGTCAATATTATCTATGTTATTATTTTCCAAATAATTTGATAATGTATAAGCGTTGCCGTCACTTCCACCGCAGCCAAGTATTACACAATCATTATTTTTTGTTATAACTATACTGTATCCGTTTCCACAATTAAGAATTGTTATCTTTATTCTGTCTATATTATAAATATTATATATCACAGACGATATAACAAGAGTAATAAAACATAAAATACAAACTAATTTTCTATATGGAAAAATGTCTTTTACCACACTGATAAATAATATAATAAATATTGTAATTATTAACCACATAATGACAAACTTCTTGTTTGTTTTAATAGTAGAATATGGAATAGATGATATTAATTTTGCTGACCACTCTATAAATGAACCTATGTATCTTACAATACTTGTTATAATAATATTATCTAATCCCAATATCGAAAGTATGATAAAGACCATAAATACAGGAACTATATTTATTACAAGCAAATTTGTAATTATAGAATATACAGCTATTTCACCAAAAAAGTATATCATCATAGGAATAGTAAATACCATAACTGATATACTTACACATATCGTACTTATTAGCTTTTTAAGTATAAAGTTTATATTTATTACTTTTTGCAGACGCTCTGTTATCCAAATCGAATTTTTATTACAATATAGGATTATTCCAAGTGTTGAACCGACAGACAAAAGTAATCCCACATCTCCGACCGCAAATGGATTAAGTAAACATATAATAAATACTGCTATACCCAATGAATTTATCACATCAGCTTTTTTAGATATGATTATACCAAAAAGTATTATTATATTCATAATACCTGACCTTGTGACCGATGGCGTAAACCCTACAAAAGCCATATAAAATAATACAAATATTATTGATATAAATGACAGTAACTTTTTTCGCTTAATAATAACAGATAAAACTATTGTTATGATAGATATAAATATACCTATATGCATACCTGATACTGCCATTATATGATAAATTCCTGCGGATTTAAAATTATCTAATATGCTTTCCGGTATCCTACTTCTGTCGCCTGTAATTATTGCTATTGGTAAATATGAAAAATCATCATATATATTATCTAATTTATTAATTACATATTTTTTAAAATTCTGTATATAATACTTTAAATCTTTACTTTTAGTCCCTATAATATTAAAATCATAATACTCTTCTATATAACCATTTAAATAAATATTCTGACTTTGCAAATATTCATTTGATAAATAAACCGTTGCAGAAAATTCTACTTTATCATATAACTTAAAGTCTAAATCTGTATTTGCTGAAACTCTAACCGAAGTATTTTCATAAATATTATTATCAAAATCTTGTATATTATCAGTTTTGATTTCATAATAATATTTATTATTACTGATATATGGCAACTCTGATACTGTACCGCTAACTCTAATCTCACAGCCATCTAAACATAATATTGGTTCAACCTTTTTGCTATAATAAAAATTATAAGTTATCATACATAATGATACTGAAAATAATATTATAGGAATAAATTTGTATTTACTTAATTCCCGTTTATTTCTGAAAACAGAGCTTATAACCGCTGATACTAAAAATAACAACGCAAAAAACAGCCCCAACCAATAAATTAGAGCTGATTTAAAATAAGATTTAATCAATATACATATAAATTGCGTTATTAAATAAGAAAAACCAAGTATAAATGACTTATTTTTCATATATATTACTTAAAAAACAACGGTAATGGTTCAAGATAAATAATATCTTCTCTATCTTTTGCGTCACCTTCTGCAAGTACACAAGCCTTACCAACAACATTTGCTCCGGATTTTTGTGCAAGAAGTTCAAGAGCCTTCACTGATTCTCCTGTACTTATTACATCATCAACTATAAGCACACGCTTATTTTTCATCATTTCTGCTTTTTCCTTTGATAAAAACAATGTTTGAATATTCGCTGTTGTTATAGACTTTACTTCTACATAAATAGGGTCTTGCATATATGCCTTTTTGCCTTTTCTTGCAACAATATAATTATTTCCCCCTTGGCGTGACATTTCATAAGCAAGTGGAATACCTTTTGCCTCTGCTGTCAAAATAATATCGTGTTCAGGTGCTTTTTTTAATAGAGCTTCTGCGGATTTAACCGTTATTTCAGTATCTCCAAACATAATAAATCCTGCTATATCAAGTTTATCGCTTACAGAACATATCGGCAAATTCCTTTCGCAGCCAGCTATTGTTATATGATAAAATTTCTCTGACACAATTACAACACCTCTTTTACATTAACCCATATCAATACTCAATTTCTTTCCGCCAATTAAATGAAAATGCAAATGCTTTACTGTCTGTCCACCATTTTCACCGCAATTATTAACTATACGGTAGCCGTCTTCACTAATTCCGAGTTTTTTGGCTATCTTGGAAGCAGTTACAAATATATGCGATATAACTGAACTATTCTCATCTGTAATATCATTTGCAGAAGCTATATGATTTTTAGGTAACATAAGAATATGAACAGGGGCAACCGGATTTATATCACGAAAAGCAAGCATAGTATCATCTTCATAAACTTTTGTTGATGGAATAGAACCCTCTATAATTTTACAGAAAAGACAATTTTCATCTTTAATAATTTCACTCATTTAAAACACTTTCCTCTCGACTAAATATTATTAATTATACCTAATTTTAACACATATTTAAATTAATGTCAAAGACAATAAAAACTAAATCCCATTTTTTATTTATTGGTTATATAAAATTTAAAAGTTACCAAAACCGAGGTGTAATCGTTGAAAACACTAACAAATATTATTAAAGAATTAGCAGATATAATTAAAATTTACCTCAAAGGCTGCAATAAATCATTGTATTTAATATTTATAACATTAATTTTTTTTGGCTTATGTGTTATAAAAAGCGTTGATAATGCCGGTAATACTAATTTTTTTCACACACAGGTTATATCGGCAATAATAGGCATTGTCTTTATTATAACTATTTCTTTAATTGATTATAAAAAAATTATAAAACAATGGAAATTATTCGCTATACTTGCTGTCATTCTTGTAATTTGGGTATCCGTTGCCGGAATACAAGTAGACGGTACAGATGATACCGCTTGGATTAGATTATTCGGCGGATATACTTTTCAGCCGTCCGAATTTATTAAGATTATATTTATTATTATTTTTTCATCACATATAAATTATCTGCAAAAAAAACACTATATTAAAAATTTTTTAGGTGTTCTTAGTCTTATTATTAATGCTATGATACCAATAGCTATTATTCATTTTCAAGGCGATGATGGTGCCGTTATAATTTTTTTTATAATATTTTTAGTAATGAGCTTTTGCGGCGGTGTTCCACTCAGATATTTTATAATTGGCGGTATAATTGTTATTTGCTCTATTCCTATTATATGGGAATATGTTTTGAATACTCCTCAAAAAGAACGAATTATAATTTTATTCTCAAATGATAAATCTCAGATTACAACATACGGTTGGCAACAATATCAGGGAAAAATTTCTATTGCAATAGGAGGAATAATAGGTTCGGGGCTTTTTAAAGGAGAAAGAGTTTCAGAAAATATTGTTCCATATCAGGAAAATGATTTTATATATTCTGTTATCGGAGAAGAATTAGGATTTGTAGGGTGCGTAGCTGTTTTAGTGATTTTTCTTATGCTCTTTATAAGCATATTAATCACCGCATTAAAAGCAAATGATTTTAGCGGTAAATTGCTTGCCTATGGAATATTCGCTCTTATATCATCACAAGTCATTATAAATATAGCTATGGTACTCGGATTTTTGCCCGTAATAGGAATAACTCTGCCATTTTTTAGTGCCGGTGGAACATCTTTATTAAGTGCTTGTATTTGCATAGGATTGGTTCAGTCGGTATACAAAAATAATCATAGTTCTTATCACAAAAAGAACTATGATTATATTGACATTTCTATGTATCCTAAAATTATTAACTAAATATTATTTCAACCGTTGTCACATCTTCTGATGTCATATACAATTTATATCCCATATATTCGCAAAGCGATTTACAAACGAATAAATCTATTCTATCCCTTTTGGAACTGTATCGGCTTATTATATTTTCATCCTGCGTATTAATTCCTATACCATTATCAATCATTACAAGTTTAAAAGTACCGTTTTCATCTTCCTTTGATGTAATCTTAATACTCTTAGCCCCACATTTTACAGCAGTATCTATAAGACTATCTAATATATAATTCAGATATTCTATATTTGTATTTATAGTTTTCTCTACCATTTTAAATGAAGTATTAATCTTATTTTTCAAGAAAATTTTACTGTATCTTTTCATAATCGACATAGTAATATGCCTTAATTTAACGGAAGATATTTCAGGGGTATTACCGCTAATACTCGTATAAAAATATATTAATTGTGCAATATCTCTCTGTAATATCTTAATATGATTATTAACGGTTGCCTTATCTATCTTCGTTTGAGCATTATCAAAATCTATTTTATTTACATCATCTATAACAGTATTTAATGCTTCTTTCGTAACAATCTGCCACTCATCAAGATAATCATTACATTTATTTTTTTCGGAAATAAATCTGTTTATAATATTATCTTTGGAGTTCTCAATATTTTTTAAAACACCATCTGCCATATTTAAAATAATCTCATATTCTTCATTATTTACAGATTTCAAAATCTCATCTAATGAAGAATATTTATTTTTAGATAAATCTTTAAGAATAGATATTTTCTGTAATCGTATTTTTGATTGAACAGAAATTTCTTTCTTGTACATAAGATAATAATTTATCAATATGCCAAAGCAAATCGCAGCAACAGTTATTATTGTAAATATCCAGTTCATTCCACCCAATATCATAAAAATAACTGATATTATAATAACAACAGCATATACTACAATACTTGATAATCTATTTTTTAACCAATCTATCATAATTTATTCCAATAGCCTTCGAGAGTTGCAAAATAATCTGAAGGTGTTTCTGCTCGCCTTATCTGTAAAACACTTCCGTCCTCTCTTAAAAGCAACTCTGCCGATTTTAATTTTCCATTATAATTGTAACCCATAGCAAATCCGTGTGCCCCCGTATCGTGGATTACAAGATAATCACCTATATCAATTTTTGGCAATTTTCTGTCAATCGCAAACTTATCGTTATTCTCACATAATGAACCTGTAACATCATACATATAATCACAAGGAGAATTTTCTTTGCCAAGCACTGTTATATGATGATATGCTCCATACATAGCAGGACGCATAAGATTTACTGCACAAGCATCAACACCTATGTACTCTTTATGAATATGTTTCTGATGTATGACTTTTGTAACAAGATGTCCATAAGGAGCTAACATAAATCTTCCTAACTCCGTAAATATCTTAACATCTCCCATTCCTGCCGGAACGAGAATTTTTTCATAAGCCTTTCTTACACCCTCACCAATAATCATTATATCATTTGGCTCTTTATCCGGTGTATATGGAACGCCTATTCCACCGGATAAATTAATAAATCCTATGTGTACGCCCGTTTCCTCTTTTAATTCAACGGCAACTTTAAATAATATCTCTGCTAATGTAGGATAATACTCATTTGTTACTGTATTACTTGCAAGAAAGGAATGTATTCCAAATTCTTTTACACCAAGTTCTTTTAATTTCTTAAAAGCCTCTGTCATTTGGGGTCTTGTTAAACCATATTTTGCATCACCGGGATTGTCCATAATAGTTGTTGAAATAGCAAATTTTCCGCCCGGATTAAATCTGCAGCAGATTTTCTCAGGTATTCCGACAATTTTATTTAAGAAATCTATATGTGTAATATCATCAAGATTAATTGTAGCACCTATTTTTGACGCAAATTCAAAATCCTCTGCCGGTGTATCGTTTGACGAAAACATTATTTCACTGCCCGAAAAGCCGCATTTTTCTGACATCATAAGTTCTGTTAATGAGGAACAGTCCGTTCCACAACCTTCTTCTTTTAATATCTTTAAGATAGATGGATTTGGTGTAGCTTTAACAGCAAAATATTCTTTAAAGCCCTTATTCCAAGAAAAAGCCTCTTTTAATCTTCTGGCATTTTCTCTTATTCCCTTCTCATCATATATATGAAATGGTGTAGGATATGTCTTTACGATTTCTTCTATTTGTTCTTTTGTAACAAAAGGTAATTTACTCATCATAAAAATCTCTCTTTCAGTAAAATTTATATTTTTAAAATAATGCTAAATTTTTTCAACATATAAATTAGTGTAACATATTTTCATTTTTTGTCAACAACCAATTGTCAGGGCGTTGCTCCACACCTCGAAATGGCTTCGCCCTTGACCCGCAAGCCTTTTGAAAAAGGCTTGACCGAAAACTTTTGCTTTTAAAATTATAAAAGTTTCCTTAGCAGGTCAAAGGCGGGGGCTTTGTGGGGGTGTAGGACAATGTCCCGCTTTTTCTCTCGTCCCGTTAAAAAAGTTATCGCCCGTATCTGCATTAATACGAGCGATTTTTTATTTTATCATTCAATACTTAGATGGAAATTTTAATTGCTACATCATATAGGTCTTTTCTAAATACTCGCTTCATATCAAGAGCTTCGGTTATATCATAGTCAACAATTTTACCATTTTTCATTGCTACAACTCTGTTTCCTATGCCCTGCAACAATAACTGAACAGCTTTATCGCCCATTTCACTCGCTACAACTCTATCTCTTACAGTCGGCGAACCTCCACGCTGTACGTGACCAAGAACTGTTGCTCTTGATTCTATACCTGTTTTTGCCTGAATTTCCTTGGCGATAGCATCGACTCCGCCAACTCCTTCAGCAACAATAACTATATAATGCTTTTTACCTGTTAATTGTGATGTCATCATTCTGTCAATGACATCTTTTTGTAAATCAAATGGAACTTCCGGAACGAGAATTGCAGTAGCTCCAACAGCTATACCTGTTTCAAGAGCTATATCGCCACATCTTCTGCCCATAACTTCTACAACGCTGCATCTATCGTGAGATTGTGCAGTATCACGAATTCTGTCAACCATTTCCATAGCGGTATTCATAGCTGTATCAAATCCTACTGTATATTCACTGCAAGCAATATCATTATCAATAGTACCAGGAATACCTACACAAGGAATACCTTCATTAGTAAGGTCTCTCGCACCTCTGAATGAACCGTCACCGCCGATTACAACAACTCCGTCAACCCCAAGCTGACGACAGGTTTCGCCTGCTTTTTTAACTCCCTCAGGACTATTAAACTCAGGACTACGAGCTGTAAATAATGTCGTACCTCCTCTATGGATAATGTCTGATACGCTGCGTAGGTTCATATCAATGACATCTCCGTTAAGAAGTCCATTATAGCCCCTGCGTACACCAATAACTCTCATTCCACTTGCGATAGCAGACCTTGTTACTGCTCTGACAGCAGCATTCATTCCCGGAGCATCACCTCCACTTGTCAGAACTGCAATTGCCTTTTTACTCATAATATTTCCTCCATTCAATACATTTGTCAATATTTTCTAAATATCAATACAAAATGTAAATAAAATATAAGTATAAATATAAATTAACTAATTAAATGTGTTTGATAACACTATGATTATTATATAAAATTGTGAACTAATAATCAAGTAAAAATTGATAATATTAATAAAATTTAGAATTTGTTTTAGGTTTAATTAGGTTTAACTACCACATTGTCATCACCTAATAATACCTTTAATTCCCTTATAAGAATTTCATCAGCACAGGTTTTCTTGATTGTATCAGAATAAAAGTACTCTTTACTTTCCTGTGAATAAAATTTCACATCAATATCGCCTTCAAATATATCAAGATATTCACAGGCTTTTTTATACTTTTCATCTTCTATGTTCGGAACTCTTAAAAAGATTTTCCCATATTTAATATTGCTGTAATTATATTGCTTGTAAGTCTGAGGAGTATTATTATTTGTATTAACTGTATTTGTATTTATATTTTCAACTTTTTTGGGTGCAACATCAATATAATTACATAAGAGCTTGCACTCATCATCATTATAACTTACTGACGCAGTAATCTTAACAACATTTCCTTGCTGAATAATATTACCATATTTTCTTAAATTCTCTGGAAATACAAGCATTTCAATGCTTGAACTCCTATCTTCTACCATAACAAACGCCATTGTATCATTATTTTTTGTAGTCTTAATTTTGATTTTATCAATCATACAAATAATATTGACTTTTTTCCCATCTTTATATCTTTTTTCCGTTTCGTCCTGAATATCCGCTATAAAATCAACCTTTAAAGCCTCGCAAACTTTATCATATTCACTCAAAGGATGACCTGATAAATACATACCTGTAACTTCTTTTTCCATTTCTAATAAATCTTTATAATTATATTCGCTTACTGTCGGCATCTGATATACATTACTCTCTTCTAAACCCTCTATATCAAAAAAGCCTATCTGCCCATCTATATGATTTTTATCTGCCTGCGACAATTCATTTAAAATCGGTTCGCAAGACACTAACATCTGTCTTCTGTTTGCACCCAAATCGTCTAATGCCCCACACTTAATAAGACTTTCAATGGCTCTTTTATTTATCTCTTTGCTGTAAATTCTCTTGCAAAAATCATAAAATCCTGTGAATTTACCATTATTTCTTTCAGCCAATATCTGAGAAATTAAATGTCTGCCTAAACTCTTAACCGCCAATAAACCAAAACGTATATTTTTTCCGTCAACCGAAAAACCTTCTTCACTAAAATTAATATTAGGCGGTAAAACCTTGATACCAAATCTTTGACACTCTTCAATATATGTGTATAACTTAGCCGAATTATCAAGTACGCTCGATAAAGCAGCAGACATATATTCCTGTGGATAATAATATTTTAAATAAGCGGTCTGGTATGCAAGATAAGCATATGCAGCTGCGTGTGATTTATTAAATGCGTATGATGCAAAACTCTCCATCTCAGAAAAAATTTCAAGGGCTGTTTCTTCGCTTACACCACGATTTATACAGCCATCAACTTCTCTTTCTCCTTTATCATTAACAAGACCATATATAAATATTTTCTTTTCCTGCTCCATAATATACGCTTTTTTCTTAGCCATAGCCCTGCGGACTATATCTGCTCTGCCAAAAGAATATCCCGCAAGTTCTCTGAAAATCTGCATTACCTGCTCCTGATAAACTATACACCCATATGTTACATCAAGTATAGGAGCAAGTAATGGCGTTTTATATGTTATTTTATCAGGATTATTTCTGTTTTCTATATATTTAGGTATAGAATCCATAGGCCCCGGACGATATAATGATATTCCCGCTATCAAATCCTCTATTTTTGTAGGTTTAAATCGCATCAGTAAATTTTTCATTCCGTTTGATTCAAATTGAAACACCCCTTCTGAAAACCCTTTACTAAGCATATCAAAAACTTCTTTATCATCTTCTATTATATTATCAAGTAAAAAATCTTTATTTTTTGCCTTTATTTTATTAACAGCATCATTGATTACGGTCAAATTCCTTAAACCAAGAAAATCCATTTTCAATAACCCTAATTCTTCAAGTGTGGTCATTGTATATTGTGTCACTATTGCATCGTTATTTTTGGCAAGCGGAACATAATCACTTACAGGATTTTGTGTTATGACTATACCTGCTGCGTGAGTAGTCGCATTTCTCGGCGTACCTTCGAATTTTAAAGCATAATCTATAAGCAATTTTACCTTACTATCTGTATTATACTTATTTTTTAGTTCTTCTGATACTGTTAGGGCTTTTTCAATAGTCATATTTAATTCCATAGGAATCAATTTCGCTACCGTATCAACAAATCCATACGGCATAGCCAATGCCCTGCCTACATCCTTAACCGCTCCTCTTGCTGCCATTGTACCAAATGCTATAATTTGTGCAACGTGATCCGAACCATATTTTTTTATGACATAATCTATAACTTCCTGTCGCCTATCTTTACAGAAATCTATATCAAAATCCGGCATACTTATACGCTCAGGATTTAAAAATCTTTCAAAAAGTAAATTATATTTTAAAGGGTCTATACCTGTTATCCCTATGCAATATGCAGCTAAACTGCCTGCTCCCGAACCTCTGCCTAATCCAACAGGAATACCCTTTGATTTAGCATATTGTATAAAATCATTAACTATAAGATAATAGTCAATATAACCCATTTTTTTAACTGTTTCAAGTTCATATTCAAGTCTGTCAATGATATTGCGTGAAGGATTTTTATATTTCTTATATAAACCTTTATAACATTCCTGTTTGAAATATTCAAAATGGTCTTGGTTATCAGGCAATTCAAAATGCGGCAGTTTTGTTTTCCCGAACTCGAATGAAACATTACATCTATCGGCTATTTTGACTGTATTATCACAAGCAGACGGATATTCTCTAAAAATAGCCCGCATTTCTTCCTCACTCTTATAGTAAAACTCATCTGTCGGGAATTCCATAGAATTTTCGTCATTAACAGTATGTCCGGTTTGTATAAGCAATAAAATTTTATGGAGTTCGCTGTCTTCTTTATTTATATAATGACAATCATTAGTCGCAGCCAATGGTATTTTCAGTTCTTCTGAGAGCTTAACTAAAAACGGAATGATTTTCTTTTGCTCATCAATATTATGGTCTTGCAGCTCAATAAAAAAGTTATTTTCTCCAAATATATTTTTGTATTTAAGTGCTTTTAATTTAGCTTTTTCATAATCATTATTGAGCAATGCTCTTGGAATTTCTCCCGCAAGACAGGCAGATAAAGCAATTAATCCTTCGTGATACTGTTCAAGTAATTCTTCATCAATTCTTGGTTTATTATAAAATCCTTCTGTATATCCTATGGATACCAGCTTAATTAAATTTTGGTAGCCGGTATTATTTTCACACAATAAAACAAGATGTCTGCTCTCTCTGTCAAATTCATAAACCTTATCTTTATGATTTCTTGGTGCTACATACACTTCACAACCTATTATCGCTTTAATGCCTTGTTTCGCTGCATATTTATAAAAATCTATTGCACCATACATATTACCGTGGTCGGTTATTGCAACAGCTTTTTGCCCCATTTCCTTCGCTTTATCCACAAGTTTAGTTATTCGGCAAAAACCGTCTAACAAACTATATTCGCTATGTACATGTAAATGAACAAAACCGCTCATAATTAATCTTCCCTTTTATCAAATGTAAACTTTAAATTTCTTTTGTCCCAACAAACTATATCAATTCCGGAATATTAATAATCTATATTTTATCATTTCTCTTTTGAAATTTCTTCTGCTATATCTATTATTCTTTCAAACCTATGGTTTACACCGGAACGGCTTATAGGAGCACTTAGTAAATTCCCCAATTCACGCAAATTCATTTCAGGATTTTGCAGTCTTAGCTCTGCTAACTCTTTCAAATCATTTGAAAGAAAATCAAGACCTTTCGCCCGTTTTATGCAATCAATTGCTTTTAGTTGCTTTACTGCGGCTGCAACGGTTTTATTAATATTGGCTGTTTCTGAATTAACTATCCTTGTAACCTTATTCTTAACCTCTTTTACCATTCGTTCCTGAATACATTCAAGTGATGCCATAGATGCTCCCATATATGCCAATAAATCGGATATATTTTCTCCACCTTTTATATAAACCACAAAATTACCTTTTCTATTTATAACTCTCGGCTCAATATGATACAGTTCTTCTGACATCGTTATAATATTGACTAAATCTTTTGCAATATTAAGATAATTCGTAACAAATTCGAGATGATAATCTTTTTTAGGGTCTGTTACAGAACCACACGACAAAAATGCTCCCCGCAAAAATGCTCTGATAGATTTATCACCATATAAATTTGACATATTAATTCTTAAAGTAGTTTCGTTGCCTGTATGTCCAAAACAATTCATTATTTTTATTCTTTCTTCTTCAAGCGGTACAGATAAATTGTATACTTTTTCGCATTTTTTGGCAGTCAATCTAACGGTATTATCCATAATAATACCTATACTTGCAAGTGTATTCATTAAACAATTTGCTACAAACGGATTACCTGTATAATGAGATATATTTCTTTTACTAAAAGATTTTGCAAAAATTAACATACCATAAGCCTGTGCCATTATACAATCATTTTCTTTTTGCTCTAATTTACACAACTCTTTTTTGGTTTCAAATGAAAAGGACATAAAATATTCTCACTCACTTTTCACTAAATTTTTTTAAATTTCTTATTTTCTTATATCTCTATGATGTACGGTTGCCTTGCAGCCTCGTTCTGTTAAATGATTATACAAAAATTGCGTTAAGGCAACAGAACGGTGTTTTCCTCCCGTACAGCCTATCGCAATGACAAGCTGACTTTTTCCCTCGTCACAATATAACGGTATCATATAATCTATTAAAGAAATCATTCTTTCTTTAAAACCTATTGTTTGCTCCCATTTCATAACATAATCTTTGACATTATCATCTAATCCCGTAAAATGCTTTAATTCATCTATATAATATGGATTTGGCAAACAACGAACATCAAACTGTATATCTGCATCTGCCGGTGTTCCGTATTTAAATCCAAACGACATACAAGTTATATTTAATGCAGACGAACTATCCTCTAAAAATAAATCGGATAATCTTTCTTTTAATTGTGCCGGTGAAATGTGTGTTGTATCTATAATATAATCAGCGATTTCTTTCAATGGTTTAAGAATTTCTCTTTCCATAACGATAGCACTTTCTATCGAGGTAATATTATTTTGACAAAGTGGGTGTTTACGCCTTGTTTCTTTAAATCGTCTTAATAAAACTTCATTTTCAGCGTCAAGAAACAATAATTTATATTCTATATTTTGTTCTTTAATTTTATTTATTTCGTCAATAAATTCGTCAAAAATATCGCCAACTCTAACATCGGTTACTATTGCAACTCTTTTTAAACGGGGATTGGCAGATTTATTGCATAAATCATAAAATACCGGTATTAATGATGGAGGAATATTATCTACACAATAAAAATCCATATCTTCCATAGCATAAATTGCCTTCGATTTTCCTGCTCCCGATAACCCTGTAACTATTACAAATTCCATTTTAAAATCACCCTTTATATAAAACCTAATTTCCTGACTTCACACTCTAAATCTATATTTTTCTTCGACTTAACTTCTTTTTTTATTATATCAATTAGTTTAAGAATATCATTGCAAGTGGCATTGTCATAATTTATCACAAAACCCGAATGTTTTTCGCTAACCATCGCACCTCCATATCTTTTACCTTTCAAACCACATTCTTCAATCAATTTACCGGCAAAATATCCCTCCGGTCTTTTAAATGTACTTCCGCAGCTTGGATATTCAAGCGGCTGCTTGTCTTTTCTCCTCTGCATAAAATCATTCATTTTAGCCTTTATATCGTCAAAATTGCCCTTTTGTAACTTAAATAAAACGCTTGTTATTACATAATTATTTTCTGCATAAATGCTATGTCTATAACTTAAAGATAATTGCTCTTTATTATAGGACGATATTTCAAATTGCTTGGTATCATTATTATTTGAAATATGAGTACTTGATACAACAACATCTTTCATCTCTCCGTTGTAAGCACCGGCATTCATATATAATGCTCCGCCTACACTACCCGGTATTCCATAAGAAAATTCAAGCCCTGTCAAAGAATTTTTTAGGGCAAATTGTGCAAGTGCAGATAATGAAACCCCCGCTCCACAACTAATATATATATCATCTATAATTTTAATACTGTTAAACTCTCCTCCGAGTTTTAAAACAACACCCTTTATTCCATCGTCAGATACCAAAACATTTGAACCCTTACCTATAATATATACCGATAAAGAATTATTATTACAATATGATAAAATATTTATAAGTGAATCTTCATCATTTACCTGAATAAATATATCTGCTGCTCCTCCTACTTTCATAGTTGTATGGTTCTTCATAGGTTCTTCAATCAATATAGTACAGTTCAGATTACTGCATATTTCAAGCAATTCATTATACATATATAAACCTCTCTAAAAAAATAAATCTAATATTTTATATTGTATTCATCAAAATATTCTTTTAAATTTTCTATACTTGAATTTACAATCAATTCTTGTGGGAAATCAATATCTTTTAGCATTATAAGAGCAGAATCTAATCTATTAACATCTGTATCACAATGTGCGTCTGAATTAACCACTATTCGGGCATTATATTTTTTACAAGTCTTTGCAATAGTAATACAATTTGATAAATAACTTTTTCTTGAATAAAAACTGCCTGCATTTATTTCAACAAGTTTTCCACATTTTGCAAACTCCCGTATAACTAAATCGTAGTTATATGGAAATTCAGGTGAACCACTATGACCAATTATATTAACATAAGGATTATGTGCAATATTAAGCCATAGTTCTGTATAATCATTATTCTTACTTCTTCCATTTATATATAAACTATGTATCGATGCAACTACCCATTCCAATTTACTTAATAAATCATCTTCACAGTCTGTATGACCATCAGGTGTAATAATATTTGCTTCAACACCTTTTAATACTCTAACATTATTTATGTACATAGGATATGACAATATATCTTCAAAATAATCCTTTGAGGGACACCCCTGCATTGTACCATAATGGTCTGTTATTGCCAATGCAAAAAGTCCTTTATTGTATGCAGATTGAACCATTTCATCTATTGTACTGTATGCGTGCGTACAAGCTGATGTATGTGTATGTAAATCTGCTATAATATTATACATAAAAAATCACTTTCCTTTATTTTATATATCCCATAACAGCTTATTTTTATTTGAAGAAGGTTCCTCATAATCCATACCTAAACTTGCAAGTAATTCTTGTGCGGCATTATATCCCATTTTCTTTTGTCTATTATTCATAGCTGCAACCTCTATTATAACAGCAATATTTCTTCCGGGTTTTACCGGAATTGTTAATATGGGTATCTCGATACCAAGTATATCAGTAAAATCATTATCTATACCCATTCTGTCATAAACTTTTTTATTATCCCATAATTCAAGATTAATTACTATATCTATTTTTTCAGATAACTTTACCGCCCCCATACCAAAAAGTCTTCTGGCATTGATTATTCCTATACCCCTGAGTTCAACAAAGTGTCTTATATTTTGTGGAGCTGACCCTACAAGAGATTTTTCGGAAATTTTCCTTATCTCAACGGCATCATCTGCTATCAATCTATGGCCTCTTTTAATAAGTTCTATCGCCGTTTCACTTTTTCCGACGCCACTATCACCTACTATTAAAACTCCTTCACCATATACCTCTACTAATACGCCGTGCCTTGTTACACGAGGTGCTAATTCCACATTCATATACGATACCAATGACGCTGTAATCGATGATGTGGATTCATAAGAACGCAAAATAGGTATTTGATGTTTTTCTGCAACATCTGTCATTTCCCCGAACGGAATAATCCCTCTTGTAATTATAACTGCCGGCGGTTTTAACTCGAAAACTCTGTCTAATACGTGCTTTCTTTGTTCAGAGCTGAATTTATTTAAATAAGCATTTTCCGTATTTCCCATAATTATTATTCGCTTATTATCAAAAAAATCAAAAAAACCTGTTAATTCAAGTCCCGGTCTATTTACATCTTTCGATGAAATAAGTATATTTTCCGGAGCAGACGGCATATATGCTACTTCAAGAGATAATTCTTCAATAATATTTGATAATGGTACAGTAAATGTAATCGCCATTTGTACACCCGCTTTCAAATTTATATAATATTTCGCAATAAACTATGTATCAACTATTATAACTTATTTTCAATTAAAATTAAATAGTATTTTTTGAAATTTATCGCAATTTTATGTTGAACACTACAAAAAATATGTTATAATAAGACAATAGATTTTTTTACATATCAATTATATAAATGAAATGAGTGAGTTTTAAATGAAAATCGCAATTTTTACAGAAGCTTATCCACCATATATAAGCAGTGATGCAAGTCACGTCAGTGTACTTGCCGCCGGTCTTACAAGACTTGGTCACAAAGTACTTGTTGTTACCTCCGACCTAAATACTACTACCCCAACTTTACAAAATAATGTATTACGCTGTCCGGCAAAAGCTGTTAATAATAGGTTTGGTATGGTTTGTGCAAAACCCTATGACAGTGCTATTCATTCCATTATAAGAAAATTTCGCCCTGATGTATTACATACACATTCAGAAACAGCTATCGGACAAATCGCTTTGAGATATTCTGCTAAATACAATACTCCTATTGTATTTACAATACATAGCTTTTACCAAAATTATTTCAGACTTATAAATAACAAAAGTTTTTCAAAAAAAATAGCTATGATGAAATGCAAAAATCAATTTATTGATATGATTGACTGTGCCGATGTTATTTCCGCATCATCTAAAAAAGCAGAAATTTTTGTCCAAAAATGTAATAGAAAAAGAAAAGTTTTTCTCGTCCCTAATGATACTGATATGGTAAGATTTGATTATCAAAGAGTTCCTATACAAAGTATAAATAAAATCAGAGCTAAACTTAAAATCCCGCAAGATGCAACCGTTGCCATATTTGTAGGATTATTAAATCAGGATAAATGCGTTGAAGCATTATTAGAAGGTTGGGCTCAATATTTGTCCGGAATTGATAATATATACCTCCTAATAGTCGGCGACGGAGAAGAAAAGGTTTTCCTTGAACGCTGGGCTAATAAACTTAAAATTTCCGACCACGTTATTTTTACAGGAAGTATCCCTAATGAAAATATGCCTGAATACTATGCTACAAGCGATATTTTTGTTACAGCGTCTACTAATGATATGATGTCTATGGCAGTTTCGGAAGCGGTTTCGTGCGGTTTACCCGCTATTATTAAAAAAGATAACGACAATCTGCCCTATATACAAGACGGCATAAACGGGTTCTTATATAAACACCCAAGAGAACTCGCCGAAAAAGTAAAGGCTATCTCTCAAATGTCAAGAGATGAAATTATGCAGATGAAATGGAAAATGAGATATTCATTCAGCGATATAAGCCCCGATAGAATGGCTCGATATACAGTAAGGGCCTACGCAAATGCCCAACAGGCAAGAGCTAAACGAAAAAGAAATAATTAAAAATTAAATTTAAT
The DNA here is from genome assembly GCA_947625785.1 of uncultured Clostridia bacterium. Classification (GTDB taxonomy): domain Bacteria; phylum Bacillota; class Clostridia; order Oscillospirales; family Acutalibacteraceae; genus CANQPS01. The sequence continues at coordinate 30,999 of CANQPS010000003.1, forward strand.
CGTTAAACGAATGAATTTATATAATACCAACAAAAAGGCTGTGTAAATACACAGCCTTAAATTTTAATTTGATATTATAACCTAATCTTGAATTTTATGTCTAAATTCCAAAAATTGCTTTAAATTAGAATTCAAATGTCATCGGCAAAATATCTTTAAAAGCAACTGTCTTATATTCTGTTGGACTTTTTGCCAGTATAATTATAAAATCGTCCGCTGCAAATTCTGCCATAAATTGTCTGCACATTCCGCAAGGTGAACAATAACCTCTATTTTCTAAACTTCCACCTTTGGTATAACCAACTATTGCTATCGCTGAAAATTTTTTCTCTCCATTCGCAATACCATTTGACATAGCAACTCTTTCCGCACATATTCCAACCGGATACGATATATTTTCTATATTTGTACCAACATAAATTCCACCGCTATTTCCTAAACAAGCCGCTCCAACTGCAAAATTTGAATATATACAATAACTATTCTCTCTAACAGCTATCGCTTTGGTAATAAGTGATTTTATTAATTCTTCATTAATCATAACCATTTTATTCAACAATCTTCCATTTTACGCCTTGTGGTGTATCTTCAAGAACTATATTTCTTGCTTTCAATTCATCTCTTATCTTATCAGCCGTTGCCCAATCTTTGTTTTTTCTGGCTATATTTCTTTGATTAATAAGTTCTTCTATTTCTTCATCAAGCGACTTATCTTTCTTGTATAATAAACCTAAAATATCCGCAAATTCATTGAATAATGACAATGATTTTTCAATAGCTTCTTTTGATGGATTAGCGGCAACACTAAGATTTTTATTAATATCTCTCGCAAGGTCAAACCATACTGAAATTGCATCTGCTGTATTAAGGTCATCATCCATAACCTCTATAAAACGATTGCGATATTCTTCAAGCGATGATATGAATTCTTTTTCGCTATTTTTAATATTGCCTTCTGCGTCTTTAAGCAGAAAATTAAGATTTTCACGGCAGTTATATAATCTTTCTAACGCTGACTTGCATTGTTCAATTATATCAACACTATAATTAATAGGGCTTCTATAATGTGATGAAACCATTAAATATCTTATTGGCTCATAACCATATTTTTCTGCGACATCTCTTACAGTGAAAAAATTATTTAATGACTTTGACATCTTTTTATTATCAACATTTATATAACCATTATGCAGCCAATAATTCGCAAATGTTACACCATTACAACATTCACTTTGTGCAATTTCATTTTCGTGGTGTGGGAAGATTAGGTCTTGTCCGCCACAATGAATATCTATTGTTGTGCCTAAATATCTCCTTGCCATAGCAGAACATTCAATATGCCAACCCGGTCTGCCCTTGCTCCAAGGAGAATCCCACATAGGCTCACCAGGTTTTGCAGACTTCCAAACAGCAAAATCCATCGGATTTTCTTTAATTTCCCCAATACTAATCCTTGCGCCTGCTTCAAGTTCTTCAAGAGGCTGATGTGATAGCTTTCCGTATTCGTCAAATTTATTTGTACGGAAATAAACATCTCCATTTTCTGTCCTATAAGCATAACCCTTATCTATAAGCGTTGAAACTATATTAATAATTTCATCTATATTTTCGGTAGCTCTTGGATGTATAGTAGCCTCTCTAACATTTAATCCTTCTGCATCAATCTTATATTCTTTTATATATTTTTCTGAAACCGTTAAATAGTCTGTTCCTTCTTCATTGGCTTTCTTTATAATCTTGTCATCAATATCAGTAAAGTTCTGCACAAAAGTAACTTTATATCCCCTATATTCAAGGTATCTTCTCAGTATATCAAATACACAAATGGGTCTTGCGTTTCCTATATGAATATAATTATAAACAGTAGGCCCACAAGCATAAATCTTAACTTCACCATCACTTATGGTTTGTAATTCCTCTTTTTTTCTTGTTAAAGTATTGTACAACTTCATAAAAAACCTCCATATTAAATATTACTTTAAAATTTATTAATTATTCATTAAATATAGACTCTCTATTTTCTTTTCTAATTCGGAACATTTTTCTTCAAGAGCTGTGATTTTTTGCGATACAGGGTCGGTAAAATGTATCTGGTCAAGCTCTTGATATTTAATGCCGTTTATCCTGACAACTTTTGCCGGAACCCCAACGGCTGTTGCATTTTCGGGAACTTCACTCAAAACAACAGCTCCCGCTGCAATTCTTGCATTATCACCTACCCTAAATGGTCCTAATACCTTAGCACCTGAACCGATTAAAACGTGATTACCTATTGTAGGATGCCTTTTACCTTGGTCTTTGCCTGTTCCACCCAAAGTAACATTTTGATATATTGTACAATAATCACCAATTTCAGTTGTTTCACCTATAACAACACCCATTCCGTGATCGATAAATAAACCCTTACCTATTGTTGCACCGGGGTGTATCTCAATGCCTGTTTTGCGTCTGGCTCTTTGAGAAATCCATCTTGCTATAAATTTCATATTGTGTTTATAAAACCAATTTGCTTTTCGGTACGAACGCACAGCCTTAAACCCTGAATATAATAAATAAACTTCTGCTCTGCTTCTGGCGGCAGGATCTCGTTCCATAATGGAATCCAATTCCTCTTTTAATCTGTCAAACATATATATTCACCTCCAAACAAAATTAAAACCCCACCCCTTTAATAATGAAGGGGTGAGGCATAAAAGTCCCACTGTTCCACCCAAATTCAATAATATACTACAATAAAATACACTATCCTTTTGTTGTCTTTATAACGGTGACAAACCGCATAATTATACTTATAATTTATTAAATAAACTATGTTCAGATTATGTGCTATGGAGTGCATTTTACCGTTTATCAATATGCAAGACACTTTCAGCTTAATAATGTCTTTTCTCTGTCATAGACTTAATCGGCTACTTATCCCCGTCAAACGCATTTTACTATATAAATTTGTATCCTTAACTTATATTATACAATATATGACTGAAAAGTTCCATAGTTTTTAATAAATATTTAATTTGTTAATTTTCATCGTCATCACTCTCACATTTATACCACAGAAAATCCAATATATTACTATTTAAAAAAAGCAAAGCAGTAGTTTCCATAAAATCGGTTGAGGCTTTAATGTCAAAATCGTTATTTATAAATATAAAAAATCCTGCAGCCACAACTAATGAAGCAATATAATCATACCAAGAATTATATTTACAGGACACTAATTCTACATAAGATTTAATTGTAGCCGCAAAATCCGAATTTGATATGATATCACACGCATAAGCCTGCCTTACAAACCCTACTGTTTCACTTATATCCCACGCTATAAATGAAATATCCTCCGGCAAAAGACTTTTTATATTATCAACAAACCTAATACAGCAATCAAAAAAATACCTATCATCTTCATTTAAATTATCTGCACCATAAGTAAAGCCGGTTTTAATATACTCTATGCAAGAATTAAAATTTTTGAATAAATCAAAATTATTCAAACAAATATCCATTAAGCTATCATAATCACAAATTTCAAAATTATCAAAAAACCATCTTGAAACTATTTCTTTTTCTTCTTCGTTATATTTAAAAAATAGCTTTTTACTTGAATTTAAATCTGTTTCAGTTATCTTTTTAAAACCGGATAAAAGCGATATTATAATTGCAAATTGGTTTTCCTCTAAACTTTCTTTTTGGTTGTCAGGATTCTCGGCTATTCTATCCGAAATAGCTTTCATAACATTTCCAAAAGTTTCCCTCATATTATCAAAATCATCTTTTATAAATTCTTCACAATTCTCACAGTCTTCTTGCAAATGAAGTCCCGCTATATCATTTGGGTCTGCTTTTATAGCTTTTTTATATAAATTTAACGCTGCTAATTCTTTATCTTCCATAAAATAAATAAAACCCAGCATATAATATCTTTTAGCAATATCTTCAGGCTTAATACAATAGGGTTTTATTTTCTTTATTTCTTGTCTTGCCTTATAGAAATCCCTTTTATTATTCAAAGCACTTATAAATCTAAACCATATACGATTATTCCAATTCTCCCTTGGAATAGAATTTACAATATTAATAATTTCATCAAAATTATCCTCATCGTGCAGTTTATCAAGTTCCTCAAATATAGGGTCATCTTCCAAAAGAATATTATTTTCGTCCAATTTATATTCCATTTTCATTTTCTCCTGCTATTATAAATCATATATCCAATCTATTAAGTAAATCTTTTAAATTTCTCAATTCATTTGCTGTTAAAGTTATACCTTTACCCATACGCTCGTGATTTCCTGACCAAGAACGAATATCATATACAGGTTCTCTGTCATTCCAGCTTATCAAATTCAATTCTTTTGTCCAAGAGTTATTTTTATCGGAAACCACACCAAACTCCTTAACTATATTATACTTTAAATCCATAATTTTCACCTGCCTTAAAATTACTTGGCATTTTTAATGCACTCTCTATTATCCCAAACATATATAACGCCTGATATAATACAGAGTAATGTTGAAATCCATAATACTGTTTTATTTATTATAGGTATGATATTATTTAATAATTCTTTGTTTTCTACAATTATAATATTCATATCCACAAGCTGCATAAAATATGAGGTTAAAATAACAATAATTATCGCAATTATTTGGCTTACTGTTTTTGCCTTACCCCAATAATTAGCTGCTATTACTATACCTTTTTCAACAGCTACCAATCGCAAAGATGTAACTACAAATTCTCTCATCAACACTATTACCACGAGCACAGAGGATATTATATCCATTTCAATGAAACATACAAAGGCTGATATTACAAGAATTTTATCTGCAAGGGGATCAGCAAATTTTCCAAAATCAGTTACAAGATTATATTTTCTGGCGATTTTTCCGTCTAAATAATCCGTAAAAGATGCTATACCAAATATAATACCTGCGATTAAAAAATTATGCGGTATTTTATTGTATAATAGAAAAAATATAAAAAATGGCACTAACATTATTCGTATTAATGTCAGTTTGTTTGGTGTATTCATTAAAAAACTACTCCAATCGTTATTAAAATAATTACTTTAAACACATTTTCCGAAAAGATCACCATCTATACAATCAGTTATTTTTACATTTACAAATACTTCATCGGTAAGTTTTTTATCAGACATAAAAAATACTTTTCCATCAACATCAGGTGCATCGTAAATACTTCTTCCAAAATAACATTCTGCTATTCTGTCAAATCCCTCAACCAATACTTTTAATTCTTTTCCTATTAAGCTATTGCTGTAATCGTCCATTATAGCCATCTGCATTTCCATTAAAACCTGTTGTCTATGTTCTTTTACATCTTCATCAATCTGATTTTCAAAGAGTGCTGCCGGTGTATCCTCCTCCTGTGAATATGTAAAACAACCCATTCTTTCAAATTTAACTTCTTTTACAAATTCACATAACTGCTCAAAGTCCTCCTCTGTTTCATTTGGAAAACCTACTATAAATGTTGTTCTTATGACTATATTAGGTATTTTTTCACGAACTTTATTGAGTAAGGCTGTAAGTTCTTCTTTGCTGCCGTGTCTATTCATTGATTTTAAAATATTTTTGCTGCAATGCTGCAATGGTAAATCAAGATATTTTAGGATTTTATCTTGTTTCGCAATAACATCTATAAGTTCGTCCGTTAATCTGTCCGGATAACAATATAGTACTCTAATCCACTCTATTCCGTCAACCTCACAGAGTCGATTTAACAGTTCCGGCAGCATAAGTTTTCCGTAAATATCCTGACCATATCTCGTAGTATCTTGTGCTATAACATTTAATTCTTTAACACCGTTCTTGGCAAGAACCTTTGCCTCATCAATAATATTTTCAATCGTTCTGCTTCTGAAACGACCTCTTATAAGCGGAATTGCACAATATGTACATTTGTTGTCGCAGCCCTCCGATATTTTCAGGTATGCAAATTGGTTTGGTGTTGATTGTATTCTGCCGCCTTCAAGTGATAGTAAAGTTTTTTCGGGTACATCAGTAATTTTTTTATTATTTATAACATCACTTATTATTTCAGCGATATTACTGTTTGCACCTATTCCGACAACAGCATCAAGTTCATATAACTCTTTCATCATTTCTTCGCCATATCTTTGTGCAAGACAGCCTGTTGCTACGATATATTTTATAGTGCCTTCTTTTTTAAGTTGGGATAGTTCAAGAATTTCATCTATACTTTCTTGTTTAGCACTCTCTATAAATCCACAAGTATTTACTATAACAATATCGGCATCTGCCGGATTTGATACAATATTATACCCTGCTTCTTTCAGTGTATGTAATAACATTTCTCCGTCAACCCTATTTTTAGCACAACCAAGGGCTACCATACTAATCTTATAATCCATAAAAATCGTCCCCAAATTTCTCTTCTGATATATATTCATCTAATGCACTCTTTATATCTGAATAGGAATAACCCATTCTTAAAAGACTGTTATTTACTCTTTTTATTCCCTTTTCATCATCTAAACTCCTTGAAAACTTAGTTTCAAGGAGTTTGATAATTTGTTCGACCGGATTTATTTCAATCTCTTCAATAATTTCGTCAATAAGCTCTTTGTTTATACCCTTTTGATAAAGCTTCGATTTTACGCCACGCAGTGATAATTTTTTGCTCTCTATAAGCTCATTCGCATATCTTTCAGCAAATCTTCTGTCATCAATAATATTTAACTCTTTTAATTTCTCTACCGCACCACGACAAGCATTTTCGCTGAATTTTAATCTTAATTTATCATATAACTCTCTTTCGGAATGGTCACGATAAGATAATAAATCCAATGCTTTATCCTTGGCTCTTACATACTCCGAATAACTTAGCAATTTGTGCAGTTTTTCATCATTTATTTTATCACCAATCTTAATTCCAAAATCAACAATCGCTGTTTTACAAATCATATCAACATATTCTTCGTCTATATATAAAGCAAAAAGAGTTTTTCCTTCTTTTATATTTGTAATAACCATTAATCATCAACCATAATATCAAGAATATTGTCATTTTTTTCGGATTGTGTATCTGATAATTCTTCATCAGACAATTTTATCGACTTTGACATCTTAGAAGTCTTGGCAGATTTCAGAAATAATTTATCCTTATTTTCAACTATAAGTTTTTCCAATTCGAGCCTTATATCTTCATTTTCTTTAACCCAATTCTTAACATTATCTCTGCCCTGAAACCTCGCATCTTTATAATAGAACCAAGCACCGCTTTTTTTAATTATATCGAGTTTAACGGCGATATCAACTATTTCTCCATCTTTCGATATGCCTTGACCATACATAATATCAAATTCAGCTTCTTTAAATGGAGGTGCTAATTTATTCTTAACAACTTTTGCCTTTGTTCTTGAACCAATAACATCTGAGCCACTCTTTAATGCCTCTACCTTTCTGATATCCATTCTTACAGACGCATAGAATTTTAACGCTCTGCCACCGGTTGTAACCTCCGGATTACCGTACACTACACCAACCTTTTCACGCAACTGATTAATAAATATGGCTGCACAATTTAATTTTGATATAGCACCTGTTAGTTTTCTTAGAGCCTGCGACATAAGTCTTGCGTGCAGACCTACGTGGGAATCTCCCATTTCTCCTTCAATTTCGGCTCTTGGAACAAGTGCCGCAACAGAATCTATTACAACAATATCTATCGCTCCCGAACGCACAAGTGCCTCCGTAATTTCAAGAGCCTGTTCACCTGTATCAGGCTGTGATACAAGCAATGAGTCTATATCTACTCCCAATGCTTCGGCATATACCGGATCAAGTGCGTGTTCTACATCAATAAATGCAGCTATACCGCCATTTTTTTGTGCTTCTGCGATACAATGCAATGCTATTGTAGTTTTACCTGATGATTCCGGTCCGTATATCTCCGTAATTCTTCCTTTTGGAATACCACCTATTCCCAAAGCTAAGTCGAGTGTTAGCGAACCTGTTGAAATTGCGTCAACGTGCATAGCCTCATTTTGTCCAAGACGCATTACTGCACCTTTACCGAATTGTTTTTCTATTTGGCTCAATGCGGTTTCAAGAGCCTTTGCCTTATCTATTGCCATAAAACTTTCATCTTCCTTTCCGATTTTTTATATTTTAAAGCACGATTAATTATACATTATTTTACAAAGTTTTGCAATAGCGTTTGAAACATTTTGCGAAAATTTGTTCTAATTTTCATCATATATCATACTTTTATTGCGGAAATGGTTCTATCTAAACCGGCTATATCTTTTACAACTGTAATATCACTATACCCTTTTTCTGATAAAATATTTGAGACACTTTCAGCTTGCTCTTCGCCTATCTCAAAAGAAATACTTCCACCTTTTTTAAGATATTTCGTCCAAACTGATACTATGCCTCTATAAAAATCTAACCCATCAATACCTCCGTCAAGAGCCATTATGGGTTCCTGCTGAACTTCCTTTTGCAAAGTTGGAATTATATTTGTTGATATATAAGGGGGATTAGATACGATTGCGTCAAAATATGACAAATCAAAATCCGTTTTTGGAAAAAGAACATTATCTTTTATAATATTAAGATTTTGTGCATTGTTATAGCATTTATTTTTTTCAAGGAAATTATAAGCATCTGCTGACAATTCTAAACCATAAAATATACCATCTTTTCTAATATTCGCCAAAGTAATCGCAATTGTTCCACTTCCACAACATAAATCTATGACTTTTGGTGTATTGATATTTTTTATTCTCCTAAGACATTCATCAACGACTACTGCTGTGTCCTCCCTTGGTATCAACACACCCTCACCAACAAAGAAAATATTTCCATAAAATTCCCATTTACCTATAATATACTGTAATGGTCTGCCGTTTTTCCGCTGTTCCAAACATTCAAAGTACTTTTGTATTAAAAAAGTATCTGCTATTTTATCAGGATTCAATATTACAAATTGCCTGTCTGCCCCAAAAATATATTCAAATATACACATATTATCAAAGTCACTATCTTGAATATTATTCTTCAAAAATTCTTTGCCTTTAATATATAATTCTTTTAAAGTCATAATTTATCATCTTATCCTGTCTTCGCCATTCTCCGGAATAACTTCTTTCATAGCAATAATTGCACATTCTATCATATCGTTTTCCGGTTCTTTTGTAGTAATCCTTTGCATCCACATTCCCGGGGCTGATATTATCTTAATAAAAATATTGTCGCTATATTTCCCGCCTAATTTGATAATCTCAAATCCTATTCCCATAATTATAGGCAAACATAGTAACTTTACTCCGCCTCTGATAAACGGATTTGAAAAAGGTATAAATAATCCTATAAATATTCCAAGTATAAGCATTATAATCATAAAACTTGTTCCGCAGCGTGGGTGAAATCTTTTATATTTTTTGACATTTTCAACGGTCAATTCTTCACCATTCTCGTAGCAAAAAATAGTTTTATGTTCTGCTCCGTGATACTTGAAAACTCTTTTTATATCTTTGGTCTGGGATACGACAACTATGTATAATACAAAAAGAATTATTCTAAGTATACCTTCAAACGCTGAACGATATACTATTGACGAATTAAGAAATTCTACTTTGCTGCTTACCATATTAAACAACCAAACAGGTACTACAAAAAATAACAATATTGCCAATATCACACCTACAAAAGACGCTAAAACCATAACAAAATTTAAAAATTTTTCCCCGAAAATTTTATCAAACTTCGATGGTTTTTCTTTAACTTCTGTTTCTTCCTCCTCAAGGCATTTGTCGGCTGATATCATAAGCGCCTTATAACCTATTGTTAAAGATTCTATCATAGCACACACGCCCCTGATTAATGGCAGACGGAAAAATTTATATTTTTGTCTTAATGTTGATATGTGCATTTCTTCTTTATAAATTTCACCATTTGGCAGTCTTCCCGCTATCATTGTCTTTTTAGGGCCTCTCATCATTATAGCCTCCATAAGTGCCTGTCCGCCAATTGAGGTAACTATCTTACTTTTACTATTATCTGGCATATAAAAATTTATCCTTTCGTGATATGTATCGTACCTCTAATAAGAGTTACTAATTCTATTATAATAAGTATATTTAATTATTATTTAAATTTTCTGTTAATTTTTGGTTTTGACTTTTCGCTAATGGCATTGTTATAGTTACTACCGTACCTACATTTTCCTCGCTTTCAATATCAAGTGTCCCTGAATGTAATTTAATTATTTCATCCGCCACCGCAAGCCCTATACCGGAACCCCTTTGAGTTTGATTTGCTTTATAGAATTTTTCTTTTATTTTAGGCAAATGCTCTGCCGGTATTCCACAGCCGTTATCTGATATTATAACATATATATTAGTGTCATCAGTTTTTATTGATACATTGATTTCGCCATTTTCTTGTGTATATTTAATTGCATTATCAATTACATTCATAAAAACTTGTTTTAATCTGTTTCTATCTCCAATTACAGGTGCAGGAATATACGGGTCTTCAAATACGAGATGTTTTTTCTCCGATGTTGCTCTGTCAGTCAGCATATATACTGCTTCGTCAACCTCTGCTACAAGGTCAATTTTATCCATAATTAAAATCATTCTATTATTTTGTATTCTTGAAAAATCCAGTAATTCTTCTACTATACCACTTAATCGTTCGGTTTCCTTAACTATAACATTCATACCTTTTTCCATAGTTACAAAATCAGGTTCTTTGCTCAGTTGTATAGTTTCTGCCCAACCTTTTATTGCAGTTAAAGGTGTCCTCAACTCGTGAGATACAGAAGAAATAAAATCATTTTTCATTTTTTCGGCAGAAGAAAGTTCACTCGCCATATAATTTATAGTATCACATAGGTCGCCTATCTCATCATCGTGTTGTTTTTCTACAACTGCTTCAAAATCTCCTTGTGCTATTCTTTTTGCCGTTTCGTTAAGATTTCTGACCGGATTTATAATCGAACGAATAAAATATATTCCGGAAAGGAACACAAACACTATTATACATAAAGCAATAGACATAAATATTAATGCCATTATTAAAACTTGCCTATCAACATTTTCAAGAGATACAATATATCTGATACCACCAATATAATCTCCGGTTTTGCTGTTTATAACCCTGGAAACGGCTAAAACATTTTCTCCGTTTTCTGTTTTGCCATACCAACTTCCGCAACCGTTGCCGCTTGTCATTGCCATATTAAAATCCGGCATTTGTATATTAACATCCGGTTCAAATCCTGTTGAAGTAATAATAATTTCCTTATCGGTATTGATTACCATTAATTCCATTAATTCTTTATCCGGAAAGGATTCAACATATTCTTTTGATGTTGTGACAAAATCATTTTCATTATATACGATATCACCACTTGCAATATTTGCAAAGGCATTTGCACGACCTTCTATATTCTGAAATACACTGTTATAATAAAAATTATGGACAAAACATACAAGTATTATAACTATAATAATAAGCAGTATAAATATAACTCCTACACAATTTACAGCCCATCTTTTTGTTATGCCTCTCATATAATAATCTTCTCTCTATTCCTGAATATTTAATTATTTGTTTCCCATTTGTATCCAAGTCCCCATACCGTAATTATAAATTTTGGGTTTGAAGGCTCATCTTCAATCTTCATTCTTAAACGCCTTATATTTACATCAACTATTTTTTCTTCGCCCACATACGCTTTTCCCCAAACTTTTGTAAGTATATCAAGTCTGTCAAGCGCCACACCCGGATTAGAAAAGAAATATTCCATAATTTGAAATTCAACTTGTGTTAATTCAATCAATTTACCTCTTTTTGTAATGGAATGATTTTTTAAATTAAGTACAAAATCACCTGATTTAATTTCTTCTTTAAAATTGTTTTCGGCTCTTGTTGTAGATAGTACAACTCGTCTGTAAAGTGCATCTATTCTTGCCACAAGTTCAGAAGGACTAAACGGCTTCGTTATATAATCATCTGCACCCATCATTAAAGCTGAAACCTTATCCATTTCCTGTGTTTTAGCTGATAACATAATTATTCCTATATTTCCGTTTTTCTTTCTGAGTTCTTTGCACACGCTTAATCCATCTATTCCCGGCATCATTATATCAAGTATTGCAAGGTCAAAATCGCCTTTATATTCTTCATATTTCTGTAATGCTACTTCTCCACAGTCTGCCTCAACAACATTGTACCCGCCTCTTATCAAATTTATTACAATAAATTCCCTGATGGTGCTTTCGTCTTCAACTACAAGAATATTTTTCATAAAGATAAATTCTCTCCTTTAATTTTGATAATTTGCCAACATACCAAAACATTTGCTGACATCATTTTCTGTAATTGCATAATCACTGTCTTTATTTATTTTATATAAATAAATATTTTCGCTGTCCTCATAGATAATATTATATTCTTTTCCATCAATGTCTTTTGAGTAGTCTTTGCTTGGCATAACTTTAAATCTTAATATTTCTTTGCCAATATAGCCACTGCTCGTATTATCTGATATTTTCCATTCGTAAAATGACATTATAGTATCATCAAAATATGATCTTGCTGTAACATTACCGCTCCAATTTTTAGGCATATCTACAAAAAATCTATAAGTATAATTTATAACCATATCTCTAACTGTTACAAAATTTTTTATCTCTGAATCATACTGTCGCCAATATGTTTCTTTACAAATTTTTGAGCTTTCATTTTCTGCCATTCCCAACATTGTAAGTACAAATGGTACTTCAATAATTTTGTCACCATTTATATCACAAGCCAATATTTCCTCAACTCTTATTGTAGGATTATCCCTTATATCAGTAGGCGACATAAGGGTATTTACAAGTGACGATGTATCTTTATCCCAATACAACATATCAGTAACGATAGAGGAATTTTTATAACCATCTATTACAATCCCTTTTGTATCTTTATTTATATTTCCAAAAGATATATTAATAAATCTTGTAATATCGTGATTTATAGATACTGTCGATTTTAACATAGGTTTACTGTACTCTGACGAATATTTCAGCATTGATACAGCAGAAGGATTATCAGTTGTACTTAGCGATAATAATATTATTTCATCTGTCAAATCATTATCAATATCAGCTAACATTATTTCGGAGTATTTTTCGTCCATATTCATTTCTCTTATGTTACCGTTTTCCAAAACATATGCCGAAAGCCCGTTCATACCTGTTGCATATGTTTTCCAGCCAATTATAATCTCCTCTTTATTATCATTATTAATATCACTAAAAAGTACGGTATCTATATCCTGTGCAGAATTTGTGTAATTACCTATACAAGTCCAAGAATTATCTATATACCCAATAAACATAATATGTGTATAATTATCCTTATCATTATTTATTTTAAATAATGCTATTGCTTCGTCTATTCCATTATTATCAATATCCTTCATAATAATAGCTGAACGATATTCTCCTCTGAAAGGATATTTAAGAGTAAAACTTTCTTTTACAGAATCTTCTATTACCTTTTGAATTTCTGCCTTTTCTCCCGTTGGCTGCGGGGGTTTTATAAGGTCATCTACATCTGTACTCAATATATTGCACGATGACATATAAATCGTACAAAATATACAAATCAATATTAATAAAAAATTTTTTCTCATAATCCACTTTCTTTACAATTAACAAATTTAACTTTTTTATCAGAAAAACTAAAATATTGTTTCTGATTTTTTATCTTTTACAGCTATGCAAAATTTTATCTTTATGCCTTCACTTGAAAACATATCCTCGTGTTCTGTGCGTATATTATTCTTATAATCTGAATTATGCAAATCTCTTGTAAGATATATTACTTTAAAACCTGCCTCCTCAAAATATCTCTGACTTGAATTAAATAAATCATCACTATCCGTTTTGAAATGTATTTCTCCATCATCAGATAATAATTCTTTATATTTTAATAACTGTCTTGTATGTGTAAGACGCTTTTTGTGATGTTTGCCACGAGGCCAAGGATTGCAAAAATTAATATATATTCTTGAAACATTATCACTTTTATCTATCATATTATCTATGCGTTCTATATCGTGTATTGTCAACAGAACATTATCGACATCTCTGTTATTATCAGCATACAGCTTAGATATTTTTCTTCTGCTGATACCTAACATTTCATTTTTTATGTCAATCGCAAGATAATTTATATTAGGATTTTGCAGTGCTGTTTGTGATATAAATCCTCCTTTGCCACAACCTAATTCTATATGAAATGGAAAATCATAATTAGAAAAATGCTCCCGCCAGTTTCCTTTAATATCATCAGGATTTGATATAAAAAATTTACTTGCTTCGAGTTCCGGTTTTGCCCAAGGTTTATGTCTTATCCTCAAAATAAATCAATCCTTTTACAAATGTATAATCACTATGATTATACCAAATTTATTATAATTAATCTTCGATTAAAGCAATATAATAAATATCTTATAAATAAAAGACCACTGTGAAGTGGTCTTTTTATTAATTGAATTAATTATCTCTTTTTTCTTATAATAGATTTTACAGGAATATCTGCGTCTGTGTTAATATACAATTCTTCCATAGCGTGATTGGCAACCTCAACCTCTTGGCCATATATATTGTATATGTTCTTGACAGTGGTCAAAAAAGGTATCCCGCTTGGGGTTAAAATATCAACCTCATCACCCTTAAAAAATCTGTTTCTCTGTACAACCTTTGTCAAACCATTAATATTTTCCATTATTTCACAGTCTATTTCTTCACAAACGGCAACAACATCATATTCTCTTATATATCCGCCGTTATTAACAACCTGTCCCGGCTCTCCTCCAAAGAAGAAGCCTGTATTGTATTCCCTATGACTTACCTTGTCAAGTTCTTGTCTAATCCACGGTTTAAGAGAATAATTTTCCTTATCTGCAAAATAATCGTTTATTGCGTGACGATACGCATTAGTCGTAACAGCAGTATAATAAGCCGATTTAGCACGACCTTCTATTTTAAGACTTGTAATACCACTTTCGACTAATTCGGGTATATGCTCAATCATACATAAATCTCTTGAATTATATAAAAATGTCCCGTCACTATCTTCCTCAACAGGAAAATACTGTCCTTCACGATTTTGTTCAAACAGGTGATACTTCCAGCGACAAGGCTGAGCACAATCTCCCCTATTGGCATCACGACCTGTCATATAACTCGAAATCAAACATCTGCCCGAAAATGATACACACATAGAACCGTGTACAAATACTTCTATTTCCATATCCTTTGGAATTTTTGCTCTTATTTCTCTTATATCGTCAAAGGTCATTTCACGGGCAAGTACAACTCTTGATGCACCCATATTATATAAAACATTCGCCGTTTCATAATTTACAACACCTGTCTGGGTAGATATATGGCGTTCAACATTAGGTGCATATTTCCCCGCCAAATTCATAACGCCCAAATCCGCTATTATAAAGGCATCTACACCAATATTTTGGGCATTTTGCAAAAATTCCGGCAAAAGTTCTATTTCATTACTGCGTGGCAAGGTATTACAGGTAACATATACTTTTGCACCATTCTGATGTGCTTTATTAACGGCAATTTTCAGGTTATCCATATCAAAGTTTGATGCCCCAGCCCTCATACCAAATTGTTTACCCGCAAGATATATAGCATTTGCACCAAAATCCAAAGCAGAATTAAAACACTCCATATCTCCTGCAGGCGACAGTAGTTCTATATCATTTATTGTTACCATTATAACAATCCTGCCTCTCTTAAATTTATGTTATGATAATAAAGGGTTGATGCATAATAAGCCTTAGCTGTGCTGTCATCAGTAGCCTTTGAGTGACAGAAGAAATAATAATTAGTATCGTTAGGCTCTAATGTCGCCAATATAGCTGCCATACTCGGATTACATATTGCACCTGCCGGTAAACCTTCAATATTATAGGTATTATATTTACTTACAAAACCCACCATATTTTCTGGAACATCATCTTCTGATGGGTATGGATAATACAATGTTGCATCAGATTGTAATTTATTAAGTCCACCATCTCCATAGAGACTTACACCTCCATTACTGATAGTTGATAATCGGTTATGAATTACAGAAGATATATTATACATATCATTTTCATTGGCAGCCTCAGCCTGAATAATCGAGGCAATATTTATAACATCGTCTATACTGATATTTAAGTTATCTGCCATAGCGGCAATAGTCATTTTTTTGTCATATCCCTCAAATCTGTATTTATTTGAGTAAATTTTATTACGGAAGTTTGCTAAAAGTCTTCTTATAACACTCTCCGGTGTTGAATTCTGATAAAAGTTATAGGTGTCCGGAAACAAATATCCTTCAAGTTTATAGTATCTGTCAGAGCTATTATTTATTGCTCCTATAAACGGATAATCTTCATCAAATATATCTGAATTACAACACTCCAAAAATTCATTTTTTGTACAAATCTGATTTTTTTCAAGCAAATCAGCATACTCCATTATACTCATACCTTCGGTAAATCTTATCGTAACAATATCTGTTCTGCTTTGAGTAGACTGTAAGGCATTAATAATAGCTTCATAGTCCATATTTTTACGCAATTCAAATGTACCTTGGTTATATCCGTCTGTTGCCTTAGTCATTTTAGCATAAAATTTAAAAAACTTTGTATTATTTATAACACCATTATCAAGTAAAATTTGACTTATCTGGTCTATTGTTGCGTCCTTTGGAATACTTATCGATACAACGGACTCATCTGTTCTTTTTATTGCAAGTAAATCATTTATCCCTACAAGAGCTATCTGTGATATAATAATTCCAACGGTAATAACAGCTACTAGCCAAATCATTTTAAATAAACAACCATATTTTGCGGATTTTTTTCTTTTTTTAAATTTATCATACCATTTAGTATCTTTGATTTTGGTTTTCTCTTTTATATCATCACAATCATCTATTTTTTTGTCTGTCAGGGCATCTATAACCTGAGTTTTCTCGTCAAGCTCCATAGTGTAATCAGATAATTCTTCTGTTTCCGGGCGTTCGTTTTGGGCCTGATGACCTGATTTTATCTTATCCTCATACTTCTCGGCAGGAATATAGTCTTCATCTTGTATATTTAATTTAAAACTGTCGACTTTTTTTTGGCGTTCATCTTCATAATTCTCAGCCATTTTTAAAAATCCCCCTTATATGATTTTCAGATACTACAATATCCATACATTTATCGTACTTATCAGTCGGTAATTCACTACAAATTTGACATTCGTAACAAATTCCTATTTTATAAATATTATTCCCATATTTTTCAAGAAATCTATCGTAGTAACCTTTTCCATATCCTAATCTATCGCCGTTATATGTAAACGATAAACCCGGAATTATACATATATCATTAAAGTTATTAAAATCAACAACTTTTTTCGCTGTGGCAATATTAGGTTCTAAAATACCAAAACTGCCAATTTCCAATTCATTAA
The DNA here is from genome assembly GCA_947625785.1 of uncultured Clostridia bacterium. GTDB lineage: Bacteria > Bacillota > Clostridia > Oscillospirales > Acutalibacteraceae > CANQPS01. The sequence goes on from CANQPS010000003.1 coordinate 48,527, forward strand.
TATTATTTATATAATAAAAATCAATTTTATAAGTATTTGATATACAATAAGGAACTGCAACTTTTTTATTATCCGAAAAGGCTTCAAGAATAAGCTGTTTTGTATCAACTTCGCTGCCAAATGATACATAAGTAAATACTGTATCGGCATTTTTGTATTCATCAAGAGATAATATATTTTTTAATATTGATTTATCAAGTTCATATTTATTATATTTAAATATATTATTTCTGACTTTTTTATAATATTTTCTTAATTCTTGTTTATTCATAAAACAATTTATATGCTTTGTATAGCTGCTTTTACGCTATTAGCGGTTTCCTCATCTTTAAGTGCCTTTACAAGTGCAAGACCAAATTCAATAGAAACACCTGCACCTCGTGCTGTTATAATATTATCATCTACTACAACGCCGCAATTTTGAATATAAGCACCCTTTAATTCTTCCTCAAATCCCGGATAACAAACTGCTTTTTTGCCATCTAATATTCCCATAAATCCAAGTACAGATGGTGCTGCACATATAGCACCTATTACAAGATTATTTTCGTAAGCATATCTTACGGTATCTAAAACATTATTATTTGCTTTTAAATTTAATGTTCCTGGCATACCACCGGGTAATACAACTGCCTGTAAATCTTTTGTTGTAATTTCGTCTATTGTTATATCTGCTGTAACAGGAATTTTATGAGAACTTACAACTGTTTTTCCTGTAACACCAACAGTTTTAACATCTAATTTTGCTCTTCTCATCATATCAACCGGCGCCAATGCCTCGGTTATCTCAAAACCTTCTGCTAAAAATACATATATCATAATTAATTTTCCTTTCACTATAAATTAATCAAGGCATAAACCAAAATATGCAGAATATCCAACCATCTCAGTACTAACACCTAAAGTCATACCTAAATGCTTAATATCTCCAAGTCCTGCAAACAGCGGAGAGAATGTTGGTAATCTAAATACAATATTTTTCTTTTTGTATTTACTAAGAATTGTGCTGACAAGGATTGAATGTTTATCAGTATTACAAATCATTTCCTTAACAAAAAGCGTATCATTATTCCAAGTCAAAAAGGCATATCCGGCTTCTGTTGTTACATAATCACCAAATTGCTTATAATAATTTTTCGCATACTCTATATGATTATTATTCCATAAAAGTGTATAATTCTTGTTGCATAACTGAATGTTTCTTGTTATAAACATCTTGCTGTCAAAATTTGAATTTGTATAATCCTTTTTGCCATAAACATCAAGAAGTTCATCATAGCCTAAAGATACTTCCCGTATATAGTGACTCGTGGCAAAACCATACTTTCCGTATGTATTATACAACCTGTCATTTGCAGGAACTAATGTTATAGCCTTTAATCCTCTTTCTTTGCTTTGATTATAGGTGTAAAGAATTAATTCTCTCATTATACCTTTATTTCTATGCTCTTGTTTTGTGGTCGCAGCGTAAATATAACCACAGTTTCCTATACCCACCATATAACAGGGCAGTAAATATAGTACGGCTCTAACTTCACACTGACCTGATTTATCCTTGTCCAATGCAATAAATGTATTCTCAGCAGAATACATATTATTAAAAAATAGTTCTGCTTCATCTTCATTTCCAAATGCAGATTTCCATAATTCCATTAATTGTGGTTTATACTCATCACTTGATATACAAAATTTCATAATTATTTACTCCATAATCTTTTCGGCAACAAATTTTCTTAATAAAATATCAGGATTATAAGATAATTTTGCCTTTCGTAACCCTTCTATTCCTAAATCTTCTTCTCTATTAATATATTGATATTTAGTTAAATAATCTTTTGCAAATATATTATTTATAAATGTAAAAGAACCGCTATATTCTGTCAATGCTTTTTCAAAATGCGTATTAAAACATAATCTACAAATTTCTTCTCCCATTGTCATAGCAACAGGCTTATTATCAACATATAAAATTATCCCCTTAAAATCTAAATCAGAAAAGTTATTAACAGCTATATCCAAAGCAGTTTTTTCATCAGTATTTCCTATACCCTTTTCAAATCGCCATAATCTGTCAACCTCCAAAACATCAAAAATATTTTCGGCTGTTATTTCTTCAATTTTATATCTATCCCCATATAACCTCATAAATTTAGAAATATGATTTCTTTTGCTATGATACCTTGTACCTTTTAATTCCGCAAGATTTTTCCTCGTATAAATATAATCACTGCTATCTCTGTTTTCGGTAAACCTGAAAGTATTAGGTAAAATTTCATCAAGTAACATACACTGAACTTCTGTTAAACCAATAAAGGTCAATTTCATACCTAAATTTTCACAGTATTTATCGAGAGATAAAACTATATTTTTTAAATCTCCGTTACCAACCGGAAACCCGAATTTAAATTTTTCTCTGCCATATCTTCTTAAAATAAAATTATCTTTTATACAAATATTAATATTATAAGCATTACGCCAAATGAAAATTGTTCCAAAAGCTATATCGCAGCCCATATAATTTGAGGATTTCAAAATATATTCTGCGGGTTTTTTATGTGATATTTCGGGTGTAACAAATTTAATTTTATCCATAATACTCCACTAATTATAATTTTAAAAATTATAATATTAACTCCTGATTCCTAAATTATAAAAGTATTCTTTAACCTCTTTCTGTTTACCACAAGACATTTTACCCTCGGGACATTTACCGTACAGACATCGAGGTCCACATTTTGAAAATAAGTGCGGAGCTACTTCAATAACTAATTTTAACATCTGACAAGCAACATCTCTTATTTCCCATTGTGCTCTGTTACAGCAACGATGTGCAAAAAAATTTTTTAAACTTCTCGCATTCATAGTACAAATCATTTTAGTATTGCAAGCATTAGGCAGTACAAACCTTGCATCTTCAATAGCTTTTTTAGACGCATTTTTTTTTGCGGTTTTCTCGTCCATACCTTCATTAATCATATCTTTATAATGTTTCTCCATAAGAATATCTGTTAAATTATTATAATGTTCTTGGTCCTCATTCATAGCCCTGATATATTCGGCTTTTGCCTGTGGAATATTTTCTATTTCAGGCGGAATAACATATTCAAATGCAGCTTCGGCAACATATCGTTGACTTTGAACACTGAATGAGGCAATTCTATGTCTTGTAATCTGTGCAAGAAAAGAACGAGAAACCCCTTCTATTCCAAAAGTAAATGATGCGTGTTCAATAGGACTTTCGTGTCCTATCTCGCTAAGCATATCTACAAAACCCGCAACTTTTTCTTCGGTCAAACCTTCTCTTATGGTAGAAATATTTGCAGGTGAATAACAAAGTTTTGCAGCACTTGCAATATTCAGTTCGGGTAATGGTGTATAAGTAAGCAATGTTACATTAGGTGACATTTAAAAGACACTCCCTTATTTTAGTAAATTTTATTATACCATAGCAAAGTACTTTTTTCAACACATATATATAATATCAAACAAAAATCAATTTCTATATTCAATATAATAAAAATACATTTTTTTATAAATTTAGGAGTATAAGTCTTTAATGGCAACAAGACTTTTAATAATTTGTTTTACCACGCAAATTATTAAACTTTCTACATAAATTATTATTGTCAGCAGAATATAAAATTAAAAAGAAAGGAGAAAATGAATAATTATGAAAAATTTATTTAAATCATTATCCTGTTCATTAGCAGGTGTATTGATGTGCGTATTTTCATTTGGCGTGTATGCTTATAATCAATGTCCGGCGTCCCTAAACGCAGCAAATTCCAATGAAATAGAAATTGACTGGGAATTGCCTATTAGCACAAAAATTATAGAAAATAACGAAATTTTAAATACTACAACATATACTAATACCTATGTCAATCAACAAGCTGAATTTATGCTTTTCAACTGCATACCATTAAAACAAGTATCAATAAACTATACCGATACACAATATGTTACGCCCTGTGGAACTCCATTCGGAATAAAAATATACACAAATGGTGTAATGATTGTCGGAATAAATGATATTGAAACTGATAATGGCTCATATAATCCTTGCAAAGATGCTGATATTAAAGAGGGTGATATGATAAAATCTATTAATAACCAAACTATAACAAGCAACAGCGATATTTCCGATATAGTTAAAAAAAATAAAAATAATACTCTCAATATATCAATTTATAGAAACGGTCAAATACTAAACAAACAGATTTGTGCTGTTAAATCAAAAAGCGGTGAATATAAAATAGGTCTATGGGTGAGAGATAGTTGTGCGGGTATTGGCACTATGACATTTTATGATGAAGAAACAAATAAATTTGCGGGATTAGGTCACGGTATATGTGATATTGATACAGACGAATTGATGCCTGTATCAAAAGGCGAAATTGTAAATGCTGAAATTACAAGTATAAAAAAGGGTATTGTCGGTACTCCCGGAGAACTATGCGGTATATTCACAAGCAACGATGTTATAGGAAAAGTCATTTTAAATAATGATTTAGGTATATACGGCACACTTGAACAAAGTCCTGTTGCGACATCTTCTATACCTGTTGCTAATAAACAAAAAGTTCAAAAGGGCTATGCACAAATCCTTACCACTATTGACGATAAAGAACCTAAATATTATGATATAGAAATAGTATCAGTTAATTATAACGAAAATCAAGAAACTAAAAATATGGTAATCAAAATTACAGATAATGAACTTCTATCTAAAACAGGCGGCATTGTACAGGGTATGAGCGGAAGTCCTATAATACAAAATGGCTGCCTCGTAGGTGCAGTAACACACGTATTTGTCAATAATCCAACAGAAGGATACGCTGTATTTGCCGAAAATATGCTAAAATTACTACAAAACTAATATCTTATTTAATGGTAAGTTTCCCTTAAATAGAAATTTACCATTAAACTTTTGGATAAATACATACAAAACCCTAAAATATCATCTATTTTAAAAAATTATATTAATTTGCAAAATATATCTTTATAAAAATTTCGTTATTTTTTATAGGAAAAACAAAGATAGCCTTTTGTTGATTGTGTAAAATAATGTTTTTAAAAAAATAAGGATTTTTTTTCATTTTTTCTATTGCCAATTTTTACCATTTGTGGTAATATATAGATAGTAAAGCAAATAACAAATACACTTATATAATTACGGAGGAAAAATTTATGGATAAAAAGATTAAATTAATAATTGCGGAGGAATACTCAGAGTTTGAAGATGAATCTGACGATGTGTTCACTAAGAATAATATTCATCCTGTTTTCTGTCAGAAAAATGGAGCTGAACTCATCAGCCTGATTAAACAAGAAAATCCTGATATAGTTATTATGGATATGTTTATGACAAAAATCGATGGAATTGGCGTTCTTCGATATTTCAAAGATAATAGTAATAAACCTCTTTTCGTAGTATCTTCAAGCTCTGACAGCACAACCCTCGAAAGAGAAGTTATCTCCGCAGGTGCTTCATATTTTATTTTTAAACCTTTTAACACTTCTATCGTAATAGACAAAATTGTTTCACTTTATAACAGTAAGCAATATAATAAATTAAACAATATTAAAAAATTATACATAGAAAGAAGCGATAGTTCAATGGAAATTCAAGTTACAGAAATTTTGCATCAAATAGGTGTACCCGCACATATTAAAGGTTATCATTATCTTAGAGATTCCATAATTATGTCTGTCGAAACACCTGAAATCATTAACGCTGTTACAAAACAACTTTATCCGGCGGTTGCCAAAAAATACGATACCACTTCTTCAAGGGTAGAAAGAGCTATACGCCACGCTATTGAAGTTGCTTGGGACAGAGGCGATGTCGATGTGCTTAATTCGTACTTTGGATATACTATACATAACAGCAGAGGTAAACCAACAAATAGCGAATTTATCGCTATGATTTCAGACAGATTACGCTTACATATGAAAAACGCAAGCTAAGTTATTAATTTGATTACTACTAAATATTTGATATATACATCTCCTAAAATAATCCCCCATAATCAAAAGTACAGACTGCTACCTGACAAGTATCAGTCTGTATCTCTTTTATTTGTGTTGCCTTGTGCAAAGGGCAATATCTGTCTACTCTGCACTCTTAATAATTATACTAAATAAATCAGACTTTATTATTAATATTAAAATTATTAAGGTCTTGTTTTCTGAGAACCATAGACAAAAGCTCCGGCAGTCTTTGAGGATTGCACGCAAATACAGGTACGCCCATATTAGAAATAATTCTGGCATTTTCGGCTGAATAATACGGTTTACCACCATCGGAAATCGCAAGTAAACAAACAACGGTTACTCCGTTATCTTTCATATTATTTATTCTTCTCATCATAGCACTTCTATTTCCTCCCTCATCTAAATCAGATATAAGGAAAAATATTGTTCTAGATGGGTTTTCAATAAACTGCTCACAATATGCTATTGACTTATTAATATCTGTTCCTCCGCCGAGCTGTATGCCATAAAGCATATCAACAGGATCATCGCATTTATCAGTCAAATCGGTTATTTGGGTATCAAAGGCTACTATTCTCGTTTTAATAGAGTTCATACTCGCCAAAATACACGACATTACAGACGAATATATTACGCTCTCACCCATTGAACCACTTTGGTCAATATCTACTATAATAGTATTACTGTTGATTTTATTAGCTCTGTCAAAAAAATAAAAATGCTCGGGTATAATAACTCCTAAATCTTTATTATAATTTTTAATATTTCTGCTTATAGTCATTTTATAGTCCATAGCACTTGCAGATGGTATAGGTGAATGGTTACGCTTATTTAATGCTGAAACAACTGCCCTTCTTAAATCGCTTTCCATCAATTTATTTATTTCCTCAACAATTTTTTTAATAAATAATCTCACGCTTTCTTTTGAACGCTTTGGAATCTGGTCTTTTAATAATAATAAAGTTGAAGCTAAATTAATATCGGGTTCTAAATCTTTTAAAATTTCAGCCTCAAATAATAATTCTTTCATACCCTTACGATTTATAGCATCATTTTGTATAATTTTAACTATATCACTATCAAATAACGAACGAATATCACCTAACCATTTAGTAATTTGTGGGTTAGACATTCCGTTACCTGCCCCTCGGTCACTTCCTCCGCTGCTGCCAAAACTATTTCTGCCATAAATGCAATCAAGCGCATTATCCATCAAATCATATTGTGACGATAAATTTGCACCACCCATTTTATTAAATTGATTTTCACTCTCTTTGCCCAATATAAGACGCCAACGACTAAATCTTTCTTGATTATCTTTTAATTTAATTTCTAAATTATCCATATATCACAAATCTCCAAAATCAAAATCATCAAGTCCATCAAGTATATCCTGCTCTGCATCTGTAAATTGATTATTTATTATTTCACTTGCAATATCAGGATTTACACCCCATATTTCTCCAAGATTTTCAGCGATATCGCATTTATCATTAGGTGAAAATTCGCAGAAAGCTCGTCTTAAAAATACTAATGCTCTTTTAAATTCTTCGTCATCAAGACAATCTATATATTGTGATAATTTTTCCCATAAACTAAGCCTTGCTATAAGTGCATAACGATTTCTAAGCGATAATCCCTCAAACCACCCTGCACCAAGTTCGGCAGGTATGCCTCGTGATAATCTTCTTTCAACCTCAATAGAAAGCATATCATTAGAAATATCTCCTCTTTCTAACAATATTGCTGTTGCATAACCTGACGCCTTAGTATTAAGGTCATCTCTTTTTGAAATAGCGGTAAGTGTTTTTTTCCATTCGTCAACATTTACCGAACTGTGATTTATGGAAATCTCATTCAAGGCACTAATTGCTTTTATTATCCCTGCAACCGCATTATTATCACATACACAACTTTCCGGCATTATCAGACAACCTCTATAAAATAATTGTTCAAGCAGTGGAAGCAGAGGTTCAGGATTAGTTTTTCTTATATTTCCATATCTGATGACAAAAGATATATTTCTTGCAGTTTCGGCAATTTCTTCCACTGATGCGGAATTTGTTGCCAATGCCTGTAAAACTGATACAGCACTTTTAACGCTATCTGCCATACCACACAAACAAGCATCACTTATTACCTCCGAGGCCTCTGTGATGGTCTGGGCTTTTTCAAGCCTTTCATTAAAAACAAATGAAACCGCTAAATCTATTGTATCACCTTTTAAAGTGGATTCAATAATATCAATCTCAGTTTCGGGTGTCCAAGCAATAGACCATTGTTCTGCCCAAGTAGCATTATCCTGTTTTTTGTTCATATTTTCTGCAAAATGAACACCTAAACAGCATAATTTATGAAGAAAAAATGAACGCTCTAAATCAAGAAAAGCTGCTTTTTCAGACTTAACCCTCATATTCTCTCTTAAATCCAAATCTAACTGCTGTACAACAACAGATTTATATTTTTCTAACTTTAAGTCTTTAAGTTTAAAATAAAAATCTTCTTGTATAGATGTATTACTTACACCCTCCGGTAACGAACCTATTTTAGTACCAATTTCAATATTGGCAACAGCTTCCGAGATTTCCGAGAACTTTCCGTGTCCCATACAAGTAACTGCACTATCCCTTAAATCCTGCAAAACAGGTACATTACTCCCCTTTAATTTTGCAAGCTCATTTGCAAGTCTTACAGCCTCTATGACTTCGGCAGATGACGAAAAATTTCCTCCGCTGCGTTGGTAACTTGCTATATTCGTCAAATATTCAATGCCTGCATCTTTCAAATCTTTATGATTTATAGCGAACCATAATAATTCATAATACATCGGTGCTTTGTTACCTGCACCATATCCGCTTCTTTGCGATAATCTATAATATGAATATGGCATCAATGTACTTTTATTTGGAAGCGATGGCAATTTTTTAATCTCATCTTCTGTCAAAGGAATATTGTTCTTTATGCCGTATGTATGGTATGCACCCGTTACAACAACTATTTTATCACTGTCAAATTCTCTTTCGGCAAGGTCTATATTGTATCTCATATAGGCCTCACGCAAATAATTTTCTGCATCATCTATTGGAATTTTATCGTCATATATACGCAAATTTCTGCCATATTCCTCACTTGCCTTAGCGTAATCTTCATAAGATGATAACTGTTCAAAATGACGCTCCCACCAACTTTCTTGATCTTCGTCCATAAATTTTTCCAGCTTTGTATAAATAGACCCAAATTCTTTGTCGTATTCATTTTGATTGTCTGAATTATCTTGGTTTTCAGATGATAATCGTCTTTTTTCTGAAATATCCATAAGTGCAAGAAATACAGATGAGGGTAAGTCTATAAAACGACATTGTTTTCCGTTTTTTACAGCCCATTTTATCGCCTGATATTCCGGTGAATACTCCGCAAATGGATATAAAACAGTTCTTATGGGAATTGTTTGACTATATGACATAATTGCTATTGGCAATTTAACATTTTGACCACAAATTTGTGGTATAAGGTCGTTGAGGTCACTTCCGCCTTCAACAAGTACTATATCAGGTTTTCTATCATTAAGTAAATTTATAAGTTGATAAGCACCATTTGGCGATAAGTGACGGATTCCATAATAATAAGCCATCAGCTATTCAGCTCCTTACAAGCCATATACAATTCTCTCCATTCTGAACCACGCTTTTTCAAAATATTTTCGAGATACTCTTTCCAAGCCACTTTATCCTTATCTTCGTCTTTGACAACTGCACCCTGTAAGGCTGCGGCAACATCTTCAACCTCTATTTTACCATTACCAAAACTTGCCGATAAAGCCATACTATTTGTTAATAATGAAATTGCCTCAGCAGTTGACAAAACACCGCTTGTTGTTTTTACCTTTTGCTTACCATCTAAAGTCTGACCATCACGCAGCTCTCTGAATATTGTACAGACATTTTCAATAAGTTTATCTGTTGGTATTTCCGCCTTTATATCAAAATTGTTTGACAATCTTGTAACACCTGATTTTACAATATTCATTTCGGTTTTTATATCTTTTGGGGTAGGCAAAACCACAATATTAAATCTTCTTTTTAGTGCGGCAGACATCTCATTTACACCTTTATCTCTTGTATTAGCTGTTGCTATTACAGAAAATCCTTTTTTGGCTGCTACTTCAATGGAAAGTTCAGGCACAGATATTCTTTTTTCGGATAAAATTGAAATAAGTGCGTCTTGAACCTCACTTGCACAACGGGAAATTTCCTCAAATCTGCAAATTGAACCAGTTTCCATAGCTCTATAAACAGGGGTTTTTACCATAGCTTCTTTTGTAGGCCCTTGTGCAATCAACATAGCATAGTTCCAAGAATACTTGATTTGTTCCTCCGTAGTGCCTGCCGTACCTTGAATAACCTTTGTTGAATCACCGTTTATAGCAGCGGCAAGATGTTCAGACAACCAAGATTTTGCAGTACCCGGTTCACCAATCAATAATAACGCTCTGTCGGTAACAAGTGTTGCTATACAAATTTCCACAACTCTTTTATTTCCGATATATTTAGGAATAATATTTGTATTGCCGACCTTTCCGCCTATAATATACTTTAATACCGAACGAGGCGACATTTTCCAACCTGTTGGTATTTCGTCTGTTTCCGCCTCAATTAAAGCATTAATCTCATTCTGGTATAATTCTTCTGCCGGTAATCTTTGAAAATCATTACTCATATAAATTTACTCCCTTAATAATATTTTAATAATTGATAACTACTGATACAATTTTTAATTTAATTAAAAATCACTGTTATCTTGCTGTAAAATCATAACCAACCAATTTTTTCAAATAATTTTTTTAATTCAATCCTAATATATTTCTTATAGAATTTAATGCAGATTCATAATAATTTTCTTTTTTCTGATTTAATAACTTATTCTTTAAATTATCCCCTAAATAAGTAAAATAAAGTTTATTTGTATTTACTTTACTGACATCATCTATAAATTTAATTTTCCTCTCAATATTACTCTTATTTAAAATTAATGCTCCTTCTATAATATCTTCTCCGCACCAACTCTTTATTATTTTATCAGAATATTCGTATAAAACATCAATAGAATCTGTGACTTCTAACAAAATAATCGCTGCTACCACTCTACAAAATAAAGCATCATAAAAATATTTTCTATTCTGGGCAGATTTGTAACATTTGATTATATATAACATATAATCATTAACGGCAACTTTTTCCTCATATGTAGGATTATCAGGCAAAAGTCTATATGCATATTCCGGTGGGATATTGAAATTTTTCAAATTTTCTAACCAAGATATATGCAGCCTTTCAATATTCATTTTTGACTTAATAAGACCTATATCATTTCTAATATAATTTATAATATTACTGTCTTTATCAGAATTTTCAGGTAACTCTTGTGATTTATAAAATAAATCTTTTCTTAATTTATCAGCCAAATTATTTTCACTTGATGCCAATTCAAAAAATTCATTATATGTAATATTAGGGTTTAAATATACTGCGACACAGAAAGCACTTTTTGAATATACACTATTATACATTCTATATAATACAAGTATCCTATTTGCATCATCAACATTTGGATTTTTTATAAATGTATAGCATATAACCTTATTTAGTTCTGTAAAAAACTGCACAATATATTTATTATTTAAAGATATATCATTATTTTTTACTAAATCATAAAGTACAGGCGTAACAAAACTACCTAAACGAATAAGACTTTTCATAGTACAACCAAATAAAAAACAACGCATACCTGTAAAATTATTATTATAATCTTTGGTTTTTGAACCTCTCAAATAACTTTTAATATCATTATTATAATCAAATAAAAAATTCTTGAAATCTTCACTATATTCAACATCATATTTGGTATCAGAAAAACTGCTATATAGCTTATTGCCTATATCATTAAATGAATTTGCAACAAATTTTAAATAATCACCAACATTGTCAGACTTGCAGCTAAAAGTTTCTTTTACAAAATCAACAAGATACTTACAGGTTTTATCTACAATAACTTCAGATACTCTTTCTGTTTTCGTATTTTCCAAGGACAAGTCTTTAAAATCATCTGTTTTTTCAAAAAATTCCTGCCAGAAATTATCATTATTTTCATCACTAAGATATGCTATAACATTCAGAATTTCATTTTTTAAATCGCCTTTTCTCTTTTTAACTTCTTTAATCAGGTATTCAATATTATTCTTTGAATATTTCATACACTCAATAGCCTGCAATTTCAGTGCAGAACTACCGTTTTCATATACATATATATAAAAATCATTATCCTTTTCTTTTCTGACAGAACCTATAATTTTTAATCGTCTTTCCATTTCTTTTTTGCCATTTACATCAAAGTCTTCTTTTAACTGCAATATTATTTTTTCGTCAGCAATTAATGATAATATATTGACAGCTAAATCACAAATACCCGTATATGAATCATTAAGAGCTTTAATCCAATATTTCCTTAACCTGAAATCACTCATTATTTTAAATTCTCTTTTTTCCTTATAATCATCAGGATTATCTCTTACAGAATTATACAGACTTTCAATAATCTCATATCTGCCCGAACCCCTTTCTGTTAAGGCTTTCATTATAGGAAATAGTTCAAAATAGGAAATATCAAAATAAGTACCACTATTTTCCGGTAATTCTGAAATATCTTCATCTATTTTATATGTAGATTGTGTAACAACAACCGCATCGACAAGTGATATTGCATTTATTAATTTTATAGGCTTATCTTCATTACCGGCATTAAAAAGTTCTTCAAGTCTTTCGGAAATTTTCTTGAATACAGGATTTTTAGCCGACAAAGGCTTAATCTGTTCTGCGATTTTCCTTAATCTGAAATCTTCATTCAATAAATCTGTTCCCGCCATTGCTGATTGATGTAGTCTTTCTTTTAATTCAATTATTGGATTCACAATATTTTCTCCTCTCGCAACGCAAATTAAAAATTCTTGTAACTACTTATATCAAATTCTTTAAAAATTATTGATATAATACGCTTTTTAAGTATTTGCTTTTTAATGTAATAACTTATATTTTTATTATTGCTAAAATTATTTTTTAAATCCGATATTAATTTTTTATCATTAGTAAAGTTAATTATATTTCTTGAAAACATAGAATAAAAATCTTTTTCTTTTCCGATAGCTGATATTAAATATTTCTTCATTCTGAAATCAATTATAATCTTAAATTCCTCACTCTTTTCATAATCCTCTTTTATGCTATAATAAAGATATTTCATAAATGCATTTATTTTATTAAAATTTCTATTTTTAAATATATCTATAATTGGTTTTAAGTGATTGTATGAAATCTCATTATATACAAATATACTATTATTTTGCGGAATTTCTGAAACAGCACCATCTTTTTTATATGTTGACTGCGTAACCACAACTGCATCGACAAGTGATATAGCATTTATTAGTTTTGTAGGTTTATCATTATTATCAGCATTAAAAAGTTCTTCAAGTCTTTCTGAAATCCTCTTGAACACAGAATTTTTAGCCGATAAGGGCTTAATTTGTTCTGCGATTTTCTTTAATCTGAAATCTTCATTCAATAAATCTGTCCCCGCCATTGCCGATTGATGTAGTCTTTCTTTTAATTCAAATAATATATTCATATTAAATAACCTCGGTTAAATCAATAAAACAATCTAATAATCTGATTTTCAGTAACTATCGAAAGCGGCATAGCATAAATTTTATTTTGTGCAGTATCGAGCCAAAATTCAAGTGTTATAACTCCGTTATTTTTCCATTTTGAATTATCTAATAAAAGTAATGTTTCTACGGAATTATCACAATTAGCCCTTGCAAGTAATTCAATTGTTTCGTCACCTTGTTTTAAAACAATTTTATTATCAGATGTTTTTCCTATCATATCATATTTTACAAGCATAACAACGGTTTTGTCTGATAATATATTTTTAAATTGATTTTTAACAATTTTTATACATTCTGCAAGATTATCTCTTGCAAAAGACCTGACTTTACAATAATCTTCCTTAGTCGGCTCACTGACCGTAAAACTGTCCCATCTGATACGCTTATTTATTTCACCCGGATAATAGCACATTTCCGGAATATTTATAACACTAAAAGTTGAATCATCTCTTTTTATAAATTTTATGGATTTAATAGGAACAATATTAACCGTTTTTGAAATTTCGCCATTATCTAAATCAACAAAGTATCCTATATCTAAATAAGTTTTTTGTGCTTCTAAAAATTCAACATTAAAATTTAATTGTAAAACCCTTGCATTTTTCTTGATGGAACCAAGTTGTTTAAGCAGTTCGAGTTTCCAGACATTACCTAATTTTTCGTACATAACATCAAGTGATGGCTCAAAATTATTATTTTCTATTTTATCGTTCAGATAATCTTTGCATCTTATTATGGTAGCGTGCAGCTTAAATAATGTTTCACGAATCTGATTTAATACTTCATCAATATTTTCATTATTATCTGACAACTTTTGTGCGAGATAATTAATTTCTACTATAATAGATTGTATTCCGGATAAATAATAGTTACCCATTTCTTTTACAAGGTCGCTATATACAGATAATGATGCCCCAGATAAAGCTGATATTCCTTGTCGCATAACATCATTTACAAATTTTTCTGCAACTTGCAATCCCTCCAACTGTTTTTGAGCTTTTTTCTTTGCAGCAGAAGTGTTTGTTTTCTTAGGTTTGGTGACTGTCGCAGTTTCGACAGATTTTTCAGCTTGTTTTTCTTTTTTTGCAGCCTGTTTGTTACGCTTTTGCAATATATCTTCCGGAATTTCCGCAATCTTAAAATCCTTTTTAGCAAGCCAATCAAAAATAATAGCAATACCGTGTTTACAAGGAAACTGTCTGCTTGGACAGGAACATCTAAATACGGGATTGCTCTCATCAATAAAGTCTACCGAAGTTCTATAATTTGACTTGCCACTTCCGGAACATTCACCAAATATCATACTTTCATCTTCCGTCTTATAAAGCGAAACAAAACCACCTTTATCAGATATTTTTTTGCCATTTGATACAGCCGTCAAATTTGGTGATAATTTTGTTAATTGTTCTTTCGTTATTTTTATCATATTAATTCAACCTTAACCTTTCTTGATTTGTTACTTTGTACAATAGTTATTATATCATAACTTTTCTGATAAAGCAACAAAAATTCGGTAAAAACAAATAATCAGTGTATTTGTTTGAAAAATATAATCATAAAACGAAAATTTATACAAAAAAGCTATCAAAAATCTGTATTTTGATAGCTTTAAAAAATTTACTGTTTATTTTGTTTTAGTTTTTCGGCTCTTGCACGCTTAATACCATTCAAAATAATATCCCTTGCTTTAATAGCATCTTCTTTTGAAAGGGGTTCAACGCCCTTTAAAGGATAATCAATACCAAGTTTCTCATATTTAACTACACCCATTGTATGATATGGCAACACATCTAATGCTTTTACGGTTTTAAGTTCCGCAAGAAATACCCCTAATCTATCGAGATATACAGGGTCATCTGTAATTCCCGGCACAACAACGTGTCTTATCCAAGTAGTAATTCCCTTTTCCGATAAATATTTTGCAAAATCAAGAATATTGGCATTATCTTGTTTTGTTAAAATTTTATGCTGTTCAGGGTCTATATGCTTTATATCAAGCATAACAAGGTCTGTATACTTCATAAGTTCATCAAATTTTTGAATTTGACCATCAGCTCTTGAAAAAACTATCCCTGAAGTATCCAAACAAGTGTGAATATTTTTTTTCTTAGCCTCTCTAAAAAGCTCTGTTAAAAAATCAATTTGTAA
Source organism: uncultured Clostridia bacterium (assembly GCA_947625785.1). GTDB lineage: Bacteria > Bacillota > Clostridia > Oscillospirales > Acutalibacteraceae > CANQPS01. The sequence continues at coordinate 64,392 of CANQPS010000003.1, forward strand.
TAATGGTTCTCCTCCTGTAACAGTTAGACCACCGTTTCTAAGAAATTCCTTACACTTATCATATTCATACAAAATTTCTTCAACTGACATCTGATTTCCGATTTTCGGAGTCCAAGTATCAGGGTTATGACAATATTTGCATCTCATAGGGCAACCTTGTGTAAACACAACAAATCTTATTCCCGGACCATCTACCGTTCCAAAAGTATCTATTGAGTGAACATATCCATTCATAAATAATACCTGCCTATATACATTTTATAAATATTTTATCACAATATTAGTTTGATATGTTTTTATAATTTAAATATCTTAAAAATACAATTTTGTGTCTTCAATGTAAACATAAAAGGCGATGTTAAAACAAACATCGCCCTTTCTGTTTTTAGTTTATATACGAATTAGAGAGCTGAATGGAATGTTCTTGAAATAACATCATCTTGTTGCTCTTTTGTAAGTTTAATAAAGTTTACAGCATAACCCGATACTCTGATTGTAAGTTGTGGATATTTTTCAGGATGAGCTTGTGCATCAAGTAATGTTTCTCTGTTTAAAACATTAACATTGAGGTGATGTCCACCCTTTGTTACATAACCGTCTAACAAACCAACAAGATTATCAATTTGTTGTTTACTTACTTCTACTGCCATAGTAAATTCCTCCTATCAAAATTTATATAAATAAAAATTAAATTAGTCAGCTATACCTGTATTTAGAGTAGGTTCTGCACAGGCACCATTTTCACAACCATCTGCTGCATTGATAAGGTCAATATCACCAACAAATACCTGCATATCTTTGCCAAGTGCATTAGGAATAATTGAGAATGTGTTTGAAATACCGTCTTGTGCATCTTTAAATGGAAGTTTAGCAACAGATGCCAAAGATGCGGTAGCACCGTGGGTATCTCTTCCGTGCATTGGGTTAGCACCAGGAGCAAGCGGTACACCTTGCTTTCTTCCGTCAGGAGTGTTACCTGTTTTCTTACCATATACAACATTAGATGTAATTGTAAGAATTGATGTTGTAGGAACACCATCACGATATGTGTAGTTACTTCTAATCATACCCATAAACTTTTCAACGATATCAACTGCAATAGTATCAACTCTGTCATCATTGTTGCCATACTTAGGGAAATCGCCCTCTACTTCATAGTCAACAACTACACCAGCTTCGTTTCTGATACACTTAACCTTAGCATACTTAATAGCTGAAAGTGAGTCAGCAACAACAGAAAGTCCTGCAATACCTGTTGCAAAGTATCTCTTAACATCTCTGTCGTGTAAAGACATCTGCAATCTTTCATAGCAATACTTATCGTGCATATAGTGAATTACATTAAGAGTATTTACATAAAGATTTGCAAGCCATCTCATCATATCTTCATACTTAGCCATTACATCATCAAAATCAAGGTAGTCGCCTTCAACAGGTCTATACTTAGGTCCTACTTGAATTCCAAGTCTTTCATCAACACCACCGTTGATAGCATAAAGAAGACATTTAGCGAGGTTAGCTCTTGCACCAAAGAATTGCATTTCCTTGCCAACTCTCATTGAAGATACACAACAAGCTATGGCATAGTCATCACCGTGGGTAACTCTCATCATATCATCATTCTCGTATTGGATAGAAGATGACTTAATTGACATTTTAGCACAATACTCTTTAAAAGTTCGTGGAAGATTTACAGACCAAAGGACTGTGAGGTTTGGCTCCGGAGCAGTACCAAGGTTATCAAGTGTGTTGAGGTAACGGAAACTGTTCTTTGTTACCATATGTTGACCCATTACATTAACACCACCGATTGACTCTGTAACCCAAGTTGGGTCACCTGAGAACAATGAATTGTATTCCGGTGTGCGTGCAAATTTAACGAGACGGAGTTTCATAATGAAGTGGTCAATAAACTCTTGCGCTTGCTCTTCAGTAATAACACCATTCTTTAAATCTCTTTCGATGAATATATCAAGGAATGTAGATGTTCTACCGATACTCATAGCAGCACCGTTTTGCTCTTTAACAGCAGCAAGATAACCAAAATATAACCATTGGATAGCTTCCTGAGCATTTTTAGCAGGCTTTGATATATCAAAACCATATTTAGCTGCCATTTCTTTAAGTTCACCAAGAGCTTTCATTTGTTCTTGAAGTTCCTCACGAAGACGGATATTATGTTCATTCATAGTACCTGTAACGCTATCGAACTGAGCTCTTTTATCTTTCATAAGCATATCTATACCATAGAGAGCTACACGACGATAGTCACCTATGATTCTGCCACGACCATACGCATCAGGAAGGCCTGTGATTATAGCTGATTTTCTTGCAAGACGCATTTCCGGTGTATAAACATCAAATACGCCTTGGTTATGAGTTTTTCTATATTTTGTAAAAATCTCAGAAACCTCAGGGTCAACCTTATATCCATAAGATTCACAAGCACCTTCTGCCATTCTGATACCACCGAATGGTTGTAAAGAACGCTTAAAAGGCTTATCTGTTTGGAAACCAACTATTTTTTCGAGGTCTTTATTAAGATAACCTGCATCGTGAGAAACAATTGTTGAAACAATTTTAGTATCGAGGTCGAGAACTCCGCCTGCCTCTCTTTCCTTTTTTGAAAGTTCCATTACCTGAGCCCATAATGTTTTTGTAGCTTCTGTTGGACCAGCCAAAAAACTTTCATCACCATTATATTGGGTATAATTTTTCATAATGAAGTCACGAACATCAATATTTCTTGACCATTGACCAGCAACGAAACCTTCCCATTCTTTTGCAAATTCTGTAAACAAGTTTTAAAACTCCCTTTCACAATAAACTAAAAATTTATAACTTTTTTTCGTTATACTTTAAAGAGGTATATTTTGCTATATCTCTTTTATGTTTTTATTATATCACATCTATAACAATAAGTCGATAACTTATTTAATTTTTGTTGAAATACACAAATTTATCTGTTTTCACGAAAAAATTTATATATTTCAAGCTGTTTTAAGCTATTATACCGTAAATTTTTCGGTTTATAGTTATTAAATCGGGATATTAAGGTCGTTTTTCTATCAAAACTCTACTTTTTTACGGAAAACCGACCAAAAATCAATTTTCAAGTAAGGGTTCTGACCTAACTCGTTAAGAGAACTTTTTGAAAAAAGTTCTCTTAAAATTTTTAAGAATTTTTTACTTTTTAAAACAAAAGATTTTCGGTCAAGCCTTTTGCAGAACCTATATATATTAAATAAATAATGGTTAAGAGATTTTTCATCTCTTAACCATTATATTAAAAACTATATGAAAATAAACCAAAATCTACATTATTTAAAAAATCAGCAAACTCCTTGTGCTTCCATAGCCTCTGCAACTTTTAAGAAACCTGCAATATTAGCACCTGCAACATAGTTGCCCTCTAAACCGTATTTTTTAGCAGCGTCATCAATATTATGGTAAATATTGACCATAATTTGCTTTAATTTAGAATCAACTTCTTCAAATGTCCAGCTTAATCTTTCGCTGTTTTGGCTCATTTCAAGAGCTGATGTAGCAACACCGCCTGCATTTGCAGCCTTACCGCAGATAAATAAAACACCATTAGCTTGTAAATATTCAGTAGCCTCGATTGTTGTAGGCATATTAGCACCCTCACAAACAGCCTTACAGCCATTAGCAACTAAGAGTTTAGCATCATCAATTAATAATTCGTTTTGTGTTGCACAAGGGAGAGCTATATCACACTTAACTTGCCATACACCACGACCCTCGTGATATTGAGCTGATGGTCTTGCGGCAACATATTCTGTTAATCTTGCTCTCTTAACTTCTTTAATTTCTTTGAGCAATTCAACATCAATTCCGTCCGGGTCATAAACCCAGCCTGTTGAATCAGAACAAGTAACAACCTTAGCACCCATCTGATGAGCCTTTTGGATAGCATAAATAGCAACATTACCTGCACCTGAAACTACAACTGTTTTACCTTCCATTGTATCCCCGTGACATTTCATCATTTCTTCTGTAATGTATAATAATCCATAGCCTGTTGCTTCTGTTCTTGCTAATGAACCACCGTATGTAAGACCTTTACCTGTGAGAACACCCTCATAAACGCCTTTAATTCTCTTATATTGACCAAACATATAGCCAATTTCTCTTGCACCTGTACCAATATCACCTGCTGGAACATCTGTATCAGCACCAATATGTTTGCAAAGTTCTGTCATAAAGCTCTGGCAGAAAGCCATAACTTCTCTGTCTGATTTGCCCTTAGGGTCAAAGTCTGAACCGCCTTTGCCTCCGCCGATTGGTAAACCTGTGAGTGAATTTTTAAAAATTTGCTCAAAGCCTAAGAACTTAATAATACCTGTATTTACTGATGGGTGTAATCTTAAACCGCCCTTATAAGGTCCAATAGCACTATTAAATTGTATACGATAGCCTGTATTTACCTGAACTTGTCCCTTATCATCAACCCAAGGAACTCTAAATTTAATTTGTCTTTCAGGCTCGCAAATTCTCTCTAAAAGAGCTTCTTTTCTGTACTTTTCCTCGTCAGCCTCAATAACAACCCTAAGTGAGTTAAGAACTTCTTTTACAGCTTGAAGAAATTCAGGCTCTGACGCATTTTTCTTTTCAACTAATTCGATTACCTCATCAACATATGACATAAAATATGTCCTCCTTAAAAACACAAAATTTGACATACTCCCATCATTTACGCAAAACATAAAGATATATGGAAGTTTCCCGCTTAACAACACTGCTGTGCTGAGTATAAACGAGCTAACCCCGTGTGTTACACGGTTTTTCTATACCATTCAGGTTATAGTTATCAACAATTATTTTTGACCGTACTAAAATCCAAAATTCTTGTCGATTTAGAACGAAGTATTTATTTAGGCTTCAACGCCATTATGGATTATACAATAAATCTTATTCTATTTCAATAGTAATCATAGCAAATATTTATTGTAAAAATTTGTGAAAATACGACAAATAAAAGACATACAGTTGTAAAATAAAGATTAATTCCACTTAATTTTATGTGCAAAAACAAAAAAATGCACTTTAACATATAAAGTGCATTTTAATTATATACCTTCAAGATTAAAATTCGGAACATAGGTTTCACTTGCAGAGGCTCTATCCTGAACATATCCGTCAAGTCCAAGATTTTCCAAATAATTCAGAACTTTTTCATATTCTCGTTTTGTAATGGTTCGGTTTATTTCCGGAAATTTATCTGCATTTCCTAACGGAATGTATTGAGCCATTAAACTTACAAGCACTTTACTCCCAAAATTTTCTGAAATATATGTTAATACATCTATTGAATTTTTTGTGTTAAAAGGTAATATGAGATGTCTTATAATAGTACCCTTTTGTATAATATTATAATCATTAAAAATGGGATTTCCTGTTTGCCTTATCATTTCGGAAATGGCAGACGATGCACATTCAAAATAGTTATTAACGCCGGAATATTTTAACGCTACATTATTATTATAATATTTAAAATCCGGCAAATATACATCTATATAACCGTCAAGAATTTTTATTGTACTAAGTTTTTCATATCCGCCCGAATTATATATAACCGGAATATTAGGTTTATAAATATCTAAACTCTTTATTATAGATGTAACAAAATGTGTTGGAGTAACTAAATTAATATTATTTACTCCCAGACTTTCAAGATAACGATATTTTTCAGATAATTGATAGGGACTTAATACTTTGCCAAAATTCTCCTTGCTAATCTTAGAATTTTGACAAAATACACAACCCAAACTACAACCCGAAAAAAATATTGCTCCTGAACCATTTTCACCACTTATGCAAGGTTCTTCCCAATAATGAGGTGCTATTCTTGCGACAACAGGATTTATACCATTTTTACAAAAACCTTTGCCGGAATATTCTGTTCTTTCAGCGTTACATTCTCTTGGGCAAAGATTACAAATAATTTTATTATCTGAATTCATAGTAATTTTAAACTTTCATTAATATATTTAATTATTTAGCCGCACGGGAACAATTCTTCTATTTCTTTCCAATTTATGAGATTAAACCAAGCGTCTATATATTCGCCTCGTTTGCTTTTTCTGTCTAAAAAATATGCGTGTTCCCATAAATCAAGAGTTAATAAAGGAAATAAAATTGATATTGGCGGAACATCTAATTTTTCTGAGGTAACCAAACGCAATCTGCATTGTGTATCAAATACTAACCAAACCCAACCAGAACCTACTATTGCCATACCAAGCGATTTTATTGAGAAAAGTAAATTTTCTATACTTCCAAAATCCCTGATTATGGCATTTAAAAGATTACCGCTTGGTTTTTGTTGGTGCATAGAGCTCATAGACTGAAAATAAATTTCGTGATTATACACGCCTCCGGCATTTGTTTTTATATCCTTAGTAATGCTGTTTGGAAAACTGTCTGCATATACAATCAACGCTTTTAAACTCCAATCCTGTAAATCCGGATATTTAGATAATGCATCATTGAGATTTCTTACATAATTTGAATAGTGTGCGTCATAATGATTTAACAATGTTTCTGCACTTATATATGGCAGTAAAGCATCATAGGCATACGGTAATGGCAATGTTTTAAAAGGATAGGTACTGTTTGATTGATTCATCATAATTATAAATCATTCCTCCCGCTGTATAGGTAAAGTTAAACAATATAAATTTTCCCATATATTAACTATATGCCTATGCGAGTAAGAATATAATCTTAATTTATATAAAAGTTTATAATATTTATGTTATAATTAGCCTTTTATATAAAAGCAACTTCATAAAAGACTTTCAAAGCCTGATTAAAACTTGATAACGGAAAACCAACAACATTAAAAAAATCACCGTCTATTTTTCTGACCAATAAAGCTCCTAAACCTTGAATACCATAAGCTCCGGCTTTATCCATAGGTTCACCTGTTGCTATATAATCATCGATTTCCTGCTCGGTTAATGTTCTGAATGAAACTGCTGTTTTCTCCGAAAAAGACATCATTTTCCCCCTGTGACACATACAACAGCCGGTTATAACATTATGTGTTCTGCCCGATAACATAGACAACATTCTTTTAGCATCTTTTTCGCTTTTTGGTTTACCTAAAATTTTATCATCTATTATTACAGCAGTATCACAGCCTATAACAAGACTTTCCTGATTATTCTTTGCCACCGATACAGTCTTTAATTTTGCGATTGCTTCGGCTTGGTCCTCAATTAAAATATTAGGCTGTAAAATTTCCTTTTCATTTGATGGTATAATATCAAAATTTTTGAATAATAATCCTAAAATTTCTTTTCTTCTTGGTGATGCAGATGCAAGTATAATATTTGTATTTTCAAAGTTTTTCATATTATTTTTTCAGTAAATCCTTTGGATTATAATTTGCATTTTTTATAATTTTAGGATTATTTTCAACTTCATTTGCATATACTTCCTGCCATTCTTCCGGAGTATAATCTTCTACTGATACTGAAATATGAGATTGTGAACAACCAATTGCCTCATATAGTGCATTAGCTACCATTTCACTTGCCAATTCTTTTTGCTCCTGTGTACGACCTTTTAACATTTTTATAGTTATATGCGGCATAATAAAAAAACTCCTTCTTATTAAAAAATTTTAATTTGCTTTCCAGAAATACGCCGAATAAGGCGGTAAATCTGCTTTATTATCAAAATAATAATTTTCACCTGTGATTAAATCCACAAAATTATTGCACTGTGCATTAAAATACGCAGTATATGGTATATTATCTGCATTTATTGCAACAAGTACTCGTTCATTTTCAAATTTTCTTTCAAAAATACATTGTTTATTCGTCAAGACTATTGATTTAAAATTTCCATAACAGAGTGCCTTACTTTCTCGATGAGCCTTTGCAAGCTTAGAAATCCACTTTGTAAGGGCATTATTTATAGGTTTATCGAAGGATACTCTTAAAGCATTATCTCCTTGTCTTTTATCTCCCTCAGCACCCCATTCACTTCCATAGTAAATACAAGGTATTCCGTTCATACCGAATGCCATAGCATAAACCAATGGCAAATGATTTTTATTTGTTAAAATAGTGGCAATTCTTGATACATCGTGATTGTCAACAAATGACAACAAATGTTTATTCTTATACAATGTCCAATTTTCTGAACCGAATTGACGCATAAGAGAATGATTGATTTCAAACATATTCATACTGTTGAAACTTGAATACAGACCTTTATAACATTCATAGTTAGTAGCACTATGCAGCATATCATCATTAACCCAACGATTATAGTCACCATGCAGTAATTCTCCCAATAAGAAAAAGTCATCTTTTAAACTACTGCAAAAGCTGCGTAATTTTTTTAAAAACTCAAAATCAAGGCAATATGCTACATCTAATCTAAGTCCATCAATATCAAATTCATCTACCCAACCCTTAATAGCTGAAAATAAATAATTAACAACTTCCGGATTTTTAAGATTTAATTTTACAAGGTCATAGTTACCTTCCCAGCCTTCATACCATAAACCATCATTATAACTTGAATTACCATTGAAATCAATTCTTGCAAACCAATCAACATACTTTGAAGATTGTCTGTTCTTCAAAACATCTTGAAATGCCCAAAAACCTCTGCCGGCGTGATTAAACACACCATCAATTATAACTTTAATATTTGATTTATGTAAATTTTTGCAGACATCAGCAAAATCTTGATTTGTTCCAAGTCTTGTATCAATTTTTGTATAATCTCTCGTATTGTATCCGTGAGTATCAGACTCAAAAACCGGCGAAAAATAAATAGCATTAACATTCAAATTTGTTATATGCTCAATCCAATCATTAACCTTTAAAATCCTATGCTGCAAAACACCATCATTTTCATATGGTGCTTCACAAAATCCAAGCGGATAAATTTGATAAAAAACACTTTCATTAGCCCACACAATCCATTCCTCCATATCTTAATAATTAAGGCTATTATCAACATTAATGTACTAATTATAATATAAATCGTCAATTTTGACAATAGCCTAATTATATTTAGAAAAAATTTTATTTATTGTTTATATATACCTCTCAAAAGTGCTATTTCTTTTGCATATCCATCAAGTTCGTTTGGAGTTTCAAGGAAAAACGGCAAATCTTTTAACATAGGGTGATTTATAATTTTTTCAAATGCCGATAAGCCAATATATCCCTCACCTATTTTTTCGTGTCTGTCCTTATGGCTATTGAACCTATTTTTACTATCATTTATATGAATGGCTTTTAGCTTTTTAATACCAATAATTCTGTCAAATTCTTCAATTACACCTTCAACATCATTGACTATATCATAACCTCCATCATATATATGACAGGTATCCAAACAAATACCTAATCTATCACTAAGCTCTACTTTATCCATAATAGATTTTAACTCACTGAAATTTCTGCCTATTTCAGAACCTTTTCCCGACATTGTTTCGAGTAAAACAATAGTGGTTTGTTCCTTTTTAAGAACATCATTTAAAATAGATGCCGTTAATTCAATTCCTTTTTCTGCACCCTGATTTTTATGACTGCCCGGGTGTAAATTATACATATTATTTGGTACAAGTTCCATACGCTCCAAATCATCTTTCATAGTCATACGGGCGAAATCCCTTATACTTTCATCATCAGAACAAGGATTTATTGTATATGGTGCGTGAGCAAGAATTTTACCAAAATTATTTTCTTTAGCAATTTCTAAAAATTTATCTACATCTTTTTTACTGATAGATTTTGCCTTGCCGCCTCGTGGATTCCTGGTAAAAAACTGAAATGTATTGGCATTAATACTGACCGCCTCTTTTGCCATATTTTCAAAGCCTTTTGATGCTGATAAATGACAACCTATTGTAAGCATAAAACCACTTCCTAATATTATAAAAATTAACTTATAGTACTATTTTATGAAAAACTTTTTTGCCTTTTTTGATAATCATAAATCCACTTGAAAAATCATTTTCTGTAAACTTTTTATTTACATCAATTACCTTTTCATCATTGACAGTGATACCTCCTTGCTCTACAAGTCGTTTTGCTTCACTTTTAGAAGCTGCAAGTTTAGTTTTAACAAGTATTTCGAGCAATCCTACTTCACCATTTACAAAAATATCCTTAGAAATTTGAGTTGTAGGCATATTATTTGTGTCGGATTTTGCACCGAATAATGATTTTGCACCTTCTAACGCTTTGTTAGCTTCGTCCTCACCGTGGACAAGTTTCGTAAGTTCATAAGCTAAAATCTCTTTCGCTTTATTTAGTTCACTGCCCTCCCATTTATCCATTTTTTCAATTTCTTCAAGCGGGATAAATGTTAACATTCTTATACATTTCATTACATCAGCATCAGCAACATTTCTCCAATATTGGAAAAATTCAAAGGGACTTGTTTTTTCAGGGTCAAGCCATACAGCCCCTTTTTCTGTTTTACCCATTTTCTTACCCTCAGAATTAAGCAATAATGTAATTGTCATAGCAGAGGCATCTTTACCAAGTTTACGCCTAATCAATTCGGTACCGCCAAGCATATTACTCCATTGGTCATCGCCACCAAATTGTAAATTACATCCGTATTTCTGAAATAAATTGTAAAAGTCATAGCTTTGCATAATCATATAGTTGAACTCTAAAAAGCTAAGACCCTTTTCCATTCTTTGCTTGTAACACTCGGCGGTAAGCATACGATTAACTGTAAAATGAGTTCCTACTTCCCTTAAAAACTCAATATAGTTCAATCCAAGCAACCAATCTGCATTATTAACCATAATGGCTTTATCTTCTGAAAAATCAATAAATTTACTCATCTGTTTTTTAAAACATTCAACATTATGATTAATAGTTTCCATAGTCATCATTTTACGCATATCGCTTTTACCGCTTGGGTCACCTATTACGGCAGTACCTCCGCCAATAAGAGCAATAGGTTTATTGCCTGCCATTTGCAATCTTTTCATAAGGCAAAGAGCCATAAAGTGACCTACATGTAAACTATCAGCTGTTGGGTCAAAACCTATATAAAATGTAGCCTTACCATTATTTATTAAATTTCTGATAAGTTCTTCATCAGTAACTTGTGCAATAAGACCCCTTTGTTTTAATTCTTCATAAACACCCATTGTTTAAATACTTCCTTTCAGTTAAATAAAATTCATATAAAAAATAAAGTCCTCCGCTATAAATATAGCAGAGGACGAATTGACTCGTGGTACCACCTCAATTTATTGCTAAAACAAATAATTCATAATAGCAACCTTATGGGATACAAACATATCCCTGCATTATAACGCTTGCAAAACGGTTATGATTACACAATATTAAAAATATCTTTACCATAACAGCTCAAAGATGTATTTCCCTTTTATTTTAATTGCTCACACCAACCGCAATCTCTCTGGAATTTTAAGGTACTTCTTCTTATCATAGCCGATATTATATTTAATAAACTTTTTTGCATTATAGCACAATAAAAATTATTAGTCAACCTTTAAATTGATTAGAAGTCCAAAGCCCCACATAAATACTGATTTTTAACTTCTTAATTGTCAAGTAGCCTCATTGTCGGGAAGCCGATGAAATAAATCGTAAACAGCGGTGTGCATTTGTAAATCGTCATAAATTGTTTCCTTCCAAATCTTCAATTTGATAAATCGTTATATTCCGTGATACAAGGGCTGTATCATTTGATGTAAGGTCTTTATGTTACCCAAACCATATGCTTGTGTTTAGTTGTTCCTTGTTTCCCCGAATAAAATCTGCATAAAGTTCCTCCGCCCATACAGAATACGGACAATAGAAACGGTCTGCCCTTTCACCGGTGACCTTGAAGTCTTCCTCCATTTCCTCTCCGCAACGAATGCACTTTCTCATTTCTGCCACCTCCTATAAAACAAAAAAGTATTTTTTATTATTAAAGATGTAAGAGCCTTATTCTTACAAAATTATTATAGCATATAATTGTGAGGATTTCTACCCCTTATGCTTAAGTTTGCAATTTGCCGCCAGAACGCAAAAAAGCCCTCTGAGTGAGCACTTCTCTCTCAAGGGGTGGTTCAATAAACAGGAATATGCCCATTAAATTTCGTCATTATAATATCGAGTGATAAGTTCCGCCATGTTTGCAGCTACCTGTTTACAACAAAACTCTTCATGCTTCCAAATATAGATAGCGGTTTCATCAATAATCCCGTCAGAGCCAGCACGATAGCAATAGTAATCCCCGCAGCCGTTTGTTGCAAAGAATATAAACTTATCCAGCTCTTTTACGAATTCTTCATCGCTGTACATTTCTTGAATTTCTCTGTTGAGTCTGGCTTGATCAATAATCTCTTTTGCAGACAAAAGAAGATATTTGTCGCCGTTTAATTCCTGAAGCAGTGCCCTTAGCTCTTTCGGAAAGGGATATCCAACTGTTTTTTCGGCGCTGTCTATCTCGTATTCGGGGCAAGGCGGTTGTATTTTTACAAACTCACTGTCTTGCGTTAATTCTAAAATCAGTTCTCTGTACATAACTGTCTCCCTGGTTCTGTAAATTCCGATTTGTTCATTTGCCCATTCTACCTTAGAAAATCTGCGATTTTTTCATCTCTGTATCTTTTTCGACATCGTTTGATGTAAGTTTGATGTAAAAATGTAAATTAGGACTTTTTGGCGATTTCGAAAATCCGCATAAATACTGGCCTTTTTTGGCTCTTTTAGTCGCCCAAGGTTTTTCATTGTGGGAATGAACGATAGCGGTTTAGCACACTTTTCCATATTACTTTATCTTCCATCATTTTCGCAATCTGCAAATTTTCAAAAGATATAATTTCGTGTGAAAAACTGTTGTTTGGGTATTATTTGGCGTAAATATTGGTGTAAGTGATGTAAGCCTCATCGTTTCTCCTCACATTCTAATCAGACCCACCCGTTAAACGGGTGGGTTGTGAAAGCCTTATAAATGCTTATTACGGATACTGCCCCTTAAGTGGGCTGAGAATAGTCTGCCAACCGCATTTCATTCTCAGCAACCCCTCAAGGGGTGTTTATTTTTTCTTATACTTTTCTCCTGTAAACGGATCCACGGTTTCATACATACTTAACTGATCATTGGCTATATCTTCTTGCAGTTGATTTCGGATATATTCCTTGATCTTTTTTGCGTTTTTTCCTACTGTATCAACATAGTAACCTCTACACCAAAAATGCCTATTTCCATACTTGTACTTCAAGTTAGCATGACGATCAAAAATCATTAAGGAACTTTTACCCTTCAAATACCCCATTACTTGTGCCACACTGTATTTTGGCGGTATTGCAATAAGCATATGTATATAATCGGGACATGCTTCTGCTTCAAGTATCTCTATTCCCTTTTGTTCGCACAATTTTCTCAGTATCTTCCTTATATCAGCTCTTATCTGATTGTAGATTACCATTCTTTTGTACTTTGCTGCGAACACCACAGTATTCTCAATCACACAGGGGTGTACTATATAGCAAAAGGCAAATTGATGCTGCATTTGCGCTATGATTTTGAAAACAGCGAACATTGTGATACTCCGGGAAAGATTCTACGATATTACCGGCAGCATAAAGGATATTCCACCCATAAACTGGCTGAAATGGTAGGCGTCACTCCGGCAACGATTATGCTTTATGAAAATAACAAAAATCCGATACAGCATAAATTCGCTGTGCCGTTGGCAGATGTGCTCGGAATAGATCGAAAGCTACTGCTTGACGATTATACCTCTTTTTTGGATTATCCGTACAATGTACTATTGCAAGAAGTGCGGGAACGGTTATCTCTTAGTCGGTCGCAAATGGCGCAGGAAATCGGAGCTGCACAAACGGCATATTCTTCTTGGGAGAGAGCCGACAAAACGCCCCGCAGAAAAGAGTTTGAAAAAATTATTCTGCTAATCAAACGGGCAAATATCTAAAACAAGAATAATCCGAGAATGACCGCAAAAGTTTTCTCGGATTCTCTTTTTTATCGGCACATTCGATGATTCGGCACCGTTCGTTTACAATGTAAGCAGAAATTTCAAAGGAGGACACAATGATGGAACAGAGTTTATTTGAGCAAATGGGCGGGAAATACGAACAGCTGGGCGACTATCTGATCCCTTGCCTGACTTTACCCGCCGAGGAAGAACAGCCTGTTGAGATATGGGGCCAACGGCACCTGCGGTATCTGAAACAATATCGCAAAACCGTTTACGCCGATCTACTAACGAATGGCAAGCTGAATGATTATCTTGCTGATCTGAACGAGCAAGCATCGGATCAGGAGTCGACTGCTCTTCTTTTATCAAAATGAATGTTTGTCAAAATCTGTTTTGCATTTCCATTCATTATAAAATTTTTCAGCAGAGTCACAAAGTCTTTCGCATAGATAATCTATTGCAATATATGTAATCCTCTTGATATTGCCATCTGATTCCTGATTCTCGCAATACTTATAACCATGATAATACATTTCATCTTTTGGAGTTGTCAAAATAAAGCCATCTACTATCACTCCGAGCAGAGCATTATTTACATCAGTATTACCATTATGCAAAACCTTACACCGCAAAGAATAACACATTTCACCGGTAAATGTTTGCGATTCAAAACCCGAAAGCGGAAAATGAAAGTCCTCAAAATCCATATGATTATTGACCCAGTTAATATACATTGTTCGGTTTGAGTTTTGGTTTTCCATCAATCCATTTTCTACTTGGCAGCATATATCTGGAAACGTTAAAGCTAATGCAACCGCAGAGTAATATGTGCCATTTTTGATGGCTTGTCTTACATCCGCTATCTTTTTTATCACGAAATACCACCTCTTTTTACTTAATGATACACGCCGGAACGAATATCCCGGCGTGTAATAAAAATCATCTTGCTTTTGTTAATTCATCGGAAATCATATTAACTCTATTCTGGAGAGGCGTAACCTTCTTTTGAATCTCTTCTTTGACACTCGCAATTTTAGCATCAATTTCCTTCCTGGCAGCGTCCATACGATCTTGAACGCTCTTTTTCTCAGCATTTAACTGGTCGATCTGTTCCTGAAGTGCTTTTTTCTCTTTGCCTTTGAATATTCCGAGTGCAGATTTTTCTTTTGATAGTTTTTTAATCCGTTCTCCGATATTGTCTCTTTCTGCCTTGCCGGGAATAGCCGCAATTTCTTTGTTTAATGCAGCGACTTGGCCATCACACGATGTTTTTAATGCAGAAATCTGCGAGGAAAGATCCTTCTTTTCGGATTCAAGAGATGCTTTCTCTTCAGCGTGTTCAGCCCAATAAGCATCAAATCGCTTTTGTGCCTCCTCACGAGCAATTCGTTCTTTCTCCGCTTTTTCAGCAGCCTGCTTAGCTGCTATTGAAGCTTTAATCTCTCTAATTTTTGCTTCATACTGGCTTATCTCTGTACGTCTCAAACTTTTCGCCTTGTCAGTCAAATGCCAACTTTCATACCAATACTTGCTGCCCAAGTCGGTATAATCGTAACCCCAAGCGCACGAATCGATTGCCGCTTTTTCCATGAAGATAAGATTCTCATATCTTTGAATATTATCTTCGTAATCTTCGTAATCTTCGTAATCTTCGTCATCTTCGTAATCTTCGTAATCTTCGTCATCTTCGTCATCTTCGTCATCTTCGTCATCTTCGTCATCTTCGTCATCTTCGTCGGACAGATTGATTGCTTTTTTTACGAGGGTTATACAGCAGTCAACACGTTCGATAAAGGTTTCCCACTCATATTTTCCGGGTCTATCGTTTGGATCTCCGTTATAATCCGGCCAGATTACATCCTTCCATGCCTTTGCAACAGATTGGTCAATCTGTTTTGCAGCGTGCTTCTTTATTTCAGCTATTGAAATAGGTGCTCCTGTCTCAGTTAAGAACATTACTACCGTGGTTAATATTGACGTCCAATCAGAAATAAAGCCATCAGATTCCTCTTTATTAGGCCATTTTGCAAATATATTAGCGCGCGAGGAGATCATAGCCAACGAAAGACTTTTAATCTGTTCTTCTGCTTCTTCGATTAGCTCCTCTTTCTCCTCTTCGGGAGCATTGTTGATAGCTTTTACAAATGCCACGACGCCTTCATCAAATCGTGAATTCTGAAGTGAAGACTGCCAAGCCACAACTTCACCTTTTAACATCCACGCCCTGTAATTTGTGGGCTCGATTTCGATTACTCTATTGCAGTAAGATTCTGCTTCCGCGTTATTTCCGGCATTTTTTGCAGTTCTTGCTATTTCAAGATAATTCTCAATCATATGAGAATTATCAATGCGCACTGTTCCCTTGATTTCCTGAACTTTTTCTTTCATACGGTCTGCACTATGTTCCATACCGCAACTTTCGCAGGTCGCTATTCCACCGGCACCCATAATGAGCTTTCCACCGCAAAGATCACATACTAATGCTGCCATAATAATTCTCCTTACTTATTTTTATAGATTTTACATTTTTTGTTTCTTTCTAATAACAAAAGCTCGATTTCGTCAACGATTGCTGATTTATCGTCAGCGTTGTTTAATTCCTTGACCTTATCCGAAATCCTTTTTTCAAGTTCGGATAGCTCGTCAGAACTAATAGGATCGCTGTACTTAACTTTCTCCGACAACTTTAGTATTTTTTGCTTTATCGCAGAATCGGATTCACGTTCAGCGACCATTTCGATATCAGTCTGTATCTCTCTGATATAGGAAATTTTTGATTGAACTTTTTCTTCAACGTTACTGACAATATCTCTGCCGATTTCAGCCGCAATCATACATATTGCTGAAATGCCAATAATCAGTAAATTGATAATAATCGTGATCCATACCGGCAAATCAGGGTATGCCACAAGCACGGCAAGGGCAATCAGTTGGAATACTAAGTAAATGTATCCTACTCTAATAACCGGAATGCCCAAGAATTTGCTTCTAAGCGGAGTGTTATCTTTAAAGCCAATATTCCAAATCAAGACTTGGGCAGCAAAGGCTATGCAGGTAAAGACAAATGTCACCCAGAACGATGCAGTTTTCGCTGTGGGTAGTGCAAATGCAACGACACTGACAATTACAAATGCAATTAATAGAATAACGTAACCTAATTTCTTGTTTATGCTCATAATCAACCCTCCCTTTTTGCGCCGCATTTAGGGCAAAACTTGCCGGGCTTTATGAACTTAAATCCACATTTTGAACAAGTGTCCGATGAAGACTGCGGAGTACCACAATTATCGCAAAACGCGGCTCCGGGAGTTAATTCTGCACCACATTGATTGCAGAACAAGGTTGCCTGCTGAGATGGTACTGAATTATTTATTCCGGCAAAGGCACCATTAATAGCACCTCCAACTACACCACCTACCGCGCCGCCTACTCCTGCCATTGTGCCAAGCCCGACGCCCATATTGGTAAACTGTCCAACTGCTTCGTTTCTTGCGACATCTTGCGCCACATCAAAACCGCGCTCCTGTTGATAGGTATATCCTTCTTGGGCGCGTTTCGTTGCCTGCGCCTGAGAGTCGATAACTACCTTTTGTGCTTCAGTCTGTGCATATATTACGTCTGTTTGCTGGCGCAACCTTGCCTCAGCAATGTCTGCATATTGACGGAAATGGAGTTCTTTAAATTTTTCGTATTGTGGATCCCCATCCGGCTTTACAATAACCGTAACAAAGAACCGTTTCAGGTTTACCCCGTAATCAAGAAAATCGTCATCAAGCTTTGCCTTTATTGCGGCGGAAAAAGATTCAAGTTGCTCGTCAATTTCAAAAATATTAATTGCGCTGGATCGCATCTCCTGAGCGATATAGGTCTTGACTTTTGTCATTAAAAACGCCCGGAAAAAATTCGTTAACTGATTCCGTTCCAGTACTCGTTCTGTACCGACAAGGTTAATGAGTAATTTCCTTGAATCTGACACGCTCAGCGACATTTCACCGCTTGCACCTATTGACAGTGGAAACCTATATGTAGGTTCTATATACTGAACCTTGCTATCTGTACCCCATTTAATGGACATTTGCTCGGTTTTATTGATAAAATATACCTCGCAGTGGAACGGGTTTTTCCCATCTGTCGGAATGTTTGCGAGTTTCTTCAACAGTGGGATATTTTGCGTTTCGAGCGTATAACGCCCCGGACCAAATAGATCCAGTGCCTGACCATTCATAAAGAAGATTGCTTCCTGCGATTCATGGACGATTAACTGTGAAGTGGTGTTAAAGTCCTCGCAGGGATGCTTCCATATAAATGTGCTATTATCGCCCTCATATTTAATTACCTCAGCGATTACCATTTTTCGACCTCCTTTTGAATAGCAACATAATCGGTATTATGTTCTTTTTCGTAATGAAGGGGAAACGGAAAAATGTAAAAATAGGTGCAGAAAATCAAGTCCATTCCATAGTCTTTTCAAAACGCTTTGAATGGGCTTGGGTTGTTATGTTCTTTTTTGACAATTTTCTAAACAATTCCATATTTTTCATCATAATTTCACCTGAACCACTTGATTTTTCAAGGTGTTCGTGATATACTTACTTTAGTAAAGTTGGGATTGGTGTATTCGCCACCCGATTTTTACAACATAATACCGATTATGTTGCAGTCGCCGCAAACGGCGGCTTTTTTCATATAATCAGCCGCATACGCTCCATGCGCTGGCGGTGTTCTGTGCCAGTTGAGATGATGTAGATCCGTGTCGTATTGACGCTGCTATGTCCGAGAATATCGGCGAGTTTGGCAATATCCTTTTCGATGCCGTAGAACACACGTGCGAACAGGTGGCGCAGATTGTGGGGAAAAACTTTTTGTGGATTGACGCCCGCCTCTGCGGACAGGCTTTTCATCTCCCGCCAGATGTTCGTGCGGCTCATAGGCTTGCCGGTGCGGGTAACGAAAACCGCACCGCTTGTGATGTTTTGTTCTGCGATATAGCGGAGCAGTTTCTTTTGCAGGGGCTTGACGAGAAAGACCATCCTCGTCTTGCCTTTGAGTGATACCACCGCCTCGCCGTTTTTGACCGCTTCTACCGTAATAAACGGCAGCTCGCTCACTCGAATGCCTGTCCCGCAGATGGTTTGTAAAATGAGGTTCAGGCGTTCATTGTGCTTACTTTGTGCCGCCCGGCAGAGGCGTTCGTACTCCGTTTTGGTCAGTTCCTTTTCCTCCGGGCAAAAGACCTGCCGCTGAACTTTCAGAGACTTTACCCGCAACTCGTACCAACCGAGAAAAGAAAACAGACTGTTCAGCGATGCCAGCATGGAATTGATGCTTCGTACGGCATACCCGTTGTCTATCAGATTCTGCTTGTAAACGATAACGCTATCTTTTGTGATTGTCCCGTCGCAGAACGCAGAAAACGCCGTCACGTCACGGATATACTTTTCCAATGTATTTTCGCTCTTTTCCTCCTCCCGCAAATAATTACGAAACCGCTCAATTTCTTTACTTGTCAAAAAATGTCCTTTCATAGTATTTACCTCCGGATAAGTAGTGTTTTTAGTTTATCCGAAAAGTATGAATGGAAAGTGTCCGTAATATTGTAGGTCGGTTCTTCGGATAAAACGAATGTGTGGATTTCCTTGCATAGCAAAGCCCCGCCCGATTGCAGATTTTCTGCGTTTCGGACGAGGCTTTTTGCATTTTATGGGTTATATTTTCGTAATCGGTATGACAACCGTCTGCGGGAACTGTTCCTTTTCGGCTTGACGGACAATCCAATCTCCTGCGGCGGCAAAGAAGAAGCCGCCTTTTTTGTCGGCGTAAACGTAGCGGGTGACTTCGTAATCGTCGTCGCCCGGTGTGTAGTGAATCTCGCCCCAGTCGTTATTGTGATCGGCGCAGTATTCGTAGACGATGTTTGTTTTTGCCTTTTTCTTACGCCTGAATTCTACGATATGGATATAGCCGTCTATGGCAAGCTCAATGAGAATTTTGTCGTATGCCTTATGAACGATGCGGTATGCGGTGTCAGGCGAGGAAAGCGTGTGCTGTAAAGCAAGATATGCGTAGGCTTTTTTCTCTCGGAACAGTAATATTTTCTCGCCATTTTCATCGGTACCGTTCTCCAAGATACCGTGACATTCTCTGTAAAAGCCGAGATGGTCAGCGATCATCGAACGCTCCCGAATATCCAACTTCTCATAGCGATCAAAGACGGCTCCAGCCAGCCATTCGTCAAAGAAAAGTTTACTCGGAACGGTGGAATCGTCTCTCGCCACGTCTTCTGCCGTGCTTTCGCCCTCCTCGTCGGCGTACCGACGGTAAAAATCGACGTAACTCATGCTCCGAAGCCCTGCTTCGATAATCTCCCTTGTATCTTTGACACTTTTGCCGATCTCGGCAGCAATGTGGGCTATCGTTTCATTATCGGCTTTTCTGTATTTATTATACAGTGCCATCGCTTTGCGGAGCAGTTTGTATTCATCACTGTTATGAACCGTATATCCTGTCCGCATCGTGCGGATATATTCGTCCACTTCATTCTTTACATAGTGTTCCTTATAAACAAGAAACGGAACGCCGAGAGCAACATCATAATTGGCAAGCGCTTTCAGGATGCCGAACACGGCAGCTTGCTTTAAGTCAACAAAATGCCCGTGCATTGAATATTCCTGCACGGTGTTCATGGCCCGTGTGTTCAGTATTGGCTCATAGTAATGCAGAAACCAATCGAAATACTTTTCATCCTTTTCGGAAAAGTACAGAGCGATATATTTCTGAAAATCGTCCAGCTTCGGCGGCGCCGGCTTCATGCAGTACAGATACAGATCTTCCATCCAGCGGTTGTTTTTCACCGGCGCGCTTCCTTTCTCATTTCAGCTTTCCGTCTGTTTCGGCATACAGCGCCGCACGGCTCATGTCTTTTTCATACTGCTCTTTTGCACAGCGGTCATCGGACAATGCCCGCAGCTTATGCTCCTTGGCAAGCCGTTTGGCGGCTTCGGCAAAATCCTTCGGAATCGTTCCCCCGACCACATTCGGTGCGGATCGCAGCGCAGCGAAGGTCGTAGATCGCCTTGACCGGATCGCTTTTTGCTTTTTCTTTTCGGTTCAGCACAGCGTCATACTTGCGGCAGGAGATACTCTTTCCCCGGTATGGCTCCGGTGCGATTCCGTAGGAGCAGTATTTCTGCCGTCGGGCGCTTTGCATGAGGAAATACCTTCCGCAAATCTCACATTTGCGGGGATAATGTCCGAAGTGAAGTCCCTCAAAGAAATCAGTCAGGATTAGATCATAATAGCTGTCAAAATCCAGCCGGTCGGCAAGCGTGTCAAAGAAGCGTAGGATCGACCGGATTGCGTCTATCTTTTGCTCGGTTTCCGAAAAGTCGCCCGTCATTCTTTGCGCCGTGCCTGCGGAAATTTCCTCCTGCGGCAGCAGGCTGAGCCGTGCTTTTGCGGCAAAGTATGTGCAAATTGCTTGCCCGACTTCTTCCGTAAACAGCGAAACAGTCGTTTCCCGGATCGCATCCGTATCCACCCCGTCAAACGGGCGCAGTTTCGGCAGCGTCTTTACGGCTTCCAATGCGTTTGCACCGGTTTTCACAAACTCGGAAATATTCAGATACCCGTTTTGCAGCTGCCGCAGGATATATCTGCGGGCGGCGGAACGGAATGTGAAAGAGATGATATCTGACTACCGTTTTTTGCGGGAGAACGGCATTCACACGGTTTCCGACCTGCAAGCCAATCTGGACGGGAGCAAAGCAGAGTTGTCCGATTTGGAAGAAGAACGAAACCGTATCAGTAACCACATTCGCCGCCCGAAATTCCCAGAGGAGCAGGCACAAAACAAGGAACGCCGCAAGGCGGTTTCCAAACAGATGAAGCCTGTCCGGGAACGGCTTCACCGTGCGGAGAGGATTTTGGAAAAATCCCCGCATTTATATGAATTACTAAAACAGGAGCATGAGCTGGAACGAAAAGCCCGTGCCAGATATTTAGAGAGGAGCAGATAAATGAAAAATACAAGAAACAAACCGGTTGATCTGTCGGTTGAAAAAATACGCCCTTTTGAGGAGCATCCGTTCAAGGTAAAGGACGATGATGAAATGAACGCACTGATCGAAATCGTACAGACGGTCGGGATTTTATCTCCGCTGATCGTCCGACCGATAGAAAACTCAGACGAATACGAGGTCATAAGCGGACACCGCCGCTTACACGCCGCAATTAAGGCAGGTGCTGAACAAGTTCCTGCCTTCATTTATACTGTCAGTCGGGATGAAGCGGCAGTTATGCTTGTGGACAGCAATCTCCACCGGGAGCATATCCTGCCAAGCGAAAAGGCGTTTGCGTACAAGATGAAGGCAGAGGCTATGGCACATCAGGGCTGGAGGTCAGATTTAACTTCTGGACAAGTTATCCCGAAGTCCGATGCCAACCGCACAACGGCAAAAATCGGTGAAGATACAGGTGAGAGTTACGAGACCGTCCAGCGTTATATCCGCATAACCTACCTGATCCTCGAATTTCTTGACAAAATGGACGAGGGAAATATGGTGCTTTCCGTGGGCGTGGAGCTTTCGTATCTGGAGCCGTGGGCGCAGAAATCTATCTTGGAGCAGTGCGAGGTGAACGATTGCACCCCGTCCTATTCGCAGGCATTCCGGCTCCACAAGGCGAATCGGGACAGACTGCTCACTGATGAGGTTACCGAGAGCATTATGCAGGAAGAAAAGGCAAATCAACGGGAAATGTTCAAGCTGCCGATGGAACAGATTCGCAGATATGTTCTGAACGCCAATCCAAAACAGGCGAAGGATTTCGTTCTCAAAGCCTGCTAGCATTATCGTAAATTCCTCATCCGGCAGAAAAACCGTGACAAAAGGTAAGGCGGCGTTATGGAATTTGTGATGAACGCCGTCTTTCATTATGCCAAAGACAGCGAAAAATATATTCGGCATTTTCAAGAGAAGCGTCCGGATTATGCTGCCCGTGACCTGTATCATTACTCGGCCGAGCAGCTCCGTGCACTGCTTGCCTCTTTCAAAGCAAACGGCACATTGGAATCGGACAAAACAATTTGCTATCATTCAAGCAGAAAAGACTGTATCGGGGCGAACGCCGGTTCGCCCCGGTTTATCTAAAAGGAGGAACAACGGATGCGGGACATTGAACACAATAAGATCAAAGCAGTCGCCTGTTACAAGTTAGACCGTATCGGACGAAAAACCGCAGACCTTATGCGGCTTTTGGAATATTTGGAGTGCCACAATGTTATCCTGCTTGTATGCTCCAATAATATCAACACCCAAAACAATACCTCCAAGATTATCATTCAGGTGCTTGCCATCATTGCGGAATTTGAGCGTGACATCTTAACCGAGCAAATTCAGGATAATCTGATGGAGCTTGCCAAGGACGGACGCTGGCTCGGCTGCAATACGCCTACCGGCTTCATCTCCAAGCGGATTACGACCGGCAGCGGAAAGAACAAAAACGCCGTCAGCCATTTGGAAAGCATCGAGTCGGAAAAACGGCTCGTTCAGAAAATTTACGAAACCTTCCGCAGTACCCGTTCCATTCAGACAACGGCGAAAATCATAAGCCGGAGCTATAAAACAAAACAGGGTGCCGATTTTAACGCCTCGACCACAAGGCTTATCCTGACCAATCCGATCTACTGTGTGGCGGACGAAACCGCCTACCGCTATTTTCTGGAGCAAGGCGGAAATCTTTTCGGTGAAATATCCGAGTTTGGCGGCAAACACGGCGTTTCCTGCTATAACAAAACCGATCAAAGCAAGATAGAGAACGAGGATTCCACCTTTTTCAATCCGAAGTTCTCTCAGACCATGATACGAAAGCCGATAGAGAAATGGATCATTTCCGTCGGAGCGTACGAAGGATTTATTCCTTCCGACGAATGGATCGAAACGCAGACGCTACTGGCGGCGATCGCAGAAAAATACAACCGTCCGCATCGACGTACCAATGCGTTGTTGGCGGGAATTGTCTACTGCCCGCTTTGCGGCAGACGGCTGAGCGTCACATCCGAATCCGACCGTTGGACGCACGAAAAGCCCCGATTCAAATATACCTGCCCCGGCATCCGTAAAAAGGAATGTGCCTTTAAGGCGGTTGACGGTGTGCTGCTCGACGGATTTGTTGTAGCGCAGTTATCCAATCTCAGCGATGAAAGCGCCGCATACTACAACACCATTTTTAATGAAAAGCTGCAAAATCTCATATCGGGTGATAAGACCAAAGCCGAATATCGGGAGACAAGGAAAAGTAAAGAGCGCACGGAAGCGGCGATTGTGGCGCAGATGCGAAATTTGCGGGAAGCTGACGAACCGCTGCGAAAATTTATTTAGGTGGATATTACGGAGCTGACCAAAGAGTTGGAAAAGTTAGAAAAAGACCTTGCACGGATAGAGGGAAGCAAGGTCGATAACGCCGTTATGCTCGAAGAGCTGAACGAGGTGCGAAAGAAGCTACTGTCCTTTGCCGAATATGCAAAGGACGCCAAACCGGAAGAACTTGTAAACCTGATTGCTACCGTAATTGAACGAATTTATATTACCACAGAGAACGGTAAACGTATTTGCCATATCTTTGTGAAAGGCTGCACAACCGAAGACTATACAGACCTCTTCGGCTCAGCCGGTTACATAGCGGATTATGAGAATCCTCTCCGCTTTGATTTGTGTGATTCAGAACAGTGTAGAGAACACCACATGATACTTGCAATTCCATCTGGAATGTGCTAAACTGCTTATATCGTCTCTTGTCATGACGATACCTCCTCGTTATTTTTACTTTTGGTTGGCAGACCAAACTTATTATAACGCCGGAGGTTTTTATTTTCTACTTATAGCTAAAGCTTTTTTCTACCCCCAGCTAAGCCGGGGGTTTTCGTTACACAATGAAGCCGCCTCCGGCACACGATCTGGGGCGGCTTCTCCATGTAGCTTATTGAATTTTCACCGAGTCAAAACTTGACTTGCTTACTTGAGTTTCTTTTTCATAACCTTTGCGATTGTGTCGAGCGTTCCTTTTCTTGATTGATAAGCCATTGCTCCGCTCCAAGTGCTATATGTGCCAAGACCTTTTTCGCATTCGGAAAGGATAGTTTCCTCCGTCGTTGGGTGTCCGAAATCGAAGAAGATGCCTTGCTCCAGTCCATAAAGGATCCCGTCCTTTTCGCCCCAGCCATCGCAGATTGAGAAATACACACGACCGTCGCCTGTGCGGAACAACGCTTCATCATCGCTGACCCTTCCGCAATAAGATATGCCGACTGTTGTCTTGACCTGTTCATCATCGTCATCTGCAAAGACAACTTTTTTGAAGGTATCGCCTACATGAAAGTCACGGCTTTTCCCGCAGATAGAAACGATTCTCCTTTCCTTTTTGAATTTGTTTGACAGCATTTTTCGTCCTCCGAATCATCAATAATTCCTAAAAAGAGGTCGAAAAAAGCGCCCATCGTTACCGACAGGCGTTAAACTGCATATCCACCCATCGGTCAAGCATTAGCACCTTACCTTTCGGCAGGTTGCTGTGCGGTCAACGGGCTTGTCCCTCACGCACTCTTAATAGGTGTTTATATTATGCATCAAATTATATGATTTGTCAAGAGTTCGAGCGCAAATTTCGAGTGTTTGCGGCGGGAAAATCCATAATTTATGATTTCACGCACGACTCATTTCACATTTAGCCATTTCAGAATTTCATTCTCGTTTTTGCTCATGGTATTTTTGGACTGGAAGTCACCGTGAATAAGTTATCGTTTCTCAGGTACAGTAAAACAACCCTTCTTTTGTCACTGATTTCTGTTCCCGCTACACACACAAGAGCGTCCCATTCGGCAGAAGACACATTCCTGCGGAAAGTGCCAAAATCATTTGGCAAAGTCCCTTTATCACGGGAAAACATTGTCCCGCCTGCAATCAATGAACTGTTCGACGCAAGACTACATTCTGGGTTTGTCAATATATCGAGCTGCAAATATTTATAACGACCTCTAACGCCCTTTTTTCCAGCTTTACCGAATATTGAGTCAGGTGGTTCCACATATCTCATCACTTTCCGCCATGCTCATAATAGTCCTTCGCATCAACATATTCAAAGAGGTTTTTTCAGCACCCTTAGAATGTGCTTTGTTTTCTCTACTGGGAAAGGAACACCAAGGTGGGAGTATTGTCC
The DNA here is from genome assembly GCA_947625785.1 of uncultured Clostridia bacterium. Classification (GTDB taxonomy): domain Bacteria; phylum Bacillota; class Clostridia; order Oscillospirales; family Acutalibacteraceae; genus CANQPS01. The sequence continues at coordinate 90,577 of CANQPS010000003.1, forward strand.
CACAGATACAACTTCACCCTCCATTTCCTTCTTTTTTTCGCCGACAGGCACCACAACAGTATCTCCAATATCTTCAACATCCGAATACATTCTGTATCGACCATCATATGAACAATTCGGTTATAGCGGATTATAAATATATCGAGGATGATGCAGGGGCTTGCTCAGAAATTATTCTGAAACTCATAAAACATATGAGAGTAACAGTAACAAAGGATATAGCCGACCTTCTCTACATGGCTCTTGTAACGGATACCATGGATACCACACAGCAGTCTTTTTTGACTGCCGCAGAATTGGCAGACTGTGGAGCCAATATCGCCGGTATTGATCGTAAGAATATGTTTGTTAAGTCAAAGTAGAGAATGGCTTTGGAGGAGCTTTTGAAGAACAGTTTTCATTTTAGCTGTAATGATCAGATTCTGACAGGCATAATTACATTGAATGATTTAAAAACGGCTGACATAAAGGATTCTGAACTTGAAGGAATAAACTCTTTTGTAGATCAGGTTGAAGGCGTAAAAATAGGTGTTACTATCCGTGAAATGCCGGACGGTAACACCAGATGCTCTATGAGAACAAGTGACAGCATTTCTGCTAATGAAATATGCCAGTTTTTTGGCGGAGGTGGGCATTATCATACAGCCTCCTGTATTTTTGAAATGTCTGTATATGAGGAAAGGATTATTTTATTGAGCAAGTTTGCGAGAGTTTCCTCAGAAAATACGGAAGTGGCTGTGTAATCATCAGAGATGACGATTATGATGAAGAAGCCAACAAGGAAATGAAAGAGTTTATGTTTGAAATGCGTCGGATTCTGGTAACTAAGAACAGAGGTATTGAAGTAACTCTGAAAAGACTACGGAGAATATACCAAAACTTTGATAAAGTCAATACAGACGGAACAGACGAGGAATTATTACAGAGTGCGGAAGAATACAGAAATAAGTTGTTGTCGTAAAAATATTCATACTCTACATTACAATGCTTTTTAATTCCATCTATAAGAATTCTTTGGAATTTTACCAATCATCTGATCATAACTTACACCACTAAAGTGTAAGTTTCTTTAAATTTTCAAGTAATATTGAATAGTAGTTGTTTTCGTCAATATAATAATCGCAAACTTTTTTATCCCCAGAATTTAGTACGATTGGATTCGCAATTTTCGATTCATTACATTTATTCGATCTTCAGTATATAGTTTTCCATGGATTCTTAATGCATATCACCACTTATCAATCTTTCAAGCATTTCTGCAGTTCCTCCTGAATGCTTATAGTTTTCATGAATTATTGTAGGAATAAACTGAATCTGCTTGCAATCCGGTGTTTCGTGCAGTGTCAATCCAACCCTTGATAATTCACGCTCTAAGTCACTTTGATTCTTTACAGATGATACATTTATCCCTGTTTTGCGTTGTAATTCCATTGCGAAAGCTTGATCTTCACTTATTTTTTTAACAATCTGACTTTTAGCAATAGACTGCCATTTTTTTCTAACAACAGCATTTAATGCATCTCGCCCTTTAACTCCATCGGCTGACATTAGCCTACCAACACGGATATCATCTCCTATTGAATGATATAATTCATCAATATCTTCAAAATGATAATCGAAATGAGAAACTGGGGAAAAATCAATATCTCCATCAACATAATGAAGACCATCAATACCATGTTTTTTTAGTTCAACTGCCAAATCGCTACTTGAACTAATAGGAATCCTTTTTGAATTGCCTGGATCGCCTACCCATTGAAGAACTGAACTATTGCCATTTGCTATTCTAATTTTTTCATCTATTGGCTTCAATGAAGCTTTTATACCCGTTCCTGTTTCTGCAGCTTTACCTAAGTCTGTTGTATCATCAACAACATCAACAGCCCTACCAGTATTCTTTCCTACTTCTGCGGCTGTTTCTGTTGTTTCGCCCAGACTTTTTGCTCCACGAGCATAATCAGATGCATTATCAATATTCTTAGCAGCATCAGACATATTATCAATCGTTTTGGCCGCTTTTCCTGCAGTTTTTGTAACATCTCCGACATCATCAGCATATTTCAGATATTTTATTCCACCAATAACAGGAACCAAAGCAACTAAATCCAGAGCAAAGTACAAACCGAAATTGTCGCCTTCACCCCAATGTTGAATATCATGAACTAAGTCTCTAACATCACATGGCAAGTCTAAGTCAAATATACTTAATGCGATATTTCCGGCAAATGATAATTCCGTCATGTTATCATCGGTATAGTCACCTAAAACAGTCTTTTTTCCACTTTGCCATAAATACTGGAACGGATGCTGTTGTGCAAACTTTCTATCACTTTCATCAAATTTCTTCAAATTAACAAACCAGTTACCAATTTTTTTATACCAAGGTGGATCTACCTCTTCCATTTCAACTCTCTCAGAATTACCAATAAGTTTTATTGGAATTTGATTAAAATAACTATTAGATGAAAAACCACTCATGCCGATTTTTCCATTACCAGTAATTTGAGATGGACCCTGCCTAAAAGAATTATAATTAAAAGTAGCTTGATTTGATCTGTTTTTCAATGTACAACGAATATACGATGCATTTTGAACATCATCATAGCCCATCTGATTGGCAGCCTGTTCAATATCATGACTAAGGGAAATTAATTCTGTTTGCAGATCACTAATCCTTCTCATAAGAAGAAAACGTTTTGTGTAAAAAAAAGAACTGCATTTTATAGGCATTAATCTTCCTAATCTAACTTGAAGAGAACTTAAATCAGATGATTTCAGTTTAATATTTTTTGCAGTATTTATTATTGATAATTTATCATACTTCATATTCAATCATCCTCATTATAAACCTGCGTCTTTAAACTTTCTATTTCATTTGAAATGTAATAAAGCTCAGAAGTAATGGAATTAATAATTGATTGATAAGCTTCTCTAGTATCCGAATCCCAATCGCTATAAGAAATTAGTGCTGCATTTTTGATTTCTTTAACCTTGCTGCGAGTGTCATAAAATCTGTGTATTCTGCTCTTTTATTCCATAAAGTATCATTAGTTGTCAAGCAACGCTCTATCTCAACTTTTTCTCCTGGAAAGTTTAACTCGTTCCAAAAGATAAATGATTCTTTTCTCGACTCCAACTCCTTAATTAAAGTATCCAAATATCCATTGTATTCTTTTATCTCTTTGTTGTATTTATCCTTTAATTCCTTCCACGAACTTCTCTCATCAAGCCAAGGAATAAGTAACGCTGGTACTATCATAATTGCTGGGAACATAAGCATTAGTGGCGATGTTTGATTAAAAGCAAACATTAAAATGTATGCCATTAGCATTATCACGGGATAAAGTATTTTTGATAGTATAGATTTTTTGTGTTTGACAGGAGCAATGGGCAAATCTTTCAATTTCCATATTTCTTTTTTTGCTCTTCAAATAATCTTGGATTTCTACGGAATAGCATATTATTCCTCCAGTTACGAATTTTATAAGTACATTTTCAAATGTATATTACTTCAAATTCTAATGTTATAAAGTATCATAATCAAAGGATATTATCTAGTCATTAATATAACGATTTACTCAAAATATTATTCGTTTACATTCAATCATAAACCCAATAACTCATCCTCAATAAAAAAATTAATACAAGATTCAACCGCCATTGTGTAATCAAAACAATAAAACGAGCGTAAAATCTAAACACTAATACATATTTGCTTTACTGCTATTTATCAATAAAGTCAATATTCTTTGTCGATATTATTTAAAAATTATCAGAAATCTTTATACTTTGCTATACCAACACAACAAATTTAGTCCTACCAACTGTGTTCTTGAAAAACAGTCGATAGAGCATCACTTGTTATGTCATTTTTACTTTTTGAATGATAGATTTTTTATTTATGCAATCATTGAATTGACACTGCGAACTGCTTACTCGTTAGACAGCAGATTTTCCTTATACGCTATTTCCAGTTCCTTGGTTACAGTCTGCGTTCCTGCATATTTCCAGAATGCTTTAATGTCACGCATATACTTTTCGATGGTGTTTTCGCTTTTTTCTTCAAGTCTCAGATAGTTTCTAAATTCATCTATTCTTTCCTTGGTTATAATAAACTCATCCATAATGATCCCGTCCATAACGATTCCCTCCAGAAGTTTACATAGATATGTATAGTTTGCAACAGCAATGCTTAAAGTATACTATATATCCCTCTGATCAAAATAAATATCAACGGGCGGATTTGATATTCTAATTATTCAATTGTAGAATAGTTTGCTTATATATTGTTTGATAAAGCCAAAAACACAGTGCAGTACCTTTGAGGATGGATTAAGGTACTGCACTGTGTTTATTTGTCATGTTTTATAGTTTTTATTATCTGCAACAGGAAGCGTCAGATCTATATTCTATTTGTTTTATGCCACTACCTGCAAAGCATTATTCTTGATACTCTCAATAGTCAGCAGTATAGCATTTCTTGTTTTAGAATCAAACATCTTGATAAAGCTGTAGGGCTTATCAAAAGGCGGTTTCATCAGTATTTTAATATCCTCGATATAGCCGTTATTCTCAATATGGTTGATGATTTTCAGAATAAATTCGATCTGTTTCTGATTGAGCGAGCTGTCATTGATAAATACAGAAAATGCAGACATAGCACTGTCATGATCGAGCTTTGCTATCTTGCGGATCAGCAAACCAAAGGGAGTGTCACCATACTCTCGCTTGTAATCCTCGCTGTTACCAAGCTCCTGCGTGAGTATCCTTTCAAGTTCCGCATAATCTGCTTTTGAAAGCGGGAGATTATGGTTCAGCTTATAGATAACAGTATCGTTCTTATGCTCCTCAACATAGCGGTTGACCTTCTTTCGATAGTCCTCAAAGTCGTATGCCGCACCAAGAGCATCGCCCTCCTTGCTGTCAAGAACAGGATCATCGAGTTTTGTAAATATCTTCGGCTTTTCTCCTCCGCCAACGAGGAACTGCATCAGGTCACGAAGCTCCTGACGGACTTTTTCCATTGTCAGAATACTGATATTATCCCAGAATGTATCTGTCTGAATATCCTTGATAAGTGCAAGTTTCTGCTTGACCTGAGGTATCGTGGCTTTATGCTCCAATGCTTCAGCAGTCAGGCAGAGCTGATTTTTTAGATAATTCATTGTAGGCAGCTTATCAATATTTGCAAGCATCATTCCGTAGATGAAGTTGTCAAAACGCTTTGCATACTCATCTGTGTCATTTGTAGTAATAAGAGGAGCAATATGCTTTTGAAGCTCCGATATATCCATATCGGAAAGGGATACCCATTTTTGGGGCTTTTTAAATTTCTCGACGTATTCTGTTTTGAGCCTTACTGATACAAGGTCATATGACAGAGCATTGACACCGCTTTGACAATCATCTGTGAGCTGTCTGCGGAAATCCTGATACGCATCATCGGAGAAATTACTGCCCTGCAATGCGAATATGAGTCGAACCTGCTTGCAGTAGATGTTTTCGGTCAGGGACTTTGTTTCACCTGTTTCGTAGTCATTTTGGTGTTCCCTGAAATACTCAAAGTTACCGCAGTAATCGAATATCAGAAAACGGCACTTGCCTGTGTATTCACCGTCTATACCGTCAATGCAGGAAAGATCTTTGCAAAGTCTTGTACCTCTGCCGATCATCTGCCAGAATTTCGTTTTTGAGCGTACCTTCTTGAAAAATACAAGATTGACGCATTCGGGAACATCAATGCCTGTGTCCATCATATCTACCGAAACGGCGATAACGGGCATTTTATCGGGTATCTTGAAATCGTCAATAATCGTTTGTGCATAGCTGTCATCACAGGTGACACGCTGGGCAAAATGTCCGTTACCAAGTTTCGGATAGAGCTTGTTAAAACGCTGCACAACAAATTCAGCGTGTTCCTTATTCTGAGCAAATATGATTGTTTTGCCGAGCCTGTCACCGCCGTGGACTTTAATACCACGCTCCATAAGGTCTTGCAGGACGGTATCAACAGTATTCTCGTTGAAAACAAACTTGTTCAGTGCTGCCGAGGGGATAAAATCGGGAACATAGCCGTCCTCGGCAAAATCATCCTCATAGCGTTTCTTGTCTTCATCTGAAAGGTCGTCATAGGTGATACCTTCTTCAAGAAATTTTGTCTTTACTTCATAATTATAATACGACACAAGCACATGATCGGAATGTACTGCCGTTTCGTAATCGTATGCATAAGTCGGCACACCATTCTCGACTTCAAAGAAATCGTATGTGTTGCGGTCAACATCGGTTTTAGGGGTAGCTGTCAGACCGACCATAATCGCATCGAAATACTCAAAGATAGCACGATATTTCTTAAAAATGCTCCTGTGGCTCTCGTCCGTGATAATAAGGTCGAAGTGAGCAGGAGAAAACAGCGGCACTCCGTCAATTGTTTTTGTGCTGTCAATAGCATTCAATATCGTGGGGTAAGTAGAAAACACTATGCGGGCATTTCGATCATCCTTGTTATTGCACAGGTTACACAGCGACATATCTGGCAGATAATTCTTGAAATCGTCTTTAGCCTGCTTGACAAGAGCCGTTCTGTCAGCAAGGAAAAGAATATTTGTAATATAGCCGCCGCGGCTCAGTACATCTGTCAGGCTTGAAGCTGTCCTGGTCTTGCCTGTACCTGTAGCCATGACAAGCAGAGCCTTGCGAAAGCCCTCCTCGATATGCTCACATACCGCGCGGATAGCCTCTTTCTGATAATAGCGGTCCGTAATTCTATCATCTATGTGGATAGTGCTGAGCTTCTTGCGAGTTTCACGGCGGTTCATCAGCTTTTCGAGGTCGGATTTTGTGAAGAAGCCGCTTACTTTCCGCTGCGGCGAGGACAAATCGTCCCAAAAGTATGTTTCAAAGCCATTTGAGGTAAACATCATGGGTCTGCGCCCAAATTTACGCCCTAAGCAATCGGCATAAAGTACCGCTTGTTTCCTGCCGATATTAGGATCTTTACTCGTCCTTTTTGCTTCTATGACAGCAAGGGGCAGACCATCACGACCGAACAGCACATAGTCACAGTAGCCTTTCTGTCCGAAAACACCATTCATATCGGTCACTTCGTATTCTTCCCAGACATCGGCATCGGTACCACCGAACTTCCAGCCCATTGATTTCAGATCTACATCAATGTATATTTTTCGTGTCTTAAACTCCGAGAGGTCAGTAGGGGCAAAGGTTCGACTTTCCTGCCTTTCTTCCTTTCCGGCAGTGAGGGAAGCCGACATTTCGGCGATTTTAGCCTGTAATGCCTTGATCTCGCTGTCCTTCTGCTCAATAAGAGACTCCTGTTCTTTTATTTTTTTGGTGTCGATAATTATCTTTTCCGAAGGTATCAAGGCAGGATCAAAGTGCCGTTCCTGATAGTCCGAGCCATAGCAATAGTCCACCCATTCGATAAATTCAAACAGGCTTTCAAGAGCAAGCAGAGCATCAGCCTTATTTACAGCTCTCTCCGTATGCACTGAAAGATTGCCGAGCTTGATAATAAAGGGCAGCTTTTCCCAGGTCTGGCTGTCGAGGGCAAAACGAAATGACGGCTCATGGATCAGCGATTGCAGATTGTCCTTATAAGGCATACTGATCGTGTTATCGGCGGAATACGCCCATTTTACTGCAAGCTCCAGAGCCTTACGACAGCCCACAGCACACATTGCCGGAGAGGTGGAGTAGACCTTTTCGGCTTCGATGGCAGCAGCCGAAAATAGAGTGTAATCGGATATACTGCTCAGAAATTCAAAATTGGTCATATAATCTCACTCTCCTTATATTTTTCTTTATATTGATAGCGATAAATCAGCCAAAATATTCCTGCATAAGTGCTTTTTTCAGTGTTTCAGCCTTTTCAAGCACCTGTTTTACTGCCAATTTCGATTTGTCGACTTGTGAAACGAATGTTGAAAACATTTTTTGTTCTATTAAATCCGGCATGATAATACCTATTTTGTTCATTGTTGATATAGGTAACTGAGGCTGAGCTGAACCACTTGCAATAGAGCGTTTTATATCATCAACCTGCATCCGAAACTGCTCAATAAAAAATATTTCATCAATTATTTCTTTATTCATTCGCAATATAACCATTCCGGAATTTATTCGCATATTCTCAAAAGGCACAACATCTGTGTAGAAAGCAAGATTTCCTAATGTTCCTCTGGTTGTGAGAACAACATCCCCACGGATTAGCTTTCCTTTTCTAAGTGAATCGTCTTTTTCCTTTGTTATGAACATACAATCCGAAAAATCAAATCCGTTTTTTGTTACATTTTTTGCATTCAGAAACAGACAATATTCATCATCGTAAAATTCTTCTTGCTTCGGATAATTCTTTCCTCTATCTCCGTCAATTATTTCACAAACGTCAGTCATAGGCAATACGGGAAGGTGTAAACTGTTATGAACCGGGTCTCCAAACATCTCCACAAACCGTGATTTGACAAGCAGATCGAGCTTTTCAAGGATAGCGTTGCAAAGGTCAATTATGTGGGTAATTTTGTCGAGTTTATCAGAAATTTGCCGTTGTATTTCAAGCGGAGGGAAATAAATTTCTAATGAATCAATATGTTCACTTCTTATATTATTTATATTTGCACCTGCTGATAATTGGGATATTATACTTCTATATTTTGTAGAAGTAAAATAATGTCCCAAATAATAAGGATATACATTTTTTGGTCGAATAACTTTGCAAAATGCTCCAAATGTAGCGATTATTTCTTTATCAATAATTGCAGATTTTCCTACTAAATTTTTACTTCCACTTGATGTACAAATTAAAATATCTCCAATTTTCAGATATTGTAAAGAAGATACTTTTGATTTATCAACATAAATGACATCATTAAAATTAATTTTGTCATTTTCAATGTTATTTGCCCTTAACAGCATAACACTATTATTGTTTAGATTTTCGTGTAAATCTGTAGGCTTATACGACACACCACGAATTTGAACAGATATATCTTTTATTTTAATCATTCATCACACCCTCCAATTCCGCAAGCGTAACGCCTAATTCCTGATATAAGCCGTTCAGTTCCGCTAAAATTTCGCTTGTCGGAGGATACTCCACTGCCACATATTCCGTCTTTTTGTACTTGTTGATAGACAGGTCATAGTCGTTATCAACAATTTCCTGCTTCGGAACGAAAAAGCTCTGTTCCGTGCGCTGTCTGTCCGTTTCACCGTCAGGGTTATGGAAACGGGCGATAATATCAGGAATATCGTTCTCCGTAATCTCCGAACGTTTATCATCGAGGGAGAAACCGTCCGCTTTCATATCATAAAACCACACATTATCCGTACCGCCTGCATCGGTCTTGACAAACACAAGCACCGCCGTGGATACTCCTGCATAGGGCTTGAAAACTCCGCTGGGCATGGAGATAACGGCTTTGAGCTGATGATTTTCTATAAGTTCCTGCCTGATAGACTTGTGAGCCTTGCTTGAACCAAACAGCACACCGTCTGGCACGATACAAGCACACCGACCGCCCTTTTGCAGCAGACGCAGGAACAGTGCAAGAAACAACAGCTCCGTCTTTTTCGTGTTTGTGACAGCTTTCAGATTTTCATTAATACTCTCCGCATCAATAGAGCCCTTAAATGGTGGATTTGCAAGACAAACCGTGTATTTGCCGCTGACATTATTCTGCTTTGAAACGCTGTCTTTATAGTCAATATCGGGATTGGTGATAGAATGGAGCATAAGGTTCATAGCCGAGATACGGAGCATGGTGTGATCAGTATCATATCCGGTGAAAGTTTTGTTTGAAAAATTTGCCCACTGCTCATCAGTCATCGTATCTTCGTAGTGTTCTCGAATATATTCTGCTGCGGAGACGAGGAAGCCGGCGGTGCCGCAAGCCGGATCGCATATAAGGTCATCCGGAGTCGGAGCTACAAGCTCCACCATCATCTCACGGATATGCTTTGGGGTGCGGAATTGACCGTTTTGACCTGCCGTGGAGAGCTTACCGAGCATATATTCATACAGATCACCCTGCATATCAAGGTCAGCAATGTCATGCTCATAGAGATCGTCAAGCCCCGTTATGATTTTCTGTAACACCTGAGCATTAGGAATCACAAACACTGCACTGTCCATATATCGGGAAAAAGCGGTCTGCACTTGTTCTCCGTCCTCACGGTCAGCAATTTCTATCAGCTCGCCGGTTGCATCAAAATCGGGCAGCTTGCCGTACTTCATCTTTTTTACCGCCGGAAAGGCATATTTTGAGATAATGCTGAAAATATCACGAGCGTCCTTGTTCTTGAATTTGTTCCATCGCATAGCCTGTCCGATCTCAGATTGAGGAAAGATCAGATCAGCAGTATCACCTGTCATATTGGCAAATTCCTCATTTTCAAGCTCTTTTTCATCGAGTGAGCGTATGAACATCAGATAGGTGAGCTGTTCAATGACCGTCAGAGGATTGGTGATGCCGCCAGCCCAGATATCCGTCCATATTTTATCTATTTTGTTTTTAATGACACCAGTTATCATCGTTTACCTCCTGAAACTGCTTCTTGGAAACATACAAAAATCCATTTTTATCGTATCACAATTTATCTAATTTTTCAACACTATATCCTAGTTTTTGGCTAAAATACGGAACTTTATTTTTCTCTGCTCTATTATCTCAAACGGATCTCTCGTTTTATATTTCTGCACTGCACTTTCTGCCAATTTAATGGATTGGGGTATCATCGTATAGCATTTACTCCTTTATCGTCCTTTGTTATCCTTTGTATCCTTTTTCAGCCTTTGTCAACCTTTATCAGCCTTAATCTTTACCTTGATATTTCTTTATGATCTGTATTTTTTCGGCGTATATTTCTTTGCATCCTCTTTTGAATCCCAGAAAATAGCTTCCATTTCATCTCTGAATGCTAATCGTTCATCCTCGGAAAGATTACCCCTGGCATAGAAAGCCTGTGCCTGCTCAAGAATAGCTCTGCCTTGTGCCATTCCTCTTGAGCCGTATATTTCCTTTGCTCTTGCGAGGAATTCTTCATTATGAAGCTGTTCCTCCAAAATGTCATAGTCCAGGAAGTAGTCGGTACCGACCTCAAGGGCAGCTGCAAGTTTTTTGATAGCATCCACCCTCGGTGTCCTTTCGCCTCGTTCAAAATAGCGGATGGAACGCTCAGACACACCGCTTGCTCTGGACAGTGCAGTAACTGTCATACCTATTGATTTGCGCAGTGCTGACAGCTTTTCTCCGATTGTTGCAGTTTGCTCTTTTACATGATCGATCCCTTTCTGTTATTCAGTCATGATGTTTTCCTCCTTAAGATGTGTGGAACAATGTTGCCGGAATGTTTGTTCTTATTATATAACGGAACAATTGTTCTACCAATAGCATTTTAACCTAAATAGGCAAGAAGTCCCCCGCTTCTAAAGCGGTGGGATGAATTGCCGGTCAGCCACAGGCTGACTTTTTCTTGACATTATGAAATTACAGTGATATACTAAAATCAGATGAAATCGAAATAAGCCTGTATTACAATAGAGCGATAACCAAGCCGTAATACAGAGAATTACGAAAGGAGAACGGATTAGAGGTAATCATTCCTCTATGATAAGGGATTCTGACAAATTGACCTCTTTTTTCCGTAATCAGTCGGGATGTAACATGTGCCAAGCAAGACGATAGCAAGCAAATTTGTCATAACCGTGGGACACACGGGGTTAGCTCGTCGATACTGTACAGACTACTGTACTTGAGCGAGAAGCCCCCGCCTCTAAGCAGCGAAGCGTAGGCGGCGGGAGTATGTCACTCAAGGATGTCAAACAGATCATCACTGGATGGCTTTGCTTTTTTCGTCAGTTCACGCATCAATCTTTTTATATCGTTATATTCCTTCACGAAGGGCTTGTCGCTGTCATTGATTACGGCGATAAGTTCTTTGTATCTATCGGGTCGGTTGAATATTCTATTCCAATTAAAGCAATAAATCCTACCTGTAACCTCCGGCTCACCAAACCAATCTTCATAACCTGCCGGAAGATCATCCTTCCAGTCAGCCTGGTTGGTATCCTCACGCCATACGAATTCGGACTGCGTAAATTTGTCAATATCAGGATAATCATCGGGGTTTACATACTCACAGGTAATATGATAATAATCGCTGATAAATTCATAAAGATTGGATGCCGGATCAGTTTCTTCATGTCCTCTCAAATCACCGTCTGCACATTCAAACTCAGGATAGATGGTCTGAAGAAAGGTCTGAATACCGTTTTCGCTTTCGCACTTTTCTACCAGTTGCTGTAAATATGGGGCTCCGGAAGAGACTGGTTTCGGAGCCTTTTTCAAAGGAGTGATCTACTATGACTGCAAAAGACTATTTGAACTATGTGGTCAAAGAAATACATACTACCATCGTTGCTACAGTGGATGATGCCGGACTGCCTGTCACTGCCGCAATCGATATGATGGATTCGGATGATAACAGCCTGTATTTCCTGACAGCCAGGGGCAAGAGTTTTTATGACAGATTGAAGAACAGAGAATTTCTTGCGCTGACTGCAATGAAAGGCGAAAATACAATGTCAAGCGTTGCCGTATCCATTCGCGGAAAAGTGCGGGAACTTGGAAATGAGAAAATACCGATGCTGTTTGAAAAGAATCCGTATATGAGGAATATCTATCCGACAGAGGATTCCATGCAGGCACTGACTGTTTTTCAAATTTACGAAGGTACCGGCGAGTGGTTCGATCTCTCAAAGAAGCCGATAGAAAGGGATTCATTTGTATTCGGCGGAGCGGAGAGAAACGAAGGTTGCTATTTTATTACGGATAAGTGTATTGGCTGCGGAAGCTGTGCATCTGTATGTCCGCAGAATTGTATAATTACAAACAATATTCCATATACCATCGAGCGGGAGCATTGTTTGCACTGCGGAAACTGTCTGACTGTCTGCCCGGTGTCGGCAGTGGAAAGAAGGTAACCACATGAATGAGAAAATGACGCAGGATCAGCGCCTTGACTATCTGGTAGAAGAATTCAAAGCTGATTCCGATGAATATAAAGACTTGCAGACACCGAACGATAAGAATGGGAAACGGCGCATTCTCCGATCGTTGATGAATATTCGTATGCCGCGAAAGATGGACGGATCTGTTCTCCGTATTCAGGACGACTATCTGAAGGAACGCATCCGTGAAAACGGGATCGTAGAGCTTTCGGACATTCCCGTGATACGGGACGGGCTTTCCATCTGGCAGGGTGACATCACAAGGCTTGCCGTGGATGCCGTTGTGAACGCCGCCAATTCGCAGATGCTTGGGTGTTTTGTGCCTATGCATACCTGTATCGACAACCGCATCCACACCTTTGCCGGAGTACAGCTTAGAGCAGAATGCAATCGTCAGATGAACCTGCTGCGGCAAAGGTACGGTAAAGATTACGAGCAGCCGACATCCGTCCCCATTCTGACAGATGCATACAATTTACCGGCGAAGAAGGTCGTTCATATCGTTGGACCTATCGTTCAGTATAAGCTGACACCTGTATTGGAAAAAGACCTTGCAGATTGTTATAGAAACACGCTTGATATGTGCAGGGACAATGGCTTGAAAAGCGTAGCGTTTTGCTGCATCTCCACGGGTGTATTTCACTTTCCGAATAAGCGGGCGGCGGAGATTGCGGTCGATACTGTGACCGACTGGATTAAGAACAATCCCAGATGTATGGAAAGGGTGATTTTCAATGTTTTTAAGGACGAGGACAAGAGATACTATGAAGAGCTTGTATGATGAAATGCCGAACGGTTATCAGGAATCCATACAGAAGGGACTAAGTGCGGTAAGAACTTTAAGCAGAAATATGTATTATGGGCATGGCTCAAAAGAGGATAACATTACAAGGCTGAAAAAGGAAATCGAGAATGCTGATGCTGTCATAATCGGTGCGGGAGCAGGACTTTCCACTTCGGCAGGGCTTACATATAGCGGCGAGCGTCTGAAAAAGTACTTCGGTGATTTCGTCAACAAATATAACATTCCGGATATGTACACCGGCGGTTTTGTTGCCCTTCGTCTTATGCCGGAGGAGTGCTGGGCGTACTGGGCAAGGCACATATACATCAACCGCTATGTTGATCCGCCGAAGCCGGTCTATGCGCAGCTTCTGAAACTGCTTGAAGGTAAAGATTATTTTGTCATTACCACAAACGTGGATCATCAGTTCCAAAGAGCCGACTTTGACAAAAAACGCCTTTTCTATACTCAAGGGGACTACGGACTGTTTCAGACACTTGACGGCAAAAACTGCAAGACTTACGACAATGAAGAATGGGTTATGAAAGCAATGGCGGCACAGGGATTTGTCAGGGATGAAAAAGGTGTGTTCCAAGTGCCGAGAGACGGTAATATCTCCATGCACATTCCTGCAAATCTGATTCCGAAATCCCCGGATGACGGATCCGATGTAACAATGAACCTTCGCTCCGACGATTCCTTTGTCGAGGACGAAGGCTGGCACGGGGCATCTGCGGCATATTCGGATTTTATCCGTCGGCACGAAAACCTCCATGTGCTTTATCTGGAACTTGGCGTGGGAGCCAATACTCCCGTGATTATTAAGTATCCGTTCTGGCAGATGACGATGGCAAACAAAAACGCCGTTTATGCCTGCGTAAATTACGGCGAGGCGTTCTGTCCCAGTGAGATTGCTAACAGAAGTATTTGTATTGATGGGGATATTGGCGAAGTATTGAAGTAGTGTCATTAAATAGAAAGACTCAGAACGACTGACTAATCAAGTGTTCCGAGTCTTTTTTATGCCTTGGTTTCCGTCCCGTCCTTCATGGTGAAGCGGATGTCATCCTTGTTGTAAACCGTCACAAATTCCACCATGCCGTGCCAGAGTTAGGACTCATATTCCGTGACCGCATCCTTGCGTTCCTCCAGAAGTTCGAGATAATGTTCGATGGATTTGCGGCGGGAATTCTTATCATGGATTTCAGCCTCCACATCATCAAGGCGGCTCTTTGCTTTCTCATACCGGGCAGTGAGCGTTTCGTATTCTTTGTTGTAGTCAGCCTGGTTCCGCGCAACATGGGCGTTTTGGTAAATTCCGTCCTGTATCAGTCCCGTAACGATGTTCAGTTCATCGGTCAGTTCCGTCCGCTCCTGCTCAAGGGCGGATGTGTCAACGGCTGAATCCCGAATAAGGCAGAAGGTCTCTATGACTGCATCCTTCTCAGTGAGAACCTTGTTTGCCGCCCGCACGAACGCCGCCTTTATCTGTAGTGGTCAAGCTTTTTTGTAACACTTATGGCTAAAAAATCTATTAGATTGCTGCTCGAAGTTTATCGGAGGCGACAGAGCCCGGCATCCCCGATTTTGAGCTGCTAAGCAATCCAATCCATGAACATGAAATCCTCTATGCTTCTGTCCGTGCCTGGTATGGTGTGTGGTAGCCATTGTAACTGTGCGGGCGCACATGGTTGTAGGTAATATATGCAAATTCCTCCACTGCCTGATACAGGTCTTCTTCCGCTCGAAACTCATACAAACTGGTGCATTCATTCCTCAGCGTGTTAAAATACCTCTCCATCGGTGCATTGTCGTATGGGTATCCCGCCTTGCTCATGCTCTGGATCACATCAAAATCCTTCACAGAACTCTGTGAAGGATTTTGATGTGTACTGGCTTGCCTGATCGCTGTGCAGGATCAGTCTTCCATTTGCCGGATGCTGGGATTCTAATGCCTTCTGCAGGGTGCGGATCGCCAGGTCGCTGGTGATATGCCGATCCTTTATGCTGGCTACCACGCTTCGGTCGTGGAGATCCAGAATAGTACAATTGTACCTAACATCCCCATTCTTCAAAAACAGATATGTGAAGTCCGTACACCATTTCTGATTCGGCTTGTCCGCACGGAAGTCCTGGTTCAGCCTGTTCCCAAACACTTTATGAGGCTTTCCGTACTTTGCACCAAGCTTCTTGTGATGTACAATAGAGCGCAGTCCTAGTTCTGTATTCATATATTTGTGAATGGCAGCAGCACTGTAACAGTATCCTTCCTTCTTTAGGTAAATCATAATACTGCGGTAACCGTCAATGCTATTGTGCCTGTGGCAGATCTCATCATTTTTTTCTCTGGACATCTGCCTTTTGAGTATAATAATCTGCCTTTTGGTGTTTACGGTAGTTATAGTAAGCATTCGGGTAAATTCCCAGCCGCCGGAGCAACCAGCGAACACCGAATTACTCATGATGCCGGTCAATAAATCGGTAAGCCCCCAACCAATCTCTTTTGCAAAAAATGCCGCTGCTTTTTTTAAGAATGCTATCTCCTTGCGCAGTTCCTCGCTGAACTCCGAACACCATTTAGAGATGCTGGATTTGGAAATACCGTATTCGGCAGTAATGCTTTTGTAGGTACGGCCTTCTTACAAGTGGAGACGGACTATTTTCTTTTTGAACTCAGATGTGTAATTTTGTGACATAATGACTACCTCTTTTCTTTTGATTTTTATTATATCTCATTAGCCACTCCTGTTACAACTTTATTATAGCACAACAATAAGTCCGAAAATGAAATCGGACAGGTTGTTTACCACCGCCATACGGGTCACTCATCGTCCCATTGATCATATCTAAAGTTACTTCGCCTCCCTCTTTTACAGTTTTTACTAGCCAAGAAAAGGCTTCTTCTGCTGACATATTTGAAAAGTCCATAATTCCTCCACTGGTCTTTAAAACTTAGTATATACGGTAACTCTGTCATTTAGTCCGATATCCGGATATCCATCAGCTGCATAAACGATCAAGGCTTCTCTCAGTGCTTGCAATGCATCAGGATTATCCTGCAATCCATCCGAATTATATAGATACCAGCGAATGTCATTGTCTTTTTCGCTTCTTACAAGTGTAGGATACTTCACAATCCCCTTATAATCAAAGACAAATGTAAACTTATTACTCGGTTCCATAACCGGTCCGTTTGACAGATAGAATAGTTTTATATCATTCTCTCTGTCTATAGTTCCGCCGTAAAATGCTTTCTTTTTTTTAGTGTAAGGAATGCTATATTCCTTACGTTCTTCATCTCTCAACTTATCATTAACAAAAGCCATTACTACTACCTCTTTCATATAGGTTTAAATTTTAAATTAAAAATAATTTGACAACCAACAGATAATATTCATTCCTCCTTCAAGGGGATTGATGACTAAAAATTACAAATAAGTCTTTATTTATTCCTCTCTTAAAACCTTTTTTTGCCAAGACTTTTTCTTACACTTGGGGCAACGCATATGTCTCGTCCTACCAATGTGTGCTGCCCACAAAACGCTGCTATATGTCGAAACATATCTGTATCCACATTTAGCACACTTATAGTAACCGGCAGTTTGCTCAATCCAAATTGCATAAGCTATTCCTATTGCAAACGGAATAATACCAATTACAATGAGGACAATTCGTAATCAAGCAGCCATTGGGATAAAGGAAGCAACAAATACTAAAGCTAAAAGAATTACAGATACCAACACGCCAATAAAAATCTCCAATGACAGCATCTTTTATCTGTTTTTTCCTTCTCTTTCACTATTTGAATTAAGTTGTTTTCTAATTCTTTGCTACAATTTTTCATTGAAACTACCTCCCCACTTAATAAATAATTAAAAGTTATTTTGAGCACATCACACAAATCAGGTATTATGGATAAGTTAGGCATTGATTTGCCTGTTTCCCACTTTCTTAAATGATCATTGGCTATATCTTCTTGCAGTTGATTTCGGATATATTCCTTGATCTTTTTTGTGTTTTTTCCTACTGTATCAACTTAGTATCCTCTACACCAAAAATCCCCTTGAAAGTTGTGCTTTCAAGGGGGATTTTTGAAAATAGGCTTTATTGACCTTCTCTAATAAAAGGAGCTTCAATTCTTTCTGATAACAAATCTCCATATGCTTTTACTTTACGAAATGTATTTCCCATCATTTCACTCTCACGATAAAAACGGAGTTGTTCCATATCAAAAACTGCGTAATGCAATCCCTCTGTCATTTCATCTGCCACAAATATCGTATTGTCAACGCAATTACCATTTTTATCCCAGCAAATAGGACTAAAAGCACACGAGTTTCCTTTGTTAGCACCATTTGGATTTGCCATTACGATACCTATCATATTTTCGTAGGCACGGGTAGAAAGTGCTTGAACACGAGGTCTCATAGCTCCACAGTCATTTGGAACTAAAATAATCTCTGCTCCCTTAAGCATTAGAACCCTTGCACTTTCAGGATATTCTCTGTCATAACAAATCATAACGCCGATTTTAATTCCGTGAAAATCACACACCTTAAACTCGTTTCCGCTCTCCAAGCATTTCTCATCAGCAAAGTCGCAAGTATGGACTTTTGAATACTTCATCAATACTTTTCCGGCTTTATCAATTACAAATGCTGAATTTTGCGGCTTTACTCTGCCTTTTGTGAATGCCGTCGCAACTACTCCTATCTGTAGCTTTTTAGCAGCAGAGCATAGCGTTCTGATTTCTTCACTGTTATCTGCAAGTGCGTTTTTATTTTCTATCGGCAAATCATATCCAGTAATAAAACACTCAGGCAAGAGCAATATATCCGCGTTTCTCTCAGCAGAACTTTCCATATATGAAATAATAGAATTGATATTCTTTGACAGCTCTCCAATCGAAGAACGCTTTTGCAAAACTGCAACTTTTAGAAACATACAAATACCTCACAAAACTAATAATGGTTAATAAGCCTTTGAAAGAATGGGCAATCCCGAAAGGAAATCGCCCATTCACACAAGGTTCATTCCTCTTTCAAGGGACGTTTGGCAAACGGAAAGTTTACTTTGTTATTACCACTTTACCTTGTGAATCTAAAAGAGGTGTAATTCCACCTGCGTACCCTGATCTCCAGATGAGATAATTCACACCCGTTTCTTTATCTACCAAAATTTGACGAATTCCATCATCTTTCATCTGAGAACCATCTTTATAAACAACTTCAAATCTTTCTTCTTTGCTCATCTTAATATCCCTCCACAAATTATAATCTGCTTATCTTTTCTTAAAATGGGCGACCCCGAAAGGAAATCGCCCATTCACGCTTTGAAATTATGCGATTTTTTTGCCTCTGCACGTTTTCCTACATCGATTGGTGTAAGTTTGGTGTAAGGTGTAAGGTTTTTTGCTTCCTCTGTGCCCGAAAACCCTTGATTTTACGGGCTTTTTCGGCTCTTTTAGTCGCCCAAAGGCTTCATTGTCGGAAAAATAATTACATCTCTTATAGACGAACTATCAGTGAGCAACATTACAAGTCTATCTATTCCCATACCCATACCGCCTGTTGGTGCCATACCATATTCAAGAGAAGTTAAGAAATCCTCATCTATCATATTAGCCTCTTCATCTCCTGCTTCTCTTAATTCAACCTGACGCTCAAAGCGTTTGCGTTGGTCGATAGGGTCATTAAGTTCGGAATATGCATTAGCAAGTTCTCTCCTTGTAACAAATAATTCAAATCTTTCAACAAGTTCCGGCTGACCTTTTTTACGCTTTGTAAGAGGAGAAACCTCAACAGGATAATCATATATAAAAGTAGGCTGTACTATATTTTCCTCAACTTTTTCTTCAAAGGCAATATTAAGTATATCTCCCCATGTATGTGAAGGCTTTACTTCAAGATTTAATTGTTTTGCAATATCTTGTGCCTTTACGGTATCACCGATAAATTCCGAGAAATCAACACCGGTATATTCTTTTACGGCATCAATCATAGTCATTCTTTTAAATGGTAAAGCAAGGCTTATTTCTTCACCTTGATATGTTATTTTATCAGTACCGCATACAGCCATAGCAGATTCGTAAATAAGTTCTTCTGTAATATCCATCATACCGTTATAGTCAGTATAAGCCTCATATAACTCTATCGTTGTAAATTCAGGATTATGTTTTACATCCATACCTTCGTTTCTGAAAAGTCTGCCTATCTCATAGACTTTTTCCATACCGCCTACGATAAGTCTTTTCAAATAAAGTTCAGGTGCAATTCTAAGATACATATCAAGGTCGAGTGTATTATGATGAGTAATAAACGGTCTTGCCGCAGCACCTCCCGGTATTGTATTAAGAATAGGGGTTTCAACTTCTATATAGCCCTTATTATCAAGAACTTTTCTGATAGTTTTAATAATAGTACTTCTCTTAATAAAATTATTCTTAACATCAGGGTTCACGATTAAATCAACATAGCGTTGACGATATCTTAAATCAATATCCTTTAAGCCGTGAAATTTATCAGGCAACGGCAATAAAGATTTTGACAGCAAGGTTATTTCTTTTGCGTGTATAGAAATTTCTCCTCTTCTTGTACGGAATACAAAACCCTTAACACTAATAATATCGCCTATATCCCAATTAGACATTCCCTTATAAACATCTTCGCCAACATCATTTATTCTTATATAAACCTGCATACGGCCCGTTCTGTCGTGGACATCTATAAAAGTAGCCTTACCCATATCACGCCAACTCATTATACGACCGGCTATACAAACATCTTTATTTTCAAATTCTTCAAAATTATTTGCAATATCCTGATTGAGAGTATCCCTGTCGCAAGTAGTTATTTCAAATGGGTCTTTACCTTGTGATTGAAGATTAGCAAGTTTATCTCGTCTTATTTGTAATAATTCACTTAAATCTTGTTCTTCCATTTCTTCTTGATTGTGTTGTTGAATATTTTCGCTCATTTTATTTCTCCGTTCGTTTATTGTAATTTAGTAAAAATCACTTTGAAATATTAAGAATTTCATAATTAATAATACCTGATGGTACTTCAATTTTAACTATATCTCCAACCCTATGACCTAACAAAGCCTTTCCGACAGGGGATTCATCTGAAATCTTGTCATTAAATGGGTCAGCCTCATTAGAACCAACTAATTGATAGTCTGAGATTTCCTCAAGATCCAAATCTTTCACTTGAACTTTTAGTCCAACGTGAATAACTTCTGTTGAGAGTTCTGATTCGTCTATAATTTTTACATTTTTTAAAATAGCCTCAATTTTAGCAATTTTAGCTTCGAGCAACGCCTGTTCATTTTTAGCTTCATCATATTCGCTGTTCTCAGAGAGGTCGCCAAATGATAGAGCGACTTTTATTTTTTCAGCAACTTCTTTACGTTTAATAGTTTTAAGTTCTTCTAACTCTTGTTCATAGTTTCTTAAACTTTCTTCGGTCAATAAAATTTCTTTTTGCATTACTAATAACCACCTTTTAAGTATTTAAGATGTTCGCACACTAATAAATTATATAAAACCTTTGCAAATATGTCAAGAATTTAATCAATTCTTTATTAGATTAATCTGCATTTCAATTAATATAAAAAGACCAACAACTTTAAATGATGTTGATCTTTTATCTGCTTATAAAAACAGAAAATTTTTATATTGCTTTTAAAACATTTTCTTCCAAATCAATGATGGCTTTATCTTCGTCTTTTCCATCGCAAATGACAATAACTTCTTTACCTTTTGATATTGCAAAACTCAAAATGCTAATAATTGATTTTGCATTACATATATTACCGTCAATATCCAACTTAACATCACAATCATATTTTAGTGAAATATCTGCAATAGCAGCCGCAGGTCTTGCGTGTAATCCCATATCATCAGTAATAACAAATTTTTTTGAAATCATTTATATAATCCTCGCTAAATTTTAAAACATAATCAACTATAATTATATTATTCTTTGTGATAATGTCAAATATTTTCTTCTATTTAAGAATAAAATTTCTTATAAAACTTTATTCGTCCCAAATCATTACCGTTTTACCAAGCATTTTATTTATATCAAGTTCAAATGCGTTAACTATATCTTTAACATCTCTTATATGAACTTGTGTACCAACTATATTCTCCATATATTGAATAATATCAGGATATTTTGCATACAAATCCATCAATCCTTCAAAATCTTCCCTGCCGCTTCTGCTGCTTCCGATAATTCTAAGACCTTTTTCCAAAATCATTCTTGTATTTATAGGTGCCAAATCTTCTGTTACACCTAAAATAGCAATAGTAGCCTCAGGGTCTATATAATCTATTATTTGATTAATAACTTGTGGAGCAACATTTCCTCCGACACATTCAAAAGCGTGGTTTATTCTTATATTATCCGGAATGGCATTAACCAAATATGTTTGGTCAACAAATGTAAAGTCATTTAATTTAGCCTCATTTACACCAAAAACAATTATTTTGGATTTCGGCAACATTTTTTTCAATAGCAATGAAGTCAAAAATCCCATATTACCGTCACCCCAAACACCAATTATATCTTTTCTGGCATTTGATGTTTTAATAAAACGGCTGATTGCGTGATAACATACACTTACGATTTCCGTAAATGCCGCTACTGAACGATTTATATTATCAGGCAATTTTACGAGTCTATCCGGGACGGTTTGTATATATTCCTGTAAAAAACCGTCTGTGCCGCTGCCTCTGAATTTGCTTGTTCTCAGATAATTTTCCCCGATTATATCATCTTTTTCAATAGGCAAATTAGGTATCATAACAACTTCATCACCTATATTAAAAGTTCCTGTTGGGTCATATATTACCTTACCTATACCTTCGTGAATTAATGCCATTGGCAATTTCTTCTTTAAAACACTTTCGGCTCTTTTTCCTTGATAATATCTTTGGTCGGCATTACATATTGACAAATATGTTGGTCGCACTATAATATGTTCACTATCAAGTGTTATATCTTTAAAAGAAACTTCAAATTGTCTTGGTTTTCTTAATTGAAATACTGTATTAAGCAAATTCTCATCTCCTAAATATTATAATTTATCACTTTATATCTGAACTTCCTAATAATGCTTGTGCTACCCTTAAATCATAAGGATATGTTATTTTTATATTATAAACCTCACCGTCGACAAGATAAACTTTATCACCTTTTAATGTCAGAATTTTTGAAGCATCTGTAAGAACTTCTTTTTCTTCTTCTGTCAATGACATATAAAGTTCTTTCAATCTTTTAGCATAGAATGTTTGTGGGGTTTGCCCCTGATACATTTTACTTCTATCAGGAATATCCGTAATATATTCATTATTACAGCTTTCAACGATAGTATCCGTTGCGGGAATAACCGTATCACAAGCACCATATTTTTGAGTATAATTAATATTTTCTTCAATTATTCTATGTGTAACAAATGGTCTTACGGAGTCGTGTGTTACAATTATTGTTTCGTCATCAAGAATATAATTTTCTTCTATATACTTAATACCATTCATAATAGTTTCATTTCTGGTAGAACCGCCTTCTATAATAATAACTTTATCGGCATTAGGCAAATATTTTTTAACTATATCCTGTGTATGTTTTATCCATTGTTTAGGCGACAAAACTATAATTTTTTCAAAGCTGCTGTTAATTACAAATTTTTCTATTGTATGAACAATTATAGGTTTACCACATAAATCCATAAACTGTTTAGGTTTTTCTACATTTCCCATTCTTGTCCCCTTGCCTCCGGCAAGAATTAATCCGAATATCATTAAATATTCACTCCTTTTCATACTATTAAATTATTTTTCTTTTGATTTTTGATAAGAATTTAAATATTCTTTTTTTACGCCATTTATTATGATATGACTGATAAATCTTTTTATAAATAGGTTTACTCCTCGCAAATGATATAGCTATTGATTTAGTGTCAAACCATTCGCCTGATGCCCTCCTGATTAATACTTTCATATTAATAGGCGGTGCAAATTCCCTTGGTTTACCATAAAGTTCAACCGAATCCTTCAAATGTCCCAAGCTCTTAACGATTACAGGGTCGGTTTGAAAATCATTGTAATATTTTAAACCAAAATCCAATAATTCTCTTTCTATTGCATCTTCATCTAAGAAATCATTGGCGTAAAAATCCTTACAGAACTGTACTAAATACTTTTCAAAAGCCTCGTGAAGTTCCATATCGTTATCGCAAGGATTTATAATAGGTTCAATTTTATTATTTTCTCTTTTATAACCTGTCACACTTTTATATGGCAAATTTGCAAACAATGCTTCTACAAATATCAATGATTCTCTTGATGTCGTATAATTATATCTTGTAGACAATCCCATAGTAGGATAAATGCTTCTTAAATAATAACAAGGTGTTTCTGTATCTTTACCATTTGCCGCACACATAAGTCTTGTTAAGCAATCCTGAGTATATCCTCTGCCCCAATATTCTACAAAAGCAAATTTCTCATTAAAATCTATTTCCTGTCTAAGATAATCAAGAACTATTCCTCTTTCTTTGTCGGCTCTATCCATAATTATTTTACGATATTTTACGGAATCCGAAAAAGTACTTCTTATATCCTTAAGCATTACATTTGGTATTACTTTATGTCTTTTTATATAATTAAGTTCCGGAAACAATTCATCAAATTCCAAATCGCTTATACCTAATGCTTTCAAAACCTGTTCATAATTTTTAAGTTGTGCAAAGTTTCCTATATGTGAAAAAAATTCATCATCTATTTTATTTATGAAAGATGGTATTCTCCACGCTTTTCTTGAACCATATATATACTTTGTTTTTATATTATATCCTTTTATTTCAATAATAGTATCAGCTATTCTTTTTAGGTGATGACCATCTCTTGATATAAAATAAAGACATTTATAACCCTTTTCAATAGCATCTTTTAAACACCAATGAATATACGGCACAAAATAAGCTGAGCAGTATTCATAGGCATATTGTTCTTTTATATCATTAGGGTGCTGCTGTCTGAATTTCAACATAGTATTTGCCACAAGATAGCCATCATAAGTAGCAATTCTATCGGATAGAATTTTTTCATATCTGTTAAAATCCGGTATTTTATGGTTTATAGTTTTGATACCTAATTGAGATGGCATTTTTCTATCTGCAAAGTCATTGTCACCATAGTGTATCCATTCGCCAAAATTATAATCTTCAATATCCTTATATGCCTTTATAAATAATTTTTTAGTAGTTTTTTGTACACCGTATTTGCTTGACAGATATAGAGGAACAGTATTAAGAATAGGGTCAACTTTATTAAGCATAGCTCTAATAGTTTCTTCCGGCAAATACATATCACTTATTAATAATACTTTTTCATTGTTTGAAACTAATTCCCTAAACTTTTCAAGATTTTCTTCATACGGAATACAATTATCTATTTCTGCTTGTTTTTCTAAATTCATTAAATATAATTTTTGTTCATCTGAAAGTTTATATTGTACAGCAAGTCTGTCATATATCTCCTCAAATGATATTTCAAGATATTCAACAGGCTGCACATCAGATAATTTTTTATAGAATTCTCTTGCATTGGCCTCGGCACACATTCTTGCTTTAATAAAATTTCTTTTTAAATAATCCGGATAATTAAGATTTGAGCGAATTAACATTTCTCTCACATATCTGAATATACTTACAGGCTTTAATCCCTTTCTCTTGATAAGTGTATCAAATATATCAAAACTATAAAGCGTTGGAAGGGCGTTATCTGTTGGAGTAAAATTCATTGCAGTATTTATAATATTTTCAAATGAATCCTCGCTTGTATAATCCCAGAATAGTTTATATATTCTATTCTTTTCCTCCTCATTATCGTCCTTATAATCGGAAAAGGCTTCAACAAGCTCATCAAAATTATTACATTCTTTACCACAAGTCATTTCCTTGACATCAAAAACAAAATCTCTTACATTATCCTTATTATCAATATCAAACATATATCTTACAAAATGCTTTACTCCGCCTGCAAGCATATCATAAAACATAGATGAATAATCAATTATACCTAAATCTATTTTATCAAAAATTTCATATACATCATTATTATTATCCCAGAATAACAGGTTTTTACAATTTGCATATAAATTTTTTAATTGATTATATCTTATATCTTTTTCCATAAAAGGGTGCATTTTAAATATAAGAAGCATATTTACTTCTTCAAGTTTTTTAATAAGTTTTTCAATATCCGGAATTGCTTTGCCGAAAAATTCATTAGCCGAGGCATCTCTGTAAGTAGGACAATAAATAGCAATTTTAGCATCTTGTGAAAGGCCTTTTTGTTTCAATATATCGTGGTTATATGTTTTTACTTTACCCCTATACATACAGCAAGGATAACCGCCTCTTATAACCTTATCATCATCTATCCCACACTGTGATTTGAAGTGTTTTTCCATAAGAGGCGATGTAACAAGAAATAATTGATTATTTTTAAAGAAGGTATTATTTCTTATATATTTTTTTGCTATACGCTCATTTAAAAAGCCAAAATCAACTGTTGATTTTTCAATAGACTTACAACCTACTCCGTGCCACAAGTTAAGCATAGTAATATTTTCAAGTTCAGGCTGTATAACCTCTTTAACCTGATTTACAACATATACACCGGCTTTTGACATAATTTTCTTTCCCTTAGAGGAATTAAACATATATGCTTTATAACCAAGTCTTCTTACATATGATTGTGTTGTTTTTTTATAACATAGCCAATAAGGTTTTATATCTTTATGATTATTCACTATATACATAAAGAGCCACTTTGGATTACCCGAAAACGCATCTCCTGCATTAAATATCCAGATTTTTTTATCTCTTTGAATAGAGCCATTACCCATTTAGAACCCTCCGAATTATTTTCATAAAAGCTAATCTTATATAATATTTTAGTACAATACAAGAAAAATTACAACCTTTTTTGTCTAAATATATAAATTTTAAACTCTTTTTTTATACATACTGCTAATAATTATAAAGGCATTTACACATAATTACAATAGTCTTTCGTTTTAAAAATATAAATCTATGTTTTTACTAAAAAAGTTATATATATACTATACAAGTTGCGTAAAAAGACCATATCAAATCTGATATGGTCTAAAAATTTTTTATGTATTAATCGTGAGTAATGATGACGCTTTCTGCCAATGTATT
This sequence comes from uncultured Clostridia bacterium, assembly GCA_947625785.1. Lineage (GTDB taxonomy): Bacteria > Bacillota > Clostridia > Oscillospirales > Acutalibacteraceae > CANQPS01. Next base: position 117,621 of record CANQPS010000003.1, read on the forward strand.
GTTGACGACTTCTTCATCGATATTATTTTTATTATTCTTATCCTTACCAATAACAATTTTTAATAGTATAGGTGTTACAACTGTGGTTACAATAACTACAAGAACTACTGCCGGAAATAAACTATTATCTATAAGACCGATAGCAGCACCTTTTTGGGCAACTATTAAAGCAACCTCACCGCGTGAAACCATTCCTACACCAATAGCAAGCGATTCCTTATTTGAAAATCTGCAAATTTTAGCACCCAATCCACAGCCTATCATTTTTGAAATAATAGCTACTATAAGTAATACCAACGAAAATAATACAATATCAGTCGTAATTCCTTTTAAAGTAGTAGAGAAACCTATACTTGCAAAGAATATAGGTGCAAACAACATATAAGATAATACTGTTACCTTATTATCTATGTAATGCTTTAACTTTGAGTTACAAAGAATTATACCAGCAAAATAAGAACCTGTAATATCTGCAACATCAAAATAATGTTCTGCACAGAATGATAAAATTAAACAGAATGCAAAAGCATATATAGCAATACGCCTTTTATTATTAAATTTTTCGATAAACTTTGCGATAAAGTGCATAATTACAAGTAATGCAGCAATAAACACAAAGAACAATAAGATTTTTATAACAGATTCACCAATATTTGCAGATGGATCTTTAAAACTTGTTATAATAGTTAAAACTATAATTCCAACGATATCATCTATAATAGCAGCACCAAGTATAGCAGTACCCACTCTTCCGTTAAGTCGTCCCATTTCTCTTAACGTTTCCACTGTAATACTTACAGATGTTGCTGTCAAGACTACACCAACAAATACAGATCTTAACAGATGTTCTGTACCCGATATATCGAAACCAAAAAATCCCATATAAACAAGTGTTCCGCCTATTAAAGGAACTATAACGCCTATCAAGGCAATTACTAATGACGCAATACCGGTTTTCTTTAATTCGGAAATATCTGTATCAAGACCCGCCAAAAACATTAGTATAATAACACCAATCTCAGAAGCTTTTGATAAAAAATCACCTTCACTTCCCGGCAGCACATTTAGTACAGAAGGCCCTAATATAATGCCTGCAATTAATGCACCCACTACCTGAGGCATATTTACCTTTTGAGAAATATGCCCGAAAATTTTGGTTGATATAAGGATAAGTGCCAAAATTACTAAATATTCCAACTCCATTATTAATCCCAACTTTCCACATATAGACTTGCCTTTTAAAACGCTAATATTTTAACATATTCACAATTTATTTACAATAAGTTCAGATTAAATAAAAATATAAATTTTAATTTTAGTAATCCAAGCACAAAAAAATTATAACTATTTTAACTTTTTAATTAATTTTGATATATATACATAACTAAGATAAAGGGGCAATTTTAATGATAAATGTATTTTTATGTGGAAACAATAACACAGCTTTAAATAAAAATTTTCATAATATTTTAGACAAATATGGTGGAATTGAATTATTTTCAAGAAACAATGTTTATTCAACTTGCTCCAATCCAAGATTTATTATATATGAAAATAAAGTTGTCCCAAATGTTAAATCCAAAAATGGAATAGTTATATTTAACAATCAATTTTATACAAATGAAAATTCATATATTAAAAACTGTATTCCTATCCTTAATTCGCAAAATCTTAATGCGGTACGATTTTTAAAAAATAGTTTCAGCATAGCAATAACTTGCGGATTATCTCTTAGAGATACATTATGTCCATCAAGTATAGATTTTCCTAATAACATTATAACATTACAAAGAGATATACTCAGTATTAGCGGAAAAGTCATAGAGCCTCACGATTTCAGAGTTACTTTATCAAAACCAATTTCAATGTTTGACATATTATCATTATGCGGTGTTTTGTTATTGTCTGATATTCCTTCTTTAAACGGATATGTTTTTTAATGCCATATTTTACATCTAATAATAAATTTAAATACTCACATAATAATATTGCGGAAGGAAATCAAGAAGTTGAACCTAAATCCGCAAAGAAGTTAAAAATATCAAAACAAAACAAAATAAAATAAATAAGGAGAAAAATCAAAATGTCAAATAATAACAATAAAATAAATGTACCAGAAGCAAAAGAAGCTATGGAAAGATTTAAAATGGAATGTGCAAATGAAGTTGGTGTAAACTTAAAACAAGGTTACAACGGCGATATAACAGCAAGACAAGCTGGTTCAGTTGGCGGTCAGATGGTTAAGAAAATGATCGAACAATACGAAAGAAATATGAAATAATTAGATTTTTAAAAAAAAGATAATGCACAGTCGTTATATATTTAAAACGATTGTGCATTATTAATTTTTATATTCTCAAACATATCAAATAAAATACAATCTAAATTCACTGTTGTATCACAAAAACATTGTATTTTATATAATAAAAATAATAGAGATATAGGAAGGTACATAGTATGAGATGTAAATTTAAAAAATTAATGTTAATAGCACTGATTGTTTCTTGTGTGGGTGTTACAGCGTTAACTGCCTGTGATAACAAAGAAACAACAGAAACTAATTCCGATAATAGTACAGTTGAAACAAACAGTTCTGTAAACTCAAATTCTTCTGCAAATAAAGATACTAATTCCAATAATTACACTCCCACAGCCAGTATTGATAAATCTCTAATGGATAAAGATTCACAAATCTTAATAACATTTAGCGATAATGGTGTTACTTGTCAAAATAATAATAACTGTTCAATAGAAAATAATACTGTTAAAATATCAAAGTCAGGTACTTATGTTTTTTCGGGAAAGTGTAATGACGGAAATATTATCGTTAAAGATGGTGTTGAAAATGTTTTTATAATACTTAATAATCTTGACTTGACATCTCAAACAACCGCTCCTATTGAATGTAAAAAATCAACCTCAGTTGCAATTATAGCAAATGATAATACTATAAATACATTATCAGATACAGCCAAGGCAAATACTGAAAACTCTGTTATTAAAATTAAAACAAATTCTAATCTCACAATAACGGGCAACGGTACTATTAACATAAACGCCAATTATAAAAATGCTATTAAAGGTGCAGAAAGTTCAAGCGTTACGATTGATACATTAAATTTATCAATAAAATCAGTAAACAATGGTATTTCCGATGATAACTGTATCATTATAAACAGCGGCAATATCAATATTGAAAGCGGAAATGATTGTATAAAATCCGAACCAAACGAGGAAGACAATAATTCAATAGGAGATATTATAATAAATAATGGAAATATTACCCTTACATCAACAGGTGATGGCATTTCAGCAAATAATAATTTATCTATAAACGGTGGTATTATCAATATAATAACAAATGGTGCCGTATCACCAAATAATAACGATAGTTTTGGTGGAAATATGGGCGGTTATTCCAACAAAAATTTTAAATTTGATTTCAATGAATCAAATTATGATAATTCAACAGATGACAGCAGTTCAAAGGGTATTAAGGCTGCGAACAATCTTTATATTAAAGACGGAAATATAACTATAAATTCAACAGACCATTGCATACATAGTACAGGTGAAACTTCAATTACAGGTGGTATTATTACAATATCTTCGTCAGTAAAAAAAGGTATATCTGCACACGGGAATTTAACAATAGACGGTGAAACAACTGATATAACTGTTAAAAAAGCAACCGAGGGAATAGAAAGTAAACAAGTTATTACCATTAACAATGGTAGTATTATAATTCAAAATGCGAGTGATGATGGACTTAATTCAGGCGGAAATGCGTTATCAAATCATAATGTAGTTATAAATAACGGATACTTATTTGTAAATGCAAATGGTGATGCATTAGATTCTAACGGAAACATAATTTTTAATGGTGGAACTACAATAATGGTTGGCCCTAATAACGGCGGAAATTCCTGTATAGACAGTGAAGGCGGAAGTTCTTTTAATGGAGGAATTGTACTTGGTGTTGCGTCATCAAACTCTATGTGGACAATGGATGTTATCGGTCATATAAATGGTGATTATGTCTATAATACTTCTATCGGAAATGTATCAAAAGATGATACTATCGCAGTTTTAGATAAAGACGGAAATGTACTTACCGCTATAAACTCCATATTATCCGGAAATATTGGCATTGTGTATATGAACAGTAATATATCTGATATTAGTAGTTGTACATTTAATATTGGTGGTACATATTCGGAAGATATTCCAGAGTATAGCTATAAATATGGTGGTACTATTAACGGTGGAATATCTGCCTCACAAGGTTCAAATTTCGGCAATAACTTCGATGGAAACTTCGGCGGCGGAGGTTTCGGCGGAGAAGGTTTTGGCGGCAATCGTCCACACTGGTAAAAAATAATTCAATTATAAAACTAAAACCACCAATTAAAAATTGGTGGTTTTAGCTTTATTTAATAAAAATGAAGTTTATTGGTAATCCACAATATCAATCCACTTTTGTAAAAATTCTTTTTCCTCAGGAACGCCCTTAACGAGCTGTGAAGCTGCAACTATTGGCAGCCATTGTTGAACATATTGTTTAGCAGTATCACTCTTTTTGCAGAACATATCTAAGTACATATCAGCCAACTTCTGGTCTTTAAGGGCAAATAATAAATATGTTCTTGCTGCATCGGCAGAGGCATTACCTTGCGTAGCGTGTGACCAGTCTATTATATGAGCAACACCATCTTTATCAATAATTACATTACTTGGATTAAAATCGCCGTGACACACCTTAGTATGTTTCGGCATAGCCTCTAATCTTGTGTGAAGTTCATATCTTGTTGTAGCGTCTATAATATCGCCCAAAGAAGAAATTTTCCTATTCATCTTATCTTTTAACTTATTAAGTAATGGTGACCTTTTACTGTGAATATCAAGCTGAATATCAACAAATTGCTCCATATATTTTTCTATATTATCAGGGTCCTCCTCCATTATTTCTTTTAATGTCTTACCCTCTATATACTCTATTGTAATAGCCCATTTACCATCAATTAATGATACTGACTTCATCTTTGGTATATTGAGTCCTGTTTCCTCTACTCTTACATGATTTAATGCCTCATTCAAAATATCCGACTTTGGATACGAATCTCCAAAAACTTTAATTGTGTCATTACCATCTTTGTAGATAACCTTATCTGTACGCTGTGCTAATACTTTTTCAAATTCCATATTAAAAAGCCCCTTTCGGTGTGTAAAATTATGATTTAATAAATCAGCAATTTATATAATTTATTATTCATTACATACTTATTATACTACATTATTTCCAAAAAGTATAGTGAAAATATGCTAAAAGTTTTCTTATTTTTTTTGTAAATTCATACAAATATTATAATAAATTGCACAAAAACAAGCTAAAAAACCATATTTTTTAATTTTTTATACATATTTTACAGCACTTTGAACAATACATTTTATACAAATATTATCTCTTACATTTTACAAATATATAAAAGAGAGATAAACTTTCGTTTATCTCTCTGAATATAAAAGGACTAATATATATTTATTTTAACTTATCAGCTATTAAATATTACATAATTGACATTGTGTAATTATCGCCATAGAATGCTTTGAGATACATTTCCTTAATCTCAGACATAAGCGGATATCTTGGGTTAGCACCTGTACATTGATCGTCAAATGCTTGTTCAACCATATCATCAAGAGTTGCAAGGAATTTCTCTTCAGAAACACCATAATCAGCTATGGTCTTTTTAATGCCAACCTTCTCTTTAAGTTCTTCAATCTTAGCTATGAATTTTTCAAGAGTATCTTGGTCATTTTCTCCGAATACACCACAGAAATTAGCACACTCAACATATCTTGCAAGACAATGTGGATATTGATATTGTGAGAATGTACCCATTTTAGCAGGAACTTCTGCTGCGTTATATCTCATAACAAGAGTGATGAGTAAGGCGTTAGCTACACCGTGTGGTAAGTGATGGAAAGCACCAAGTTTATGAGCCATTGAGTGACATACTCCGAGGAATGCGTTGGCAAATGCCATACCTGCCATTGTAGATGCATCAGCCATTTTTTCTCTTGCAATAGGGTCATTGGCACCATTCTCGTAAGCAGACGGTAAATAAGTAAAGATATTCTTCATAGCTTTAAGAGCGATACCATCTGTATAATCGGTAGCCATAATTGACGCATAGGCTTCAAGGGCGTGAGTAAGAGCATCAATACCGGAGGCACTTGTTAATCCCTTAGGCTGATTCATCATATTATCAGCATCAATAATAGCCATATTTGGGAGTAATTCATAGTCAGCAAGAGGATATTTAGTTCCTGTTTTCTCGTCTGTGATAACTGCGAACGGTGTAACCTCTGAACCTGTACCGGAAGATGTTGGAATAGCAACAAACATAGCCTTTTCGCCCATCTTAGGGAATGTGTAAACTCTCTTACGAATATCCATAAAACGCATAGCCATATCTAAGAAATCTACTTCCGGATGCTCATAGAGAACCCACATAATCTTACCGGCGTCCATAGCAGAGCCACCACCAAGAGCTATAATAACATCAGGTTGGAATGATGTAACAGCCTTAGCGCCTTCCTTAGCACAAGCAAGTGTTGGGTCCGGAGCAACATCGTAGAAACAAGTATGTTGAATACCCATTGCATCAAGCTTATCCTCAATAGGCTTTACATAACCATTCTTGTAAAGGAATGAGTCGGTAACAATAAATGCCTTTTTCTTGCCAAGAACTGTACCGAGTTCATCAAGGGCAACAGGCATACAGCCTTTCTTGAAATATACCTTTTGTGGAGTTCTAAACCAGAGCATATTTTCTCTCCTCTCAGCAACTGTTTTTATATTGATTAAGTGTTTAACCCCAACATTCTCAGAAACTGAGTTACCACCCCAAGAACCACAACCAAGTGTAAGAGACGGTGTAAGTTTAAAGTTATAAAGGTCACCAATGCCACCGTGTGATGAAGGAGTATTGATTAATATACGACAAGTTTTCATAGCTGCAGCGTGCTTAGCAATCTTTTCTTTTTGAGCTGGGTGAACATATAGAGATGATGTATGACCATAACCACCGTCAGCAACGAGCTGAGCAGCCTTTGAAAGAGCCTCATCAAATGTTTCAGCTTTATATAGAGCGAGTACAGGAGAAAGTTTCTCGTGTGCGAACTCCTCTGAAATATCAACAGATTCTACTTCACCAATAAGAATTTTCGTACTTTCAGGAACTTCTACACCGGCAAGAGCTGCTATTGTATGAGCTTTTTGACCAACTATCTTAGCATTTAAAGCACCATTAATAATAATTGTCTTTCTGACTTTTTCTAATTCGTCCTCTTTTAGGAAGTAGCAGCCACGATTTGCGAATTCTTCCTTAACAGCATCGTAAACACTTGCGAGTGCTGTAACTGATTGCTCGGAAGCACAAATCATACCATTATCAAAAGTTTTAGAGTGAATAATTGAGTTTACAGCCAATCTTATATCTGCCGTATCGTCAATAATTACAGGAGTATTACCTGCACCAACACCCAAAGCCGGTTTGCCTGATGAATAAGCAGCTTTAACCATACCAGGGCCGCCTGTTGCAAGTATAATATCAGCATCTCTCATTACTTCATTTGTGAGTTCGAGTGAAGGAACATCTATCCAACCTATAATTCCCTCAGGAGCACCGGCTGCAACAGCAGCTTCAAGAACAACCTTAGCAGCTGCGATTGTAGATGCCTTAGCACGAGGGTGCGGGCTTATGATGATAGCATTTCTTGTTTTTAGGCATATAAGTGTTTTAAAGATAGCGGTTGAAGTAGGGTTTGTTGTAGGTATAACAGCAGCAACCAAACCTATAGGTTCTGCAATTTTCTTAATACCATAAGCCTTATCTTCCTCAATAACGCCGCAAGTTTTAGTATTCTTGTAAGCATTATAAATATACTCAGCAGCATAGTGGTTCTTAATAATTTTATCTTCCACTACACCCATTCCTGTTTCGGCAACAGCCATTTTAGCAAGTGGTATTCTTTGTTTATTAGCAGCCAAAGCAGCAGCCAAGAAAATCTTATCAACTTGCTCTTGTGTAAATGTTGCAAATACTTTTTGAGCCTCTCTCATTGCTTTCATTTTAGCTTGAAGAGCCTCAACGTTATCAATGATTTCAGGTACCATTGTTTTTTCTTCCATTAGATTAGTCCTCCTAAAAATTAATTGCTAAATGATTAAATTTCATCAGATTGACAATTATTTAACAAACTACAATTATTATAATTCACTCTGCCTTTATTGTCAACAGATTTTTTGATTTTTTCGGCATAAAAAATTCAATTTTACTAAAATTCGCTTAAAATTAATCTTATGTTCATTTCACAAAATGACTAAAATTAATTTTTTATACATATACTATAAAATTTTTTGCTAAATTTAGGTATATTAACGGATACAACTTTTTTCAATAAGTTATTTTGCATAAAAAATAATGTCAATATGCCGTAATATTTATAAAAATTATAGATTTTTTGCCATAAGTTATTATAACCATAAATTTATGAAATATATAGGAAATATGATTTTTGAAGTATATAAAATGCCATATATGATAAAAATATCATAAAAATAACAATTAAATTAATGGCGGTGTTTTATATGAGCAAGACTAAAAAAGATTTGGTCATATTCTCAATAGGTGGAATATCCTATGGAATGTTAGAAATAATTTGGCGAAAATACACTCATTGGACAATGTTAATCGCAGGAGGCGTTTGCTTTCTGACATTATTCAAGATTTTTAATAAATTCACTAAACTTAATATGCTAAAAAAATGTCTTACAGGTACAGGTGTCATAACAACAGTTGAATTTTGCTGTGGTTGTATCGTAAACTTAGTTTTTAAAATGAATGTATGGGATTATTCTAATTTACCATTTAATGTTTTAGGCCAAATATGTCCTATTTATAGTATAATTTGGGCAGGACTTACAATTCCAATATCAATGCTATGCAAAGTCCTAAATAAAAAAATGTATAAAACTCAAAATAATAATGCCTAATTAACACTATAAATTTAATTTTATATGTAATTTTTACTAAATTTATGCTTGACTTTTTAGTCAAATCATTTTAAAATGTTCTATATACAACAGTTTTATATTAAACAGTTGTATATAGAACTTTTTGTATTTCTAAAAAAGGGGGTGAAGGTTTATGGACAGCGAGCATAAAAAAATTGGCAAAGAGATTATAAAAGTATCAAATATCATAAAGCGTAAAGGCGAAAAAATTATTATCTCCAATAATACAAATGAAATTGATAAGGTTACCTTCGCAAACAGTTTTATAATAAGATATTTAATCTGTAATGACGATAAAAATATTTATCAAAAGGATATAGAAAACGAATTTTGTTTAGCTCGTTCAACTATATCCAAGGTTCTTTCTCTTATGGAGGAAAAGGGCATAATAAAAAGAGAAGGTGTTAGTAATGATGCAAGATTAAAAAAAATAACCCCTACCCAAAAAGCATACGAAATTCATAATATTATCATAAAAAGTATGAACAAGTTAGAGGATAAACTTACTGAAATAATTACTGATGAAGAACAACGCCAGCTATTTACAATTCTTGAAAAAATTTCCTCAAACTTAAATGATTAGAAATACAAAGGAGGTTTTTTTATGATTAAAAAACTTATAAAATCTGTACGAGAATACAAAATTCCTTCTGTTCTTGCCTCTTTGACAATGATTGGAGAAATAGTAATGGAAGTCTTAATTCCTTCACTGATGTCGAAAATGATTGATTTGGGTATAAATCCCGGAAATATGAATATTATTATCAAATATGGATTAATATTATTTTTGGCAGCATTACTATCTTTACTTTTCGGTGTATTATCCGGAAGATTTGCCGCTGTGGCAAGCTGCGGAATCGCAAAAAATTTGCGTGGAGATATGTATAACAATGTTCAGAATTTTTCATTTTCTAATATAGATAAATTCTCAACAGCAAGTATCGTAACAAGATTGACAACTGATGTCACTAATGTCCAAAATGCCTATATGATGATTATTCGTTCGGCTGTAAGAGCACCTATTATGCTAATATTTTCGTTTATAATGTCATTCTTAATCTCTCCTGATATGTCATTAATATTTATTTGTTGTTTGCCTATATTAGCACTCGGTATGCTCTTTATTATCACAAATGCACATCCAATATTTAACAGAGTTTTCAAAACTTATGACCGCCTGAACGGTATCGTACAAGAAAATTTGTATGGTATAAGGGTTGTAAAGTCATTCGTTAGAGAAAACCACGAAAAAGAAAAGTTTAATAAAGTATCTGACAGCATATATAAGGATTTTTCAAAGGCTGAAAAATTATTATCACTTAGCGCACCATTAGTACAATTTTGTACATATACTTGTATGATATTAATTTCTTGGTTCGGTGCAAAAGCTATTGTAGAAAGCGGCAATAATGAAGTTATTGGTCTTTCAACAGGCGAATTTATGGCTCTTTTAACCTATGCTATGCAAATGCTTATGAGTTTAATGATGCTGTCAATTATATTGGTTATGGTAGTTATGGCAAAGGCAAGTGCCGAACGCATTGTTGAAATTTTAGACGAAAAAAGCGATATCACAAATAAAGAAAATCCTGTAAAAGATGTTAAAGATGGCTCAATTAAATTTAAAAATGTATCTTTTTACTATTCAAAAAACGGCGACAAGCCTTGTCTTGATAACATAAATTTAGAAATTAAATCCGGTGAAACAATTGGTATTCTGGGTGGTACGGGTTCGTCAAAGTCAACATTGGTTCAAATGATACCAAGATTATATGATGTAAAAAACGGCAGCGTTGAAGTCGGCGGGGTTGATGTAAGAGATTATGACCTTAATACTTTGAGAGATTCCGTTGCTATTGTACTGCAAAAAAATGTGCTGTTCTCCGGCACAATTAAAGAAAATTTGCGTTGGGGTAACGAAAATGCAACTGACGAAGAACTTATTGAGGTTTGCAAACTCGCACAGGCAGACGATTTTATAAATACATTTCCGGATAAATATGATACGCATATTGAGCAGGGCGGAAGTAATGTATCCGGTGGTCAAAAGCAAAGACTATGTATAGCCCGTGCATTATTGAAAAAACCTAAGGTACTGATACTTGACGACAGCACCAGTGCAGTAGATACAAAAACCGATGCCCTAATCAGAAAAGCATTAAGTGAATATATTCCTGAAACAACAAAATTAATAATCGCACAGCGTGTTTCATCTATACAAAATGCAGATAAAATAATCGTTCTTGACGACGGCAAGATAGTATCTGTCGGAAAACACGAGGAATTACTTGCAAAATGTGATATTTATAAAGAAGTATATGAATCACAAGTAAAAGGAGGTAATATCGGTGCCTAATCCTAATATTAATTTTAAAGGTAAACAAGCACTTATGCCGAAACAAAAACTTGATGCAAATACTTTAAAAAGACTTTTAAAATATACAAAAGAATATAAATTAAAATTAATTATTGTATTTGTTTGTATTATATTAAGTTCGGTTGCAAGCGTTGCATCATCGCTGTTTTTACAAAAATTAATTGACGATTATATTTCCCCTTTACTCTTGGAAAGCAATCCTGTATTTACAAGGCTCTTAAAAGCTATAATTATAATGGGTGTTATATATGCTGTCGGTTTAATATGCACACTTATTTATAACAGAATTATGGCTGTATTATCGCAGAGTTTACTGAAAAAAATCAGAGATGATATGTTCTCTCATATGCAGTCATTACCTATTAAATATTTTGATACACATACCCACGGCGATATTATGAGCCATTATACAAACGATACCGATGCCCTAAGACAAATGATATCACAGAGCTTCCCCCAAGCCTTGTCTTCGTTGGTAACAATTATTTCAGTATTTTGTTCTATGTTATATTTAAGTATCTGGCTGACATTGTTTGTAATTGCATTTATGTTTGTTGTATTTGCTGTTGTAAAATTTGTTGGTGGAAACAGCGGTAAATACTTCATAAAACAACAAGTTTCGCTTGCCGATACTAACGGATATATCGAGGAAATGATAAATGGTCAAAAAGTCGTTAAAGTATTCTGTTACGAAAATAAAGCAAAGGAAAAATTTAATGTAAAAAATCTCGACTTATGCGAAAATGCAACCAGTGCCAATACTTATGGTAATATCTTAATGCCTATTATGAATAATATGGGCTATTTGATATATATTATTATTGCTATCGTTGGCGGTGTAATGGGAATTATGGGTGTAACAAATTTATCAATTACAGGAACAAATATTATGACACTCGGTATGATAGCTGCATTTTTATATTTATCACGCAACTTTATACAACCTATATCACAAGTATCCCAACAAATAAATGCTATTGCTATGGCTCTTGCAGGTGCAAAGAGAATCTTTGAATTACTTGATGAAAAACCGGAAGTAGACAATGGTTATGTTACTCTCGTAAATGCTAAAATTGAAGATGGTATTATTAAGGAAAGCAAGAAAAGAACGGGTATCTGGGCTTGGAAACACCCGCATAGTGATGGTACAACAACATATACCGAATTAAAAGGTAATGTAGTATTTGACGGTGTCGATTTTGGATACACCGAAGAAAAGATAGTATTACACGATATTTCTCTTTATGCCGAACCGGGACAGAAAATAGCATTTGTAGGAGCAACGGGTGCAGGTAAAACCACAATCACAAATCTTATAAATTGTTTTTATAATATAGCAGACGGTAAAATAAGATATGACGGCATTAATATTAATAAAATCAAAAAATCAGATTTAAGAAGTTCGCTTGGTATTGTTTTGCAAGATGTAAATTTATTTACAGGGACGGTAATGGAAAATATCCGCTATGGTAAACTTGACGCAACAGACGAAGAATGTATAGCTGCCGCAAAACTTGCTAATGCTGATAGATTTATAAGAATGTTACCTGACGGATATAATACCGTTCTGTCAGGTGATGGAAGCGGACTTTCACAAGGTCAAAGACAATTAATATCTATCGCAAGAGCCGCTGTCGCAGACCCACCCGTTATGATTTTGGACGAGGCAACCTCCTCTATCGACACAAGAACGGAAGCAATCGTTCAGAAGGGTATGGACGCACTTATGCACGGCAGAACAGTATTCGTTATTGCTCACCGTTTATCTACAATCAAAAACTCTGATGTCATTATGGTACTTGAACAGGGCAGAATTATAGAGCGTGGAAATCACGAAAAATTAATAGCTCAAAAAGGTAAATATTATCAGTTATATACGGGTGCATTTGAACTTGATTAAATTCCTATATAACGGAAAATCTCCTATGGCAAAACCATAGGAGATTTTTTATTATAACTGCTCTGACATCATTTCGCTTTATCCTGTTCCAATATTTATGATAATCTTTTAGGACTTATAGTTTTACTAATTTCTTTTTATTAATATAAAAATCTAAGTTCAGTATTTAATCCTGTTAATGTTATCGAAACAATTTTTCCATCATTACTGCTAAAAATTACTTTGTAATTTCCATTTCCACAAGTTCCGGAGATATATGGATTATATTCCGACAGTCCCATATATTCTTTATTGCTCAATATATTATTAAATACATCTGCTATCGTTGCAATCAGTGAATTTTTTAGTATATATAATAAGTCAGATTTACAAACTAAATCATTATAATTTATTTCATAGCGGTTATTTGTAAATTTATACGATAGACCTTTATAATCACCACTGTCTATTGTAATAACAATTTCATCTTCACTGACATTTACTATAAATTGGTTCCCATCACTTGATATTGTATGACTACCTATTATTTCTCCATCAAAAGTTCTATTAATTTGACTTTTACAACCACTAAATAATATAGCACAACTAAATATTAATAAAAAGAGTTTTTTCACTGTATCACCCTTCTAAATCTGTAAATACTTTTGGCAGCATATCAATCATATCTGTTGGAAGCATACCATATTGTGATAAACTTTCGGCACACCTATCCCCTGCCTCTCCGTGAATAAACACTCCACATAATGCCGCATTAATCGCAGACATACCTTGTGCTATAAATGAACCAATAATTCCGGCTAATACATCACCACTTCCCCCTCTTGACATACCTGCATTTCCTGTACGATTAACAAATACTTTTCCCTCTTTATCGGCAACGATTGTATTTGCACCTTTTAAGACAACCGTTATACCGTATTTTAAAGCAAATTTTTGAGCATATTCTATTCTATTGCTTTGTACATCTAAGACGCTTTTATTAAGCAATCTAGCCATTTCTCCCGGGTGGGGAGTTATGACAATATCTGATTTTTTATTTCTAAGCATATCAATATTTTTTGATACAGCATTTATAGCGTCTGCGTCAATCACCATAGGCACTGTACAATTTTTTATCAGCAATGAAACTATATCAATAATATCAAAGTTTAATCCTAATCCACAACCTATAAGTACGGCATTTGATGAATTAACTTTTTTTATAATTCTCTGTGCAGCATTTGATGAAATTGTGCCCATATTATTCTCTTGTAAAACTGTAAATACAGGCTCTATACATTGTCCTGCAACTATTGGATATATGCTTTTTGGCAGCATAACATTTAATAAGCCCACTCCGCTTCTTAATGCCGATTTACTACACATAATAGCTGCACCTGCCATTGCATAACTTCCACATATTGCTGATAATGTTCCATATGTTCCTTTATGTGACGAAGGTTTTCTTTCCGGCAAACAATGTCTTACAAAATCCTTATTGATAATTTCAACTGTATTTTCAAAATTATCCGCTATGGAATTATTTATTCCTATATCAGCACTGAATATTTTTCCGCAGTAATCCATAGACGGATATAGGATATGTGCTAACTTCAATGCCGAAAATGATATTGTATAATCTGCTTTTATACATTCACCTAAGACTTCTCCTGTATCGCCAACCGCACCGCTTGGTAAATCTATTGACAAAACACAACAATTTAATGAATTTACATAACTTATTATCTCGGCAGTATCTCCCGTAACGCTGCCTTTGAAGCCTATACCATAAATCGCATCAACTACCCAATTCGCCATACATAAAATTTCCTTACAGCGTTTTTTATTAGTTGAGTACCGCAGTATTTCAACCTTATTTATAACTCTTTTATACATTTGAATGGCATCATCGGTTTTAGGTTCACCATCAACCATAATTATAGCAGTAGGAATTTTACTCTCTAATAAATACCTAGCTATAACATATCCATCGCCTCCATTATTTCCTTTGCCACATAAAATTACTACTTTATCACCTTTTCTCAATTTTTTCTGTAATAAAAACGCTGATGCCGAAGCTCCTGCTTTTTCCATAAGTCCTATATATGTATTACCGTTTTTAACAGCTATCGCTTCTAATTCTCTCATCTGTTTACAATTTAACACTTTCATAATAAAACTTACTCCTTTAATACTTATTCTTTTTGATAATCTTATTATAAAGTATGTACTAAAAACCTAAAATATACAAGCTATAAAATTTAAAATATTTTAAAATTCTGTAATTTCTATACAAAAAAGTCCCGCATAGATATATCAAAAAAATCTATGCAGGACTTTTTACAACTAATTTTCTTCTGTTTGTTTTGACTTATTTTTCTGATTTAATTTCATATAAAGTTCGCCCTTAAAGAACGGTTTCATAGCATTAAACATTCTTTCGTCAGGTGAAAACAATATTAGTGTTCTTCCATACTTATCTGTATGTACTATGGCATATTTAACATCTTCGCCATACTCTGTCATACTTGCTCTTATAACCTTAGATATTGTCTTTAAATCAATTTCCAAATCTTTTAAATCCCCATAATCTTCAATACGATTTACTCGAAAAACCGCCATTCTTTTTCTTTTTCTGTTAGCAACAATTTTATCTATATTAATATCTCCTGATACAAAATCATATTCAAAATCAACCTTTTGAATTGATAAAATATACCACGATATATATAATCCAAAAGCAAATATTAACATTCCTAATGCCATAAATGTTCTTACATATAAAGTAATATAAAGCGATATTAAAGCCAGAAGCATTAATCCAAGTATTATTACCGCAACTATTAATTTATGTGTTAAACCACCTTTGCGTCTTACAATTTGTTCTACTATGCCATTCATTATTATTCAACCTTTCCGGAATTATTTTGGGAGATATGAAATTTATTATATACAAAAGACAGCCTTTTCCACATAATAATATCTTTATTTAGCTTTAACGAATACGATTTGTCAAATTTCAAATAAAAATCGTACCCTCTTAATTTTAACGAGTTTTTTATAGATGATGGCTTATAGCCCTCCTGCAGCAATTTATTTACGCAATTCAATATCGCATTCGGCAATACATCATATCTTATTTTTTCTCTTGCAGATTTATCATTCCTGCACTTTTTCTGTATAAAATCACACAAATTAATATTTGTATCAACAAATTCAAAAAAAGAGCTTTTTTTCTTTTTAAACAACGATTTACCCTCAAAGTTTAAGTCATTTGTGTAATTTTTTTCGCAAAAGTATATATCCTTGCCTAATATGAATAATTTATATAATAAATCATAATGGCTGTATTTCTCACAAGATTTATTTATAAATATATTATTTTTCTGTATAAAAGCCGTATTTATAAAAATTTTATTCAAGCCGTACTGATTAATATTATTCGGTAAATCTGATATCAATAAATTTCTGTCAGTTTCTATAAATTTGCTTTCATTGCCGTTTGGCTTATTCAAAATAATCTGAACATTATTATCCTTTGCAAAATCATAATAGTCTTTTATATAATCACTGCAAAAATTTTCCAGAAACTCAAATGTTATAAAACTTCCGGTTGCTCTCTTAATACCTGTATTTAAAACCTCAGATATAGAACTTTTACCGTTTTGTATAACACAGCCCACAAGATTATATTGTTTAATTGCCTCTATCGATGTTAGAACCGTATTATCTGTTGAAGCTATATCAACCAATATAAATTCAATAGATATACCTCTGTTGTTTTCGGAAATTTTTTGTAATGCCTCATATACATAATTATCCATATTTTTAAGCGGTATTATAACAGATACATCACAACTACTCAATACTATTCACCACACCATCATAAGAATTAATTTTAACATTTCCTTTTTTGTAATTTATGATGTTTATATAAAATACTAAACAATTATTTTAATCTTCTTTATTGAGTATAGTTTCGATTATATAACGAGGACGGGATTTGGTTTCACTGTATATCTTTCCAATGTATTCTCCTACTATCCCTAAACCTAATAACTGTATTCCTCCTATAAGCCATATAGAACCCATAAGTGATGACCAACCTGCATTTGAAAAATTCATTATCTTTGCAACCAAAGCCCATACAAGCATTACTATACTTACTATAAAAACTATTAATCCTATCCAAAATACCATTCTTATCGGTTTAATGCTAAATGATGTTATCCCGTCAAATGCAAATGACAACATTTTCTTTAGAGGATATTTACTTTCACCGGCAAAACGCTCTGCTCTTTCATACTCAACGGTAGTCCACTTGTATCCGATTTGCGGGATTATTCCACGCAAAAATAAATTAACCTCTTTAAATTCCGATAAACTTTCAACAGCTCTTTTTGACATAAGTCTATAATCTGCGTGATTAAATATTATATCAACCCCTAAGGCTTTCATAAGTTTATAAAATCCCTCTGCCGTAAATCTCTTAAAAAATGTATCCTTTTTTCTTGAACTTCTCACACCGTAAACGACTTCATTTCCCTCATAATACGCCTTTATCATATTGTCCATAGCATTTATATCGTCCTGTAAATCAGCGTCCATTGATATAATCATATCCGCAAAATTAACGGCAGTTAAAAGTCCGGCTAACAAGGCATTTTGATGTCCCCTATTTCTCGACAAGTTGACACCGGAAAATAAACTGTTTTCCTTATGCAAATCACAAATTATATCCCAAGTTCTATCTTTTGAACCATCATTCACAAACATTACTCTGCTTTTTTCCGAAATTAAATTTTCAGAAATTAATTTTTCCATTTTTTCTTTCAGTCTTCTTGAAGTTTCCGGCAATACTTCTTCTTCCTTATAGCAAGGAATGACTACATACAATATATCCTTTTTCTCAGACATTTTACCTCTATCCCACCTTATAACAGAGAATTTAACACTTACAATATAATAGCAGAATTTTTATATATTTTCAATATAATTTACAGTTTTTTATGTGAAGTTAATTCAAACAGTTTTGATATGATTTTTTTACGAACAGGATAATATATATAATTAAATTCCCCGGCATAATTTATTATTTCGCCATTAAAACCTTTTTTGAAGCGATATACACCATAATTAGGGTGTGTTTCATCATCATAAAAAGGTATTCCCATAAAGTCATAAATCTTACAATTCGTTTCTATTGCCCATTTAATCATATTCCATTGCATAAGATAATTAGGCATTAAATTTCTGTATTTCTCGGTTGACGCACCATATAAATAACTTACTCTACCGCCATAATTAATAGTTATTGCACCTGATAGTGCTATATTATTATAATAGCACATATAAAGTCGGCAGTTTTCGCCCATACAATTTATTATTTTAGCAAAATACTCTTTTGAACGAATATTGAATTTATCCCTCTTAGTCGTTTCAATCATTAAATTATAAAAATCGTCTAATTTCTCAATTCCATAATGAGAACACTTAACACCTTTTCGTTCGGATAATCTGATATTATAACGCCATTTTTTATGAAATGAATTAAATACTTCATTCTCACTTTTATTTGATATATCAAGGATATAATTACTTATACATTGTACGGTATCATTATTACTTTGATTTATTTTATATTTAAAACCGTAGTCTATTAGGTTGTCTATGGAAATAGTATCTTTTATATTAATCATCGGGTCTATTTTTAACATAAAACCATTGTATCTTTTTTGAATATCGTTGACTTTTTCCATAATCATAGCAATTACTTCTTTTGAATGATAGTCGCATATCATACCTCTCGGAGAATACATAAACGATACATTAAAAAAAGGGATTTTTTTAATCATTATTTGCATAGCTCCTATTATATTGCTATTATTATCTTTAACGGTTATTCTCTCACAAATCCAGTTATCCTTAACATTTGCCCATTTCTCAGATTGTGTAAAACTACATACAGAACTATTTTTTATAAAGTTCTCATAGTCATTCATAAATAAAACCTCACCCTATTATTAAAATATTTTGAAAGTATTTTAATAACAGGGTGCATAATACTTGTATCTGAATTGTATTAAAGTTGTATCATAAAATCATTGTATTTTATCATATCACATAATATACTCACTGTTTACAACTTATATATAAATTTCCATCATAAGAGTTAAAGCATATATTTTCGCTATCTACATTCCAATATTTAGATAACACATTTATTATATAGTCGTAATCTTTTCTAAGTTTACTAATAGATACCTCCTCTTCAACTTGAAACAAACTATCTGATTCGTCAATATCGTATAGATTATATACTGATAAATCATAAATAAAAAATGTATCATAATCTATTAACATACAAAAGGTTACTCCACTATTATATGTAACCACAAGATTTACAACGGTGGCTGATATAAATTTATCATCTAATTCAGAACTCATAAGCATAATATCATAATAAAAGTCTGCAATAAACCCATCTTCATTTATCTTATCTGTAAAGAAATTTAATAAATAGTATAAATAATTATTTTTATTATCTGATAAATATCCCATCATTTTTGAAATAGCTTTTTCAGCAAGTTCTTTTATATTATCCTCCGTAGTAATGTTATTATCTAATTGCATATTTAAAGTCTTTGAGGAATTCATTAATTTAAAAACCTCCATTACAGTTGGATAATGTTTTGTTGTAGATACACCAAGTTCCGATATTTCAATATTATTTCGTATAAATTTATCGTTGGAATTATAATAAATCTTTGGTATTAAAATCACTGTTATGGTACAAATTACTATTAAAATAAAACTTAATACATATTTTATTATTTTCTTCATATTTCAAACCTCTAATTCAAAGCTCATTACTGTGCCTATACCTAACTTACTTTCAATATTTAAAGCTGTATTATGCAGTGATAAGATTTCCTTACACAAAGCAAGTCCTAAACCTGCACCACCATATTCCCTTGCTCTTGATTTATCAACCATATAAAATGCTTCTGTTATTCTTGATATTTCCTTCTCCGGTATACCTTTGCCATTATCGGCAACAGCTATAATATATTTGTTTTTATTTAGTAATCCTACAATTGCCACTTCGTCACCGGATTTAGAGGCTTTGCAGGCATTTTCAACAAGATTTAATATGACGGTTTTCATTAACATAGGTTCAATCTTTATATCTGCTTTCTCTGCTTTTACAAATAATTTAATATTATATTTTTCAAGTATAAACTTCAATGATTTTTGTATATCTTTGAAAAATTCGACCGTATTTTTTGACACAAATTTAAAATTATTATTTCTGATTACTATAAGATTTAATAAGTGTAATGATAAAGCCTCTAATCTTTTGCCCTCTTTATAAATATACTCTGCTGACAATCTTCTCTCATCAGCGGGTAAATCATAAGAACGCAGCATATCCGCATATCCTATAATTGATGTTAATGGCGTTTTCAATTCGTGTGTAAAATTTCCCACAAAATCCTCTTTACGCTGTGCTTCCGCCTTAATTTCTTCAATATAATTTTCAATATTATCAGCCATTTTATTGAAGTTATTGGTTAATAATTCAACTTCCCTGCTCATACCAAATTTTGAATATTTAACTCTTTTATCAAAATTACCATTTGCAATTTCTTGTGCAGCATCTGATAATTTCATCAGTGGTTTTGTGATATATCTTGCAAATATCATTATTATAATTGAACTTATAAAAGCCACACATATAAGAATCGTTCGATATGATTTATATTGTTTCTCCCTTTGTACAAATATATCTGATATATCCTTAACACTCTCTATATAAATTCTTTTTTCGTCGCTTTCCACCAGTGATATAACTTGAATATATTGATTGCCATTAACATAAATAATCTGATAACCTTGCTCACCTATTTTCAATTCGTTAATAAACAAATTTTTTTCATAAAAATTTATCTGGCTTTTATCATCAATTATTATACGGTGATTATCTGAAATTTGATTAGTAAAGTTTTTCAGAGTATAATCAAAAAAATTCGCTTCAATACTATTAACAACCGCATTAAATGAAATACAAATTAATTTATTTTCAGATTTAGCCGTATTCACACTGCTGTTGAGCGTTGATTGGAAAACTGAATTTATAAGCAAAAAGCCTCCTGTCCCAAAAGATATAATTATAATTAAAAAAGTAGCTATAAATATTTTCCATATAAATCTCATATAACTTAACCTTCTTGGTACATATAACCTATTTTGTAAATAGATTTTATTTTATCCTCTAACGAAAGTTTTTTTCTTAATCTCTGTATATGTAAATCCACCGTCCTTGTATCCGGCATATAACTGTCGTGCCAAACCCTCTCGTAAATAGTTTCTCTATATAATGCTATATTCTTATTTTTTAAAAATAAAATAAGAATATCAAATTCTTTAACTGTTAAATCAACTACAACACCTTTCTTAGTAACCGTTCTTGACTGTAAATCTATATGAATATCATCAATATCTATTGCAGGTTCTTCCTTTTGATATCTTCTCAGTACTACCTCTATTCTTGCTAAAAGCTCAGAAATATCAAACGGTTTTGTTATATAATCCTCTGCACCTAATTTTAAGCCTTTTACTTTATCGGCAGTCGAATTTTTGGCAGTCAAAAATATTGTGGGTATGTCATATTCCTTTATAAAATCCATTAAATCAAATCCACTGCACTCAGGCAGCATAACATCAAGCAATATTAAATCAAATCTTTTTGTTTCAATTATATCTTCGGCACTTTTTCCATCAAATACACATTCACAATGATAGCTTGATTTCATTAAACTCATCTTTATTAAATTGGAAATAGCTTTTTCATCTTCAACTATTAATATACTAATCATTATTATAAATCTCCTGTTCTATCTTTTATATATTATACAATAAAATGTATCTAAGTTGTATCTTAAAAGTACTTCTCAAAAACTTTTTCGTTGATTTCTTCAAATAATGATGTACTATATTAATTGAACTACAATAAATTTAAAAAATTAGTTGACAAAACAAAATTTTTATGTTAAAATCGTCAGCGATAAAAAATATATGTTTTATGATTTATTTAATGAAAGGAGGTTGTCACAATGAAACAGTTTATAATAAGTCAATTTAATATAAAATTCAAAATTGCTGTTGTTCTTATAAAAGAAAAATTGTTGACAATTACCCCTTTTAATTTTGCCGTTAAATAGAACAAAATGTTATTAATCCAAGAGCATAGCAATTTTGCTCTTGGTTTTTTGTTTTTCCTAAGGCTGATTTTTTACGAGAGAAGTAAGAAAAAATCAGCCGAAATTTTTTATAAATTAGTGAGGTATATATGAATATAAAGGGTAAATATAATAACGCCATCGTTTATACAGAAGTTATAGAAGAAACCGCTATAAAACAAATTCAGCGTCTTTGTGACCAATCATTTACAAGTGACTCTAAAATTAGAATTATGCCTGATGTTCACGCAGGTATTGGAAGTACAATAGGCACTACTATGACTATTAAAGACAAAGCAGTTCCTAATCTTGTCGGTGTTGATATAGGGTGCGGAATGGAAACTATTAAAATCAAGAATTCTCATTTAGAGTTACAGAGGTTTGATAAAATTGTTTACAGTAAAATTCCATCGGGTTACTCTGTCAGAAAAACTCCACATAAATTTTCTGACCAAATTGACTTGCTGCAATTACATTGTCTTAAAGAAATGAGGATAGACTTTGATAAAGTAATAAGAAGTATAGGTACGCTTGGAGGAGGAAATCATTTTATTGAGGCAGATATTGATGAAGAAGACAGTATATATATTGTCATTCATTCTGGAAGCAGACATCTTGGATTGGAAGTTGCAAGATTTTACCAGAATAAGGCAATAGACCTTATAAATAAGCAAGGCAAAGCCTGTTATAATAATCTTATTAAAAAATATAAGACAGAAGGCAGGCAAAGTGAAATTCAAATTGCCATTAGTGAGTTAAAAGCAAATATAAGTTGCGATACACCAGAGGATTTATGTTATGTTTATGGAGATGATTTTGATGACTATATCCACGATATGAAAATAGTACAACAATTTGCATTAATTAATCGTAAAGCTATGATGTATGAACTTATAAAGGCTATGAACTTAAAGGTTGATGAGGAATTTTCTACGATTCATAATTATATTGACACAGACAATATGATTTTGCGTAAGGGTGCAGTATCAGCTCAAAAAGGAGAAAAGTTATTAATACCTATAAATATGAAAGATGGCAGCTTAATTTGTCTTGGAAAAGGCAATAGTGATTGGAATTATTCTGCACCACACGGTGCAGGAAGATTGATGTCACGCGCACAGGCAAGAGAAAGTTTTTCTGTATCTGAGTTTAAGAAAAAAATGTCAGGTATATATACGACTTCTGTGAGTAGGGATACCATAGACGAATGTCCTATGGCATATAAAAATATAGATGATATAATTAATAATATTTCTGATACTGTCGAAATAAAAAATATTATAAAACCTATTTATAATTTTAAAGCTGGTGCTTAATATTAATATAGTGATATATAAAAACTTATATATCACTATTTTTTTATATCAGTTATGTATAAATAAGTAAATTTTGGGTTAATATATTGTTTATAATGATATAAATATATCAATATTATTGAAAAGGTTTATGCAAAAGAGTAGAATTAAAAATTTTTAAAAAAAAGAGTGAAAAAAGTGTTGACAATAATTGGATTGTGTGATATTATATTAAAGCAGTCAGCGAGAGTAAAAAACAAACTGAAAATAAAAAGAATATTGAAAATTTTTAGGTTGATTTATGGAAACGAATATGGTGGATATAGCTTAGTTGGTTAAAGCGCCAGTTTGTGGCACTGGAGACCGTCGGTTCGAATCCGACTTTCCACCCCATTTATTTACAAAATTTAATATTGGGGTGTAGCCAAGCGGTAAGGCAACGGACTTTGACTCCGTCATCTCACTGGTTCGAATCCAGTCACTCCAGTCCGATTCATTAGCTCAGACGGTAGAGCACTTGACTTTTAATCAAGGTGTCCCGGGTTCGAATCCCGGATGGATCATTTCTTACAAAAGGCAATGAGATTAGTTCTCATTGCCTTTTATAAATTATCTAAGTTGTCTTAGCTATCACTTAAAGGCAACTCGCTATAATCTTATTATTTATATTAATGCATCTTTAGTAGATAAATCAAAATTTACAGAAGGGAAAAACGTATATGAAACTCCAAAAATATACAATTAATGAGTTGGTCGAATCTTTGGTAAATGGTCAATTTGAAAAATTCAGATTTACAAAATTTTATGGATTAGCAGACTTAGATAATGGTACAGAAGTATTGTTTGATTTAACAGATGGTAAAATATCGGACAATCTCGCAAATTTTGCAGTAAAGGTTTTAAACAATCTTGATAAATGTATAGATAAAGCATATATGTGGTTAAATAAGATTAAACCCGATAAAATGTATTCTGATGCTTTTGATAAAGGATTTGATTTATATGGTATTACTTTTGGAGATTTTGAATATGGTCATATGAAAAAGCCCGCAACAAATGGATTTACACTCACCTTTACACCCGTAAACTATTATCCTTGTAATTTTACTGTAAAATATCACGAAAATATGTGGCCTTTTGCAATAGAAGAATGGGTTTTATAAATCTTACATCTATACTTATTTCGTCTATTTCCTACCGGAAAATGCTTTTTCTTTTTATGTCCTTTTACCAATAAACAAAAAATCATTCATTTTCTGCCGTATTAAGTTTAAATTCAAGCAGTTCTCCTGGTTGAACATTCAGTAATCTGCAAAGTGTTTCAATGTTTTCCCACGATACAGGCTTACCATTTCTTAACTTCTGCACGGTTGACTCGCCCAATAGTTTATCTGTTCTGATACGATATGTTGTATATCCGGCTTCTTTCAAGGCTTGAAGAACATCAAATTTGAATACCATTCCCATTATTCTCACCTCCCATTATCGTCTTTATCCATTGTATCATATCAAGTGAACCAAATCAAGTGTATATTTTGAACAAGACAGGATTAAAATATGAATCAATATATCGTTCATATTTTATATTGCTTATGAACGATATATTGCGTATAATATTTATTGTAAGGAAATGATAAATGAGAAGGTCAGAAGATGAACGACAATACTCTTCAATCCCATACCTAACAAGGTCTCTACCAACAAGAACGGTAGCCCTTACATCTGCTTTGTAGCAGACGGACAGTAATAAGTGGGACTTAAAGTCCCACTTTTGAAACAATTCAATTGCAAAAGCATAATTTTGATATATAGTATACTCCATCTGAGCAAACCACTGATGTTATGAAGCTATATACTTTACCTATAACGGTCAAAATGATATGAAGTTATATCTTTTGAGTGAAAACAATACAACCGCTTTCATTGAGGAAGCAGAAATTGCATCCGAAAACTTTATGCGTAAAAATATAAGCGGGGTTTGTCTTTTGGACGGTAACCTATTTGAAAACAGAAAAATTAATAATGAGTGGTATGTTGATTATATTAAGTTTTGTGATATGTTTGGTGTTGAATTGACTAAATATACATCAGAAGACGACAAACAGGTGAATGCATTACTGAATAGTGCAAATGTGAGCTTAGGATATGATACCGGCTTGAATTTTAATAAAAATCCCTATTATATAAGAATGTACAGTGGTACGACATTAAATTCTATTTACCAAAAAGTAATTAGAGGACAAGACACATATTTTTATGATTATACTACCTTAAAAATAAAAGATGCTGATTTTTGGAAAAAAGTTGATGAGGGATTAGATATTGTTGAAATACAATCTAAAAATATTCTTTCAAATGTAATAAACGATTGGAACGGATTTACATCGGCGTATTGTGAAACATATAGTTCGGAGGATCATTATACCGAGTCTTTGCTAAATATTGCAAATTATATGCAGTATATTATTAAAAACAACGATGCTCATAAAGATTTATACACTTTCTCTGATTTGTTAGAATCATTAAAAGAAATGTATAGTACAAATTTAGAACTGGAATTGAATGCATTGTCTTTAAATGAAAATTTAAAAAATTATGTAGATTATGTGAATGCATTGGCTGAGAATAATAATGATTATAAAAAGGCACTTCAAGCAATGGCTGGATCACCGGAAACTTCAGGTGTTGCTTTATCAACTGTTAAAGTACTAATAAATTCTGTTTCATCATTTATAGAAGTTAACGACACTTGTCAAGCAATTCAAAATTTAGGTTCAGACAAGAGAAATATGCTTAATAACGGCATAATAGAAAATGAAAAATTAGAAGAATCGGCAGAAAAAATGGAAATTGTTTTAAAAGTAGGAAACATTCTTGGAAAGATTACCAACGGCAACTATTCGATAAAAGCAATACTTAATTCTATTGATAATCCTAAAGGTTTGAAAGATTCTGCTGAAAAAATATACAATATGTATGATAATATTGGAAAACAGACTTTAGAAAAATTAGAGGCCGTATCAAAAACAGCACTTTATTCTATTTCCGATGAATTAATACAGATGGCATTGATGGAAGTACCTGAAACCGTTCCAATAGCTATAGCAATGAGTATAATTGACGGTTCTATGGCACTGGCAAAGTCAGTAATCGGTGAAGATTTAAAAGATGCAGAAAATCTCGCTCAATATTATTATATAGAACAACGATTACTACATAATTTGAATGAATCAAATCCAGAAATATTGCACAGTAATCTTACATTTGCTTTGATGACTTCACTTTGTTGTTATGAAACTAAGAAAAAAATTACGGAAAGAGAAATCGAAAATCTCTCCGCGCAAGGAAAATACGATAATTTCTTTGAAGAACAGATGGATGATCTGGATAACACTATAAATAATATTTCAGAAGTACTATATGAACTTGACCATAGCAAGACTAAATTATGTGTTGATTACTACCATAATCCACGAAACAATAATGTTTCTGATGAAATCAAAAATTCTATTTTGAATTATCAGATAGAAAACAACAACGGTACTATTTCCGGCAAAGTTCTGACAAAGGATAAAAATCCCATCAAGAACGCAAAAATCGAAGTCTATACAGCATCTGATAATACAGCTACAAGATTTGGTGAAGATGAATGTTACAGCAACGCTGAAGGTGAGTTTTCAATATCTATGCCGGAGGGAAAATATCTGTTAGTAGTGACTTGTGACGGATATGATCCTGTTAATATTGAGGCTGTAACTGTTGAGAAGAAAAAAACAAAGCGTGTAGATAATATTTATATGAAACTTTCTATAAATAATAGTGATTTGATTGATATAGAGAACGCAGTATTTCAGCGTGAGGGCGAAAATGACGATTATAAATACAACGTCTATGATAAATATATAGAAATAACAAAATATAAAGGTTCTGATGTTAGTATTACTATTCCGGCAGAAATAGAGGGTCTGCCTGTGGCTGTAATTAGCAGGACATTTGAGGATTGCAGTTCATTAAAGAGCATAAATATCCCGGACAGTGTTACTACAACTTGTAATTGTTTTAGCGAAGAATTACCAATCTAATAAACCAATCCCTTTAAAATAGATATTAACATTTACTTTTTGTTGACGTTTGCCGTCAATTTTTTTTGCTTCAAAAACTTCAATACGGTCAACGAAATCATCAACTATCTCACGAGTTAAATATCCAATGCCACCCTGTGTAAGATATTTTTCAAGTATACCAAAGAACTCTTTTAAAGCAGATTTTGCTTTGCTAATTTCTACACATTCTTTTGTGTATTCAAAAATTTTTTCTGACAGTTCTTTTTGCTCTTTTGTGTAGATACTTGATAGCTTTTGAAAAATCTCCAAAGTAATGTTTCCGTGTACTTTATCTTCATATAACTCTTTAATGATTTTGTCAATCTCGTTAATTCTCGTTTGAGTATTTGCGAGATTTTTCTTTGTTTCATTATGTTTATGATTGTTTTTTCTTGTTACACTTACATTAACTTTTTCTTCAAATATTTTTCTGTCTTTTGCTTCGTCAAGAAGTTGATTAAGAACATTAAGAACATATTCAATCAAGTAACTTTCTCGAATATAATGTGATGTACAGGTCTGACTTCTTCTTGACTTAGAGCAAATATAACAATCTGGTTTAGTTTGCTTATACTCTCTGGAACGCATTATGTGCATTCTGCTTTTACAGTCAACACAATAAATTTCAGTAAACAAAACAGGTTCTTGAATTGGAGATATTCTTTTTCGTTTACTTCTAATTTCTTGTACTTTTTCAAAATCTTCTCTACTAATGATAGCTGTGTGAGTATCATAAAAAATTTTGTAACTGTCAGGAGTATTGCGTATTATTTGTTTACTCATACAACTTTTTCTTTGAGTTTTGAAATTGACTGTATCACCACAATATTCTTGTCTTGATAAAATACCTGAAATAGTTTGTGCGGACCATAGATATGGATTTTTTTCTGCAACACCATTTTTGCGAATTGTATTAGTGTATGCAGACGGATTTTTGATTTTTTTAGCAAATAAATAATTTGCAATCATTTGTATTCCATATCCATCTAAACAGAGTTGAAAAATCTTTTGTACAACTTTTGCGGTTTCTTCGTCAACAATCCATTGACCATTCTCGGCTTTTTTGTAGCCATAAATAACTTTTGTAGTCAGTCTTTTACCTGCATTACCTTTACTTTGTATAACTGCTCTTTGTTTACGAGAAATATCTTTTGCATACCAGTCGTTCATAATATTATGAAATGGTACAAATTCATTATATCCGAGCGATGAATCAACATTATCAGAAACAGCAATAAATCTGACATCATACTTTGGAAAAAAGATTTCTGTGTAGTATCCGACATTCAAATAGTTTCTGCCAAATCGTGATAAATCTTTGACGATAATTGTTTGCACCAAACCATTCTCTACATCCTCAATTAATTTAATAAAGTCAGGACGGTCGAATGATGTTCCACTATACCCATCATCAACATAGTATTTGCAATTTTCAAATCCGTTTGTAAGAGCATATTCTTGTAAAATTTGTTTCTGATGTATGATACTGTTTGAATCGCCTTGCAGTTCATCATCTGATGATAATCGAGCATACAAAGCTGTGATTTTTATTTTTCCTGTTTGCATTTTTCTCTCCTTTCTGCAAACAGGCAAAAATTGAACTTAGTGCTTAATACAGTATCATATTTTTACAAATTTGTAAAGAGTAAAGTAAAGATAACATATATAGAGAGTTTTCAAAATAAAGCTCTCTATATATAAAGCCGAAAAAAATACCAAATTGCACCTAAAAAACACAAAAACTTTTTAAAAATCGCAATATGCACAAAAATTAAAACTTATTATAGTAATAAGTTACTAATTTTTTAAGTTTAGATAATATACGCTTTTCTTTGCGTATATACACTTGTCTTGTGATATTGTATTTTTTGCATAGTTTTGAAAAATTTACACGTTCATTACTGAAAAAACATTCTTGAATAATTTGATACTCTGTATCAGAAAGTTTATTCAATGCTTTTTGTAGTGATATGTGTAAATTTTTTTTGTCAATCAAATCTTCGACCGTTGCAGATTTATCTGAAATATAAGCATCATCATATCTTAGCAAACGTCCTTTGTCACGTTCATAAAGATATTTAACTCGACGGTCAAATTTTTTTAATTCTTGTAAATCTTTGTTGTTCATTTTCTGTATAACACCCTTTCGTTATACATCAAACAAACAAAACAAATAATTGATAATTAGATTATAACATTATTACAAACTTTTTCGCAACAATATTTGCTAAAAAGTTAAAAAACATTCTTCAAAACTCCCTCTATCTACTATTTTTTATATTTTTTCAAAATATATGAGGTGCAATTTTGCATTTTTTTCGGCTTTATATATAGAGGGAGTTTTGAAGAATAGCAAGCACTGCTATATGTCGTACATCCGACATATAGCTTGCTTGTTAGGGGCTTGCCCCTAAAACCCCAAATCTGCGAAAGGAAGACTATAACTGATGAAAGAAACTAAAAGAAATGTGAAGATGAATTTTAGAGTTACAGAGCAGGAACGTGATTTTATTATCGAGAAAGCAAAAGTATCTGAAAGTTCATCGACAGGTGCTTATATAAGAAAAATGGCAATAGTAGGCGTTATCGTCAAGTACGAAAATCAGGAGATAAAGAATTTAATAAAATCTTTAAATGGCATACAAAGAAATATTAATCAAATAACAATGAGAGTTAATTCTACAAACAGAATTTATGATGAAGATTTCAAGTATATGAAAGGAGTGCTAAATGAAATATGGCAATCACTAACATCCATCCAATCTATGTTACGCTTTCCAAAGCAATAGATTATATTCTCAATGAAGAAAAGACTGATAATGGTATGCTTGTCAGCACTCTTGGTTGTACACCTAATGGTAAAAAAGCAAGTAAAGAATTTGATAATATTCGCAAACTTGGAACAGGAAAAACTACAATACTTGCTCAACACCTTGTACAATCATTTAAACCGGGTGAAATTACTCCCGAACAAGCACATCAAATCGGATTAGAACTTGCAGATAAACTACTCGGAAACTCGTTTCAATATATTATTGCAACTCATATTGATAAACACAATATACATAATCATATTATTTTTAATGAAGTTAATTGTTTTGATTATTTAAGTTTTGAAACTACTCACAATCGTGGACGTAGAATTGCTGAAACAATCCAAAATTACAACGATGAACTTTGCCTAAAAAACGGACTTAGTGTTATACAAAATCCTAAACTTGGAAAAGGAAAAAGTTATTATGAATGGCAACAAGATAAACTCGGAAAAAGTTGGATGTCAAAATTACGATATGCGATTGATGAAACTATTATGCAGAGTAGTAACTTTGATGAGTTTTTAAAGAAAATCAAAGAGAAAGAAATTGAATGTATCTATACTCCTGAAAATGTTATAAAGATTAAATTCAGAATGACAGTAAATGGTCAAGAAAAATTTTCTCGTGGGCGAACGCTCGGGTGGTATTATGATGAACCACAAATTCGTAAACGTATCGAACAATATCAATTTTTACAAACAGGTGAAAGTGGTCGAGATTATAAAACAAAAATTATTGATACATCAAAAGATATTTTTCAAACATCAAAAGGACTTTTACATTGGGCAGATTTGCAAAATATGAAAGAGGCGTCAAGATTAATAAATTTTCTCACAACACAAAATTTGCATAGCCAACAAGAGCTTGAAAGCAAGGCAACTGCTACATATAACGAGCGTATGATTTTAGTATCAAATCTTAATAAAATGCAAAACAAAATTGATGAAATGAGTGATACGATAAAACTTCTTAAAGCATATAAAAAGTACAAACCAATTTACGAATTATATCAGAAAAGTTTTAATAAAAGTAAGTATAAAAAAGACAATGCTCTCGCAATAGATAAATACGAAAACATTGTTAAAACACTCACTAAATTATATCCAAATAAAACTTTGCCAAACTTAGAAAATCTTGAAAAAGAGAGAAGAATTTTAATCGACAAAAGAACTCAAATGAATAATGATTATAAAAAAATAGTTAATAATTTAAAAGAAATTGAATATGCTCAAACAAGCATTCAAGAGTATTTAAAAACAGTTAGTAATGCTAAATCAAAGAAAAGTGAACTTGAATAGTTACTCTTTCGATAGCTTTTCGATAGCAAGATTGATACCAAGATTTATAAACTCATTTAAACTCATTTCGTGTTGTTGGACAAATTCTTTTATTACTTCTTTTTGTCCTTTTTTAACATAAGTAGTAATAGTGTCATACGCTTTTGCACTATAATCAGCATTTGATTTTTGTTTGCGTTTATTAGTGTGTTTCTTACGACAATCTTCACAAACAACTTGACTTGCACTATTAATTATATATGGTTTACCACACTCTACACAAATATCCGAACTTCCTATTGTTCTGACTTCAATATTGTTTTTGCGTTTTTCTACATACGCTTCTGCTCGTTCTTTTTGTCTGATTTTTCTACAATCCGGACAGTAACTTGCACGATTGGCTTCCGAACCAAATTCTTTTCCGCACATTTGACAAATAAAAGTTTTAATAAAAACACCCTCTTTCTTTTATTTATTATACAAGACAATAAATTTTTGTACTGCATAATATTATACAACATACACTTTTTACCGTCAATAAATAAAAGAATTTAGAAATGTTATAAATTATGCTTGACAATATTTATATTGTTATGTATAATATAAAATGATAATAACTTTTAGAAAGTAGGTGATAATAGAATATGCCATATTTTATATTTGTACTATTTATAATTGCTTTTTGTATGAAGTTAGCTTGAAAAATAATAAAGAAAGTGGGTTTTAAATATGAATAGAAACAGAAACGTAGCTTACGAAAGCGACAAAAAAGTATTAGAAATAGCAAAAATAAATGTATTAAATAGAATACGATCTAATATTACACAACATTATTTAAAATGTTTTTGTGATAAATACAAATACTACGACGATAGCTTCGATATGAAATATAATAAAGTAAAATACACAGATTACAATTTACAAATCAATGAAAATTTATATGAAATTGATAAATTAAAAATTAAATTCAATGAGAAAGATAAATGTTCAATTAGTTATTATAATGAAAACAGTGATTATATAATAGACATATATTAATAAACTTAATGAATTTTTGAAAAAGATAGATAATATTGAATTTAAAGAAGACATAAAAAAAGATGTAGCAATTCAAGTAGATTTATACTGTGTATTCATAGCTAAAGAAGAAGAAGAAATAACAGTATTTGAAAAGCTTATTTCAGATGATGATTACGATATATACGAACAATATATTCAAGAAATTCAAAAATTCAAAACATTGATTCTGTAATATTTTTATTTAGGGGGACTTTATATGGGCTTTGAAAATAGAGTTGCAACACAAGATAAAAAGACAAAAAAGAAAGTAAATGGCAGAAATTAAGCACTTGTGCTACTTATTATGGCTATGATTGGCAAGGTAATGCACACGACAGTTTATCTGATTGTCTTGCCACCTTATACTGCTACAATGCAATGAAAAATAAAATTAATAATTAAAACGGAGGATTTAGTTATGAATAGTGTTAATGTATCAGGTATTGTTATGGGTATTTCAGAACTCTACACCGTTGACGGTGTAATGCAGTGTTGTATTGAGTTGTCTGTTAAAGAACTTGATACGCTGTATATTTCTTGTGCCGGTCAGTTGGCGAAGAATATTAAAAGTCAAATTTTCGAGAGTTACGATGTTATAGTTATCGGAAAGTTAGGTAATGTATTCACGCTTGATGACGGTAAAAAGAAAAATCTTGGTATTGGCATAATAGCTTCGGCTATTGTATGTGATGATGAAGTGTATCCGTCAGATTATCCTAAACAAGTTGCTCTTGATGAGGTAGAAAAAACTATGCAACGTGAGAATATTGCAAAGGCTCTTGAAAATTTAGGCGATGATGAAGAAGCTATGTTTTGATAAAGAAATAAACAAACCTATTTTTATACAACTATCCGAATTTATTGAAGACGATATTATGTTAGGCATATTTAAAGAAAACACTAAAATTCCATCAATCAATGAACTTGCTATGATATATAACATTAATCAGGCAACTGCATTAAAAAGCGTTAATCAACTTATAAATAAAGGCATAGTTTATAAAAAACGAGGTATAGGAATGTTTGTATGTAAAGTAGCGTGTACTACTTTACAGAATAGATATAAACAACAATTTTTAGATATGGTTAGAAATATGAAGAAAATCGGTATAACAAATGATGAAATTATTAATATGTTAAAGAATACAGGAGGTAATTACAGTGTGTAAGATTATTTCTATTGCAAATCAAAAAGGTGGTGTTGGTAAGACCACTACAGCTATGAACTTAGGCGTAGCTCTTAGATTACAAAATAAACGTGTTTTACTTATAGACCTTGACCCACAGGCTAATTTATCAGCATATCTTGGATTTATAACCGATGACGGAACTGCTGATGAACTACCAACAATAAGCCACCTTATGTTATCGGCTATCGGACAAGTAAAGAAATTAAATAATATTAAAGATTATGTGCGTCACAGCAAAATTAACAATATTGACTACATCCCATCTGATATAAACCTTGCAAATGCTGATTTCTACCTCGCAGGAGCAATCGCAAGAGAAACCGTATTAAAGCGTATGCTGAGTGACGAACTTATACAAGATTATGATTATGTAATAATCGACTGTTTGCCATCATTAGGGATACTTTTAATGAATGCTATGGTTGTTAGCGACAGTATTATTATTCCAGTGCAAGCCCAAAAATTTGCTTTTGATGGTTTAACAATGCTAAACAATATATTTGAACAAGTTAAATCTACATTAAATCCAAAGTTATATATTATGGGTATATTGCCAACGGTAGTTGAACACACTAATGTAAGTAATCGAATTATAGAACAATTAACCGAGCGTTATTCAGATAAACTTTTTAATACACTTATACATAAATCAACAAAAGCAACTGAAAGCACAATAAGAAATAAAAGTCTATGTTTAAATAAAAGCAGACTTGGAGAAGAATACAAAACTCTGGCAGTCGAAGTTATAGAAAGGACGGCTTAATATGGTAGCATTTGATTTTGGAATGATGATGTCACAAGAAAATCAAGTAAAGCAAATTCCGATAGATATGCTTATTCCCTATCATAACCATCAGTTTACACTCTACGAGGGTGAAAGATGCGATGATATGATTGAAAGCATACGACAAAACGGTGTAATGACACCGATTATTGTGCGACCTATGGACGATAAATATGAAATTCTTATCGGACATAATCGTTGGAACTGCTCAAAACTTGCAGGATTGGATACTGTACCAAGTATTATAAAAGAACATCTCACAGACGATGAAGCAGAAATCTATGTTATTGAAAGTAATCTTATACAGCGTGGATTTAATGATTTAAAAATTTCCGAACAAGCAAAAGTAGTTGCTTTACGATATGAAGATATGTTTTCACAAGGCAAAAGAAATGATATTATAAGCGAACTTATGGCACTTGAAAATTCCAATTTAACTTCTGCTCCAATGGGGCAAAAGTTAAATTCAAGAGAGCAAGTAGGCGAAGAATATGGATTGAGCAGAAACACAGTCGCAAGGCTTCTCCGTATTAATAAATTGTATGACGGTATAAAAAATTGGGTTGATAATAAATGTATTTCAGTTCGTGCTGCCGTTGAATTATCATATCTTGGGTATAATGAACAAATGATGCTTTTTAACCTCAATGAAGCCCCTAATAGTGGAGATATGCTCTTTAAAATTAGCGAAGCACAAGCAAAAATTTTCAGAGAGTTACATAATACTGATGGCTTAAATCAAGAACATATATTGAAAATTTTAGTACCAATTGAAAAAGAAAAATCCTCAATTAAAAACGTCAAAGTCAGTAAAGATATTTACAAAAAATATTTTGCTGACAGAGATAAAAATGAGATTAGTGAAATTATTGAATTAGCTTTGGAAATGTATTTCAAAAATGAAAGGTATGAAAACTAATATGAGAAATAAATTAGTAGTAGTGTCAAAGACTTTTATCGGAAAATATCCTATTTGCTATTTAGAAGAAAGAAAGACAGAAGAAAAATCATATATTTACTATCATTATGACAGAAAAACAGAACAATACATAACAAGAACATTGATTATGCTCGAAGCACTTTATGTTAACCATTTAATTAATGACAATCCAGATTTATTGCAAAATTTAATGAATAATGGCAAACTTTACTTGGACATTGAACGCAGGGTCAGACGAGCTGAAAAAGCAGTTGAAAATCAACTTAATAAATGGTGCAGCGAGGATAAGGAATTTCAATCTGCTTTATCCAACAGTAAATTTGATAAGTGTGACAGACTTGAAAGAAATCTTAAAGCAAGAGCAGAAGAAACGATATATCCAGATATACTTTATATTTAAAATAAAAAAGAAATCCCCTTTACAAAATGATTATTGAATGTACAGGGGATTTGCTATTATGTAAAATAAGCCTTAAAACTCGATTTTAAGGCTTATTTATTTTATTAAGTAAGATTACCTATTTCTTTTTAACGCTCGTTTAAAGGCTAATCAAAGCCATTTATGACGATTTTATTATTCAATAGTAGTTTTGTTTTTATTTTTATCAATCATTTGTTGATTAACTGTCTTATTTGGTTCAGGTGGTTTTTTCTTCACCTGCTCAGTTAGTGAAAATGGCAGTCGTGGTTTTTTAGCAGTTTGTTGTGTAGATTGCCCTTTTGATACTTGTTCAACAACTTTTTTTGAACGATATTGTTGTAATACAGAATTAATTTTATTTTCATCTTGAAGAAAATATCGAATAGATATTTCATTACCATTTTTAGAAAGAGTATCTATTTTTATATCTGATTTTTTTAAAGATTCAAGTTCTTTCTCATAAATAATTTTGTAACCATATAGCCTATTAAATTGTATTTCTTCCTTACCGGTAATTAGATTGATTTTTTCTTTGTACAACAAAATGTACTGTGCTTGTCCAATAGTGTAATCTTTCTTATCCTTTGGGAAAAAAGAACGACAAAAGTAATTTTCATTATCCTTATTTTTACTCAAAAAAATATATACATCATTGCCCGAATATGGTGTACTGAGAAGATAGTCTGCTTGAATCAGGGAAAATGTATTCGTTCGAGTGTTGTATTTAAAGACCAGTTCGTTACTATCAAGTAAATTTTCTATATGTGCCAAAGGTTCAAGTCTATCTGAAACTTGACTAATATATCTGCTTGAAGATATTGTCTGAAAATTAATTTTATTGTTTAGTATATTATCAAATGAACTTGTTCTATTTGCCCTTGAAATTCTAATATCCTGTAACTTATGTAATCCAGCTAAATGATGAAAATCAACTTTATCAAATTGTAATGTTATATTAACTTGCTTCGTTTTTCGAGCAATTATTATATTATATTTAACTGTCAGTAATTTTTCAAAAGCTTTTGCACATTCTTGTAACTTATCCATAACAATCTCCCTTAAATAAAAAACCTCCTTGATATAATCAAGAAGGTTTCGAGCATTTTCTTTCAGCTAAACGCCTACACTGGTTTGGGGTACCGTTGCACAACCCCTCTGGAAAGCTCAGCATAACAAGGCATTCCAGTACGCTATTATGCTTCATCGCTTGGACACAGACTCAACGGAATGTGTCTTGACAGTAATCTGTCGTTATTATTATAATACATTAAAAGCGGAATTATGTCAATATATTTTTAAAAATTTAGTCAATACTTTTTACTTGAAATTCACTAAAAAAGCCTTGTGAAGTTTATTTCACAAGGCTTAAAAAGTCATATTTTTGTTCGACGCAAAATATTATCATAATACTTTATATCTATTCGGGTCCGGGCTGATATGCAACCTAAATATAAGCTCCGAAATATATCCACCCAAATGAACACATCCTTCATCACTTAGCAAAGTACTCCCGTCATATATTTACTTTGTTACTTGCTCGACAGCTCCTGCCATCTGCTCAACAGAATATTTCTGTTGCTATTACTATTATATGCTTAATTGAAGAAAAAATCAATAGATTTTTAAAACTTTTTTATTTTTTTACTTGTTTATGAACCAAAGAAAACAAACTCTAAAAAAATCAATAATATATTAAAAAGGTAAATCTTCATCACTCGGTAATGGTATATTGTCATAATCTGATTGTGAATCATAATTATTATCATTATCTGATGAATTATCTTTCTTTGCTTCTACAAATTCTACACGGTCAGCATAAATTTCAAATGTATATCGCTTAATTCCCTCTCTGTCTATGTATGAACCTGTTCTTATGCCTCCACTTGCTCCAATACGCTGACCTTTGAGAAAATATTTACATACAAATTCGGCGGTATTTCTCCAAGCTACAATATTGATAAAATCAACTTGCTTTTCTTCGCCCGGCTTAGAAAACGGACGGTCAACGGCTATTGAAAATCGTGTAACTGCTATTCCTGATGATGTATGTTTTAATTCAGGAGTTGCTGTCAATCTTCCAACTAATGATACATTATTCATAAATAAAAATCTCCTTTAACATAATCAAAAATATTATTATTTTTACTTTTTTATCTGTAATGATTAATATACGTAGAACATTAAAATTCACCTTATTCTTTCACCATATTTTGTTGTAATGGAGTATTTTCTTTATCCGTATTCGGTAATTTTCTTGCTGAAATTATCTTATCTTTGCCAAAATAATACGGTTTCCTTTTTTCTTGTTTAGGTGTATTTTTATGAGCAATAGTTTCGGCATTAAGTATGTTTGTAAGTTCAGCTAATCGAGTTTCTTTTTGTGATAACTCATCTTCAAATTCAAAAGGTTTCGCAATAATCTCTTGTGCAGAATTGTAATCTTGTTGTAATCTCACAAGATTATTTTTAGTATTTTCAAGTTTTGTTGGTATTTTTTGAGAAATAGTACGTTCAAGTTTTTTAATATTATTTGTGGAGGATAACCCAAATGTTGCAGAATAAGTATCTGCACCCTTTACTATACCCTTAAAACATTCGTCTTTTGAACTATATACAACAGATATCTTAAATCCGCATAATTCACCAATTTCAAATATTTTATCTTTATCCGAAAATACAGAGATTTGACTAAAAGAAAATTCCAACGCATTACCTGCATCCTGTCGATTAGTGTAAGTAGTTCCATTGATTTTTATAGAAAAATTCTTAATTAAACCATCATTTTCAAAAGATATTTTATTGCGTTTTTCGTTGTCACTTTCAATTTGAGTAATTTTATCTGTAAGATAATCTCGCTTTTTAGGAAATGCCATAGACTTATCTTCAAGTTCAAATTTTACATTAGTGTATTCTGTTTTAAATAATCTAAGTTCTTTAACTCTATTTTCGAGCATAAGTTTTTCCTTGATACGCTCATCACCTGTGCAAAGAGCTTTTATTTCAGCATATGTCAATGCTTCTTGGTCAACATCAGAGCATTTACGAGCAGGTGTTTTTGATGTGATTATTTGAGATATAAAACGCTGTTTACTCTCCAAAAGCTGATAAGAATATGCGTCAAAAGTACCCCTTGTAACATAACGATATAAATGTACTTTTTTATTTATATTGCCTTGTCTTACCATTCTTCCACGCCTTTGTTCGAGGTCAGTCGGTCATTTTTTGCGGACAGTTCAATACATGCCCTTCGGTTCCTCTCCCTACTCCTGCGTTTGCTCTCGTTT